>NZ_JAYGHH010000070.1:0-8574 GCF_034931045.1 Nodularia sp. UHCC 0506
GCCTTATGGGGGTAGGGATTTTAGGATATAGTATTCTTGGAAATTAAAAATATAGTAATTAAATCGTGAGCAAATTTGGTGTTTTGCCGCCTTGGGTAGTTCTAGATCCTTTACTGCGTGGCTGGTTGCTGGAAGATATTGGTCGGGGCGATCGCACTACAAATAGCCTATTATCGGAAGATATCAAAGCAGGAACAGCTAAATGGGTGGCTAAAGCACCAGGAATAATTGCTGGCTTACCTGTTGCAGCTAGGGTGTTTGAGATTTTAAATGAGAAAGTTAGTTTTGAGGCTGTGGTGGCTGACGGTACAAAATGTGAGCCGGGACAGGTAATAGCAGAAATTCATGGTTCCCTTGATGCGTTGCTGATGGGGGAACGGGTGGCGCTGAATTTGGCTATGGGTTTGAGTGGAATTTCTACGCTCACACATATATATGTAGAGCAAATAGCGGATTTACCTGCTCAGTTGGTGGATACGCGCAAGAGTACGCCTGGGCTGAGACTGTTGGAGAAGTACGCAACGGTGGTAGGTGGGGCGATGAATCACCGAATGGGTTTGGATGATGCGGTGATGATTAAGGATAATCATATTGCAGTGGCTGGGGGTATTGCAGAAGCTATTACCCAGATTCGTTCTCGAACTCCTTTTCCTATGACTATTGAGGTGGAGACGGAAAGTTTGGAGCAGGTGAAAACAGCGTTAGAGCATCAAGCGGATATTATTATGTTGGATAATATGCCTGTGGATATGATGCGTCAGGCGGTGCTGTTGATTCGTCAGCAGGATAGTAGGGTGAAGATTGAGGCTTCAGGAAATGTGACTTTGGAGACGATTCGCGCTGTTGCTGAGACTGGGGTTGACTATATATCTAGTAGTGCGCCAATTACTCAGTCGAAATGGTTGGACTTGAGTATGAGGATTACACTTTAAGAGGTAATAAGTAAGTGGGCGTAACTCAAGTTAACTGGTGAAGATTTCCAGCGTGTTTAACTTTATATAGTTTATTTTTTCTGTCTACCTACTTACCTAATATCAAGCTGTATAGAAAAAACTGAATCAATTATAAATTGATCAGAAGAAACAGAAATTGCCTGTTCAAACGTAAATTTAGCAAATAGTTGCTGGATGGGTTATAAACAAGAAAACAGTTAGTTTTTGAGTTGTTTTGTGAATAACTGCCAAAGTGGAGTTTGGGGAATATAGAATACATTAGGCGCAAAGCTGTAAATATCTGTGCAAAGGACACAAAAAATAACCTAAATGTTTAATCGTTTGAAGATTGGAACTAAAATCGGCATGGGTTTTGCTGTGAGTTTAGCAATTCTATTTACTATTGGTTTCATCTCTTATCAAAGTACTAATGAACTTATCGCAACTTCGCGAAAAGAAGAACTTACATATCAGGTGCGAAATCAACTGGAAGCACTCGGCTCTCAACTGATATATGCTGAAACTGGACAAAGGGGTTATATTATTACCGGAGAACAGCGTTATCTGCAACCTTATAGGAATGCTGTAGAAATTATAGATAAAACCTTTAAACAACTGGAGATATTAGCGGCAAATAATATTTATCAACAGCGACAAATTGATAGATTGCGTTTACTAATCAATGAAAGAATGGCTGTGATGAATAAATTAATTAATATTCGAGAAAATCAAGGCTGGGAAATGGCTCAACAAGCTATGCTCACAGATGAAGGTAAGAATTTGATGGATGAAATCCAAGCAATTATTAAGGAAATGCAAAATGAAGAAAATATATTGTTACGAAAACGTTCTCATCAAGCAGATATAGCGGCTCAAAGAACTATAAATAGTATTACTTATAGTATTCCTCTGATTTCTATTATTTTAGCTGTAATTGGATTCGTATTAACTCGCCATATATCAGTGCCACTTACAAAACTTTCTGAGGCGGCAGAGAATATTGCCGATGGTAATTTATCTGTCAATTTACCACATAGCGATCGCTTGGATGAAATTGGTATTCTGACGCGAACTTTTAATCAGATGATTGCTAATTTACAAAACATCACTAAAAACAATGATGAGCAAAATTGGTTCAATTCTAATTTAGCTCGTTTTACCCAAATGCTCCAAGGGCAAAGCAGTTTAGAAAATGTTTCTCGGATGATTTTGTCAAATATTGCGCCATTAGTTAACGCACAACAAGGAGTTTTTTATTTAATGGATAAGGCTGAACATCAGCCTATATTAAAACTTTTGAGTAGCTATGCTTATCAAGAACGTAAACATTTAGCCAATCAGTTTCGCTTGGGGGAAGGATTGGTAGGTCAATGTGCTTTAGAAAAACAAAGCATCTTATTAACTGAAGTACCTAATGATTATATTCACATTTGTTCTGGTTTAGGTGCATCTGTGCCATTAAATATTATTGTATTGCCTATATTATTTGAATCAGACGTAACTGCTGTGATGGAACTAGCTTCTTTGCAGAAATTTAGTAATTTGCATTTAAAATTTTTAGAACAACTCAGCGAAATAGTGGGCGTATTTATAAATAATATTGCTGCCAATAATCAAACTCAGCTTTTATTGGATGAGTCTCAAACTCTAACAGAGGAATTACAAGTTCAGCAAGAAGAATTAAAGCAAACTAACCAACGTTTAGAACTGCAAACACAGGAGTTAGAAAAATCGCAATTGCTTTTGAAGCAACAACAGGAAGAATTAAAGCAGTCTAATGAAGAACTACAGCAACTAAATGAAGAATTAGAAGAAAAAGCCGAATTATTAGAGATACAAAATCGAGAAGTTGCTCGCAAAAATAAGGAGGTTGAAGGAGCGAGAAAGTCTTTGGAAGAAAAAGCGGAACAGTTGGCTTTATCTTCTAAATATAAGTCAGAGTTTTTAGCGAATATGTCTCATGAATTGCGAACGCCATTAAATAGTTTGTTGATTTTAGCCAGATTATTGGCAGATAATTCCGAAGGTCATTTGACTGACAAGCAAGTAGAATACAGCCAGACAATTTACTCTGCGGGAACGGATTTGTTGGAGTTAATTAATGATATTTTAGATTTAGCAAAAATTGAATCGGGAAATATCTCAGTAGAAATTGAGCAAATTAGCTTTATAGATTTGCAAACATCAATAAATAGAAGTTTCTGGCAATTTGCCCATGATAAAAATATTAATTTTACAGTTGAATTAGAAGACAAATTACCAAATGTCATTTTTAATGATCCTAAACGTTTACAGCAAATACTAAAAAATCTACTGGCTAATGCTTTTAAGTTTACTGAGACAGGAGGAGTAAAATTACAAATTGGGATAATTGAGGATGTTGAAGAAAATGATATTCCCATGATTACTTTTGCCGTTAGTGATACAGGTATTGGCATTCCAGAAGATAAACAGAAAATTATTTTTGAAGCGTTTCAGCAAGCAGATGGCACAACCAGCCGCAAGTATGGGGGAACAGGTTTAGGCTTATCAATCAGTCGTGAACTAGCTCAACTTTTAGGGGGGAAAATTGAGTTATCTAGCCAAGTAGGTCAGGGAAGTACTTTTACTCTTTACCTACCCCAAACTTATTCAGGTACTGGGCAAATCACTACTGAAAAAGTTTCACCTTCATTGAGTCTATCTACAACCCCATTAGATAAACGGATTACTAATCAGCCGGATGAAATTATAGATGATCGTGAAAAAATTCAGCCGGGCGATCGCGTATTACTAATTGTGGAAGATGATGATAAATTTGCCCGCATCTTTCTAGAAATCGCTCATCAACAGGGCTTTAAGGTGATTGTGGCATTACAAAGTAAAGTTGCTTTAGCTTTAGCACAGCAGTTCAAACCTGATGCTATTACCTTAGATATCCATATGCCAGATATGGACGGCTGGACAATACTAAACTGTTTAAAACGTGACTCAGAAACCAGACACATTCCTGTACACATTCTTTCTGTAGATGATAGAAAACAACGGGGGTTACAGTTAGGAGCAATTACTTACTTACAAAAGCCTATATCTCCAGAGGATTTAAATCAAGCATTAACTGACATTAAAGGTTTTATTGAACGCAAGGTGAGAAACCTGTTAATTATCGAAGATGACCCGGTACAAGCTCAAAGTATTATGGAATTGATTGGTAATGGCGATGTCCTTTAGAAAGACTAGGACAAAACTTAGTCAAAGCCACTTCTGGAGAAGCAGCTTTAAGGTGTTTGTTGCATCAAGATTTTGCAGTAATTTTACTAGATGTGCAAATGCCGGGGATTGATGGTTTTGAAACTGCTACCCTGATTCGCAGTCGGGGGCGATCGCGCCATACTCCGATTATCTTTTTGACGGCATTTAGTACGAGCGATCAAATGCTGTTTAAAGGTTATTCTTTGGGTGCTGTTGATTATCTGCTGAAACCTATAAATACGGATGTATTGCTATCTAAAGTTACGGTGTTTGTCGAACTGTTTCAGAAAACACAAGCAATCCAGCGACAAGCAGGCGAACTCACAGCTATTAATGCAGAATTAAAGCAAAGTGAAGAAAGGTTCCGTTCACTGAGTACCTGTTCCCCGATTGGAATTTTTGAGGCTGATACCGCAGGAAACTGTAAATATACAAATCCTTATTATCGAGAAATTTGTGGTTGTAGTTTAACAACTAGTTTAGAAAGGCAATGGTTAGAATGTGTGCATCCCGCAGACAAAGAACAAGCGATCGCTAGTTGGTCTGCTTATATTTGTGAAGGTAAAGAATATTCGGCAGAATTCCGCTTTCACAAGCCTGATGGTAGTCAACCTTGGGTTCAGGTTCGTTCTTCACCAATGTTTTCTAGTCAAGGCGAATTAGTTGGTTATGTCGGGACTCTAGAAAATATTACCGAACGCAAACAAGCTGAAGAAGTTCGCGCCCAAGTCATTCGAGAACAGACTGCTAGAGAGGAAGCAGAAGCCACAAACCGGATGAAAGATGAGTTTTTGGCGGTGCTTTCCCATGAACTCCGTACACCCTTGACTTCGATGTTAGGTTGGTCAAAAATCCTGCGTGCGAAGAAACTTGACGAAAAATCCACAGCGCGGGCTTTGGATGCGATTGAACGTAATGCGACCTCTCAAATGAAACTGATTGAGGATATCTTAGATGTGTCGCGAATTATTCGCGGTGAGTTACAACTACATTTAACTGTCGTGAATTTAATTTCTGTGATTGAGACAGCTTTAGAGTCTGTGCAACCTTTGGCAGAAACAAAAAATATTAAATTAAATACTATTCTCGATACTTCTCTCAACTCAGTTTGTGGAGATCCAGCCCGGTTGCAACAAATTGTCTGGAATTTACTCACTAATGCGATAAAGTTTACTCCTGAAGGTGGAAAGGTAGAAGTGCTGGCTCATACTATAGAATCACAAGTAGAAGGTGAGTTATTTCCTGGTGAAAAAGTGAAACTTTCCTCTAGTTCTGCTCCCCTACGGTTCTCTAAATCTGCCTATGCTCAAATCCAAATAATTGATACAGGTATTGGTATTAAGCCAGAATTCTTACCTAAAGTTTTTGATCGTTTCCGACAAGCGGATAGTACCACAACGCGATCGCATGGAGGCTTGGGTTTAGGATTGGCAATTGTACGCCATTTAGTCGAACTCCACGGTGGGATCATTTCCGCAGCCAGTTTGGGGCAATCTCAAGGATCGACTTTTACGGTGAAAATACCCCTGATGCAAGAAAGCAGCAATATTAATTCGCTACGCGGAGTCATTAGTCAATAATCATTGGTCATTTTCGACTCTAGCTAATGACTATTCACAGTTGACGGTTGATGCACCATAAAAGGTGGTGCTGACTTTAACACCGCATCCAGTAACCCTGGAAATAGTGCTTCCAAATCTTCTTGCCGTAATCTATTGATATGTTGTGTACCTTCTTTACGAGTTAACACAACTCCTGACTCTCGTAAAATTTTAAAGTGATTGGACATAGTTGACTTGGCGATCGCAAAATCAAACCCCGCGCAACACTGTTCTCCCTGAGTGGACAACAATCGCACAATCTCTAGCCGCACTGGATCGCCCAACGCATACAGCACTCCTGGTAGGGAAATATCTTTTCGGTCTGGATGATATAAAAATTTCATTGTTGCATTATCGCTTTAAATGCCCTATATTTTGTTTATTCGATAAAATCGAACAATTGAATTAAATCAGGAGGCAATTATGTCATCCGTTATAAATGTCACAGAAGCCACATTTAAACAAGAAGTCCTGGAAAGTGAAATTCCTGTCTTAGTAGACTTTTGGGCCCCTTGGTGTGGTCCTTGTCGGATGGTGACTCCAGTTGTGGATGAAGTTGCTGGCGAATATGCAGGACAGGTAAAGGTGGTCAAACTGAACACAGATCAAAACCCCACTGTTGCTAGTCATTACGGTATTCGTAGCATTCCCACGCTGATGGTATTTAAGGGGGGAAGACAAGTTGATATTGTCGTGGGCGCAGTGTTAAAAACTACCTTAGCTCAAACTTTAGGGCAGCACATTCAACAATGATAGCGTAGAGTCAGTAGCTGTGCTGAATGTTGAGTACTTTGAAATCTAACATCGTAATTATCAGGAGAATCTCGTGAATCCTACCACCCAAATTAAACCTTTAGACGTACCTAACGCCATTATCCAGCGTCGTTCCATCAAAACTTTTAAAACAGACCCCATTGCCCCAGAATTGCTTCAGCAACTGGTAGAATTAACAATAGCTGCGCCCAGCAGTTTTAATATCCAGGACTGGCAAATTGTTCTTGTTCAAGATCAGGCACAAAAGGCAGAATTAGCAGCTGCTGCGTGGAATCAACAACAAATTATTCAAGCCCCAGTTACCTTTGTTTTTGCGGCTGATCCCAACGCCGGGGAGGGAGATTTAACCCCAGTTTATGAACAAGCGATCGCAAATGAAGCTTGGAACGAAGGCACAGTAAACTACTTTAAAAGTTCTATTCCCCAATTTCAAGCCGGTTTGGGAGATAAACGCCGGGAATATGCCATAAAAAATGCCATGATTGCTGCTACCCATTTAGTATTAGCCGCAGAAAGTTTAGGGTTGTCCACCTGCTTTATGAATGGCTGGGTTGAGGCACAAGTTAAGGAAATAATTGGTGCAGATGATTCTGATTTAGCGATTGCTGTTTTAGTACCTGTAGGTTATGCAGCAGAACCACGCCTAAACCCAGGACGTTTGCCATTATCTCATAACGTGTCTGTGGGTAAAATAGGGAATTCATATCAAGATTAAAGTCATACTAATTCGCAATTAATAAACCGATGATTGAACTTTACTATTGGACAACCCCCAATGGACATAAAATTACTATGTTCCTGGAAGAAGTTGGACTACCATACACAATTATTCCGGTAAATATTGGGACTGGAGAACAATTTCAGCCGGAATTTCTCCAGATTTCTCCTAATAATCGCATCCCAGCAATTGTTGACCATGAACCTGTAACTCAGAATGGCTCAATTTCCGTATTTGAATCTGGGGCTATTTTGCTATATTTAGCTGAAAAAACCGGAAAATTGCTTCCAGAAAATCTGCGCGATCGCGTTGAAGTCCTCCAGTGGTTATTCTGGCAAATGGGGGGACTTGGGCCAATGGCCGGACAAAACCATCACTTTAGCAAATACGCTCCCGAAAAAATTGAGTACGCCATTAACCGTTATGTCAAAGAGACAGGACGCTTATATGCAGTGCTAAATCAGCGCCTAGCAGATAGAGAATTTGTGGCTGGCGATTATTCCATAGCAGATATTGCTGCATATCCTTGGATTGTCCCCCATGAAAGCCAAAGCCAGAAACTAGAAGATTTTCCTCACGTGCAGAAGTGGTTTAAAACAATTCAGGCTCGTCCGGCGACTATTCGCGCTTACGCCAAAGCAGAAGCATTCAAAAATCAGGAACTTGATATCGAAAAATCACGAGATTTGCTATTTAACCAGTCAGCAAATTCAGTTCCAATTTAGCCTTGTTTGTACCTATTTTGCCCCCTCAAGCCCCCAAATCTGGGGACTTTGAAAAATTCCTGTCCTCTCATAATTCGGGCTTGGGGATGAGGTTATATATTTTATTGCAAACTGAAACAAAACATCAACTTTAGTAAATTATGATTTGAATATTACTAAATTAGTGCTAACTTAAAAAGTAGGACACAATATAAAAAACTAACCCCAATGGGTAAATGACTGTGTGTCCCCTGTCATCAACCCAAACAAGTATCAGCAGATGAATTAAGTGGCAAAAAACCAAATTTTTTTGGTCAGAGCCAAATCCTTAAACGGAAACAGTGAGATAGCTGATGTTGTAAGATGCTCTGTAAACCCTAGTTTTTGAACTTTCAAATAATTAACAAGTTTAACAATTGCAAAACTGTAAACCTATAAAAACCTGGTCAACCCGTACCAGGTTTTTTGGTATTTAGTGGTATTTTTGATGAACTGCCAAACGATACAACACTGTAGAGGGAATCCAGTAGTTAGGGCTTGCTGAATAAATGTAACACCCAGATAAATCAAAGGTTTGAGACTGATAAACCCAACAGTAAGTGCAAGGCTTCGCC
>NZ_JAYGHH010000070.1:8888-19692 GCF_034931045.1 Nodularia sp. UHCC 0506
GGGATTATAAGTCAATGTATCACTTTGTTCATGTTGCCGATATCTAGTGAGTTTTTCTGAACAATAATAAGCTCCTAAACCAGAACGACAACAAAGATAGTTTAAATATAAATCGTAGCAACCACCAACTTCTTCTGGAATAGCATCCCAATCGACAATATCCTTACGAATAACGGCAGCACAAGCACTTGCTACAGACATATCTACTATACCAATTTCATAAAAAGGTTGATAAACACCCGCTTTTAAAGTATCCCGTTTCCATGTTTGTGAACATTTGGCAGTGAGAATATCATTTATTAAGCCATCTTTATCTATGATGTGATGGTCGCAAAAAGCTAAAGCTAAATTGTGATTACTTTCTAACGTTGGTACTAGCTTTTCTATAAATTCTGCTTCCCATATATCATCATCATGTAAACTTGCAACATACTTTCCTTTTGCCAGTTTAAAACCATGTTTAATATTGCCTAACATTCCCAAATTATGAGAATTACGCCAAAAGCGAATGCGTGTATCTTGGAAACTATCAACTATTGGTTGAAGATTTTCATTACTACAGTTATCACAAACAATAATTTCCAGATTTTGATAAGTTTGTTTAACTGCACTAGCAATTGCTTGCTGAAGATAATGTGGGCGGTTATACGATGTAATAATAACGCTAACTAAGGGTGATTCATCTACATAATTAGCTAACATTTTTGCTCCTATAGTCATTATATTTGAATATGGAGAAGGCAATAAATTTCAGCAGAGATAATACAGCACTATGCAAAAATTGGTAATCAAAATAGGCTCCTCTTCGCTGTACGAACAGAAGTAAAATAGGGTGCATCCTGGTTTTTATTTGGCAACAACAGAATAATTGTCATTGCGTATGGCTAAAGCCTACGGCATAGCTTCGCTTCAAAGCTTTCGCCTTAGCGATACGCAATCACGTTAAAAAAGTAGTATGCTCCCAGTTAAATAGGCTTAAAGCCGAATATTTGTGTACTTTAAAAACTTAAAAATGTCTGTATTTGCCTGGGCAAACAATGATTAAATTTCAGTAGCAGGTGACTAACAAATTTTTGTGGAGTTGATAATTTCTTTGTTGTTACGGCTTTTAATTACTCTTGCCGGTACACCTACAGCTATAGAGAATGGGGGAATATTTTTTGTGACAATAGAACCAGCACCAATCACACTACCATTACCAATGGTAACTCCATCTAATACTTTGACTCCAGAACCTAACCAACAGTCATCCTCAATGGTAATTCCCAGACGAGTTACACCTTGTAAACCTATTGGTTGGGCGGGGTCTGAATAAATATGATTATTGGCAAATATCCCAGAGTGTGCCGCAATCAAACAGTTTTTTCCAATGGAAATATCTCCTGGCCCAGCAATAGTAACATAAGGTCCAATGAAAGTGCGATCGCCAATATAAATAGATGTATTTATTAATGCTTGAATATCAACACCATAACTAAAAATAACTTCATCTGCTAGGTAAATCAAATTATTTGGGTGTCCACTGGCATCAATGTTAGCAAATCGACAAATTCTGACATCATTCCCAAATTTAATACAACTAGGTTCAATAAATTCGACACCATATTGAATACATACTCTTTTGCCAATGCTATAAAAAATATGTGGATAGATTGAACTTCTTAATCTATTACCTAAGAAGCTTGTAGGCATTCCTCTCAATAAATTAAAGATTAAACTTTCTTGCACTTTTTTCCATTTTGGGAGATGCTTTGGAGTTCTCATATTTAGAAATAAAGTAGTCAATTATCGTAGCTCATTTATAGCGATTCTTTAGGCTATATTCATGCCACAATGACAAAATATAATTTAACTAAATATGCTTAAAAAATCTTCGTTACAAAGTAACAAAAGAAACCGAGGGGATGAGGATAGGCACCAATTTATTTTTCTTCTAAACCTCTTCCCCCCTGTGTCTTTGCACTTCTACTCCTTATTCCCAGTTAATGAGCAATTGATAACACCCAATCGCGTAAAAGAGGGTTCACCTGTTCTGGTACTTCATCATGAGGACAATGACCTGCTTTGAGAAAATGTTCTGTGAGTTCAGAATAATATTGACGAAACTTTTGGGAACGATCTCTAGCATTCATCCAAGGATCAGCTTCTCCCCATAGTAATAATACAGAACAAGTTAATTTTTTTAATAACACATCAACTTTTTCCCCTTGTGGTGTGCTAAAAACTGAAATAAATACATCCAATGCCCCAGGATCATCAGCAGGACGAGCAATTTCTGTAATTAACTGTTCTGTAATGGCACTTTTGTCAAGATAAACTTTTTCTAGGGTTTGGCGAATTACCCAACGTTGGCGCACATATTGAAATAACAGAAATTGGCTTAAAGGTTGTTGAAAAATCCACTTCACAGAATCACCCAAGAGTTTTTGTAAAGTTGAGGGTTGTTTGGGGGTTTGAATTTGGGCTTGTAATGCTTCTGGTTCCGATGTGGATGGATTTTGGCTAAAAGGGCCAGCACTATTGAGTAAGACTAACCCGGCCGCAGCATCTGGACATTGTGCAGCTACACACAAACAAGCATAGCCACCAAGGGAGTTACCTGCTAAGACAGCTTTTTGACCAATAACTTCACTGATAAAATCAGAAAGTTGGTCACGCCACAAATCACCACCATATTGTAATTTCGGTTTGGCGGAACGGCCAAATCCTAAAAGGTCGATGGCAAATACTTCAAAATCTTGGCACAGTCCTGTGATATTCTTGCGCCAGTGGTCTGTGGATGCGCCAAAACCATGCACTAACAACAGGGGTGGGCGTTGCGGTTGTTTTTCTCCTGCCTGGACGTAGTAGATATTATGACCCCGCCACTGCCAATATTGACCAGGAACTGGAGTGGTGGAGGAAGCTGTAGTTACTTGCATGATATAAAGAAATATTAAGTGACTTTTAATCATTGTAATTGTATCCCTCAGCAATCCAATGATTAAGGAGAAGAGGCAGGGGCGCAGGGTACAGGGGGAAAAGATGGTAACTTCCTAATGACTAATGACTAAACCATTGATTACAGGTAAAACTCAACTTTTGGGCGTAATTGGGCATCCAGTGGAACATTCGTTATCGCCAGTGATGCATAATGCCGCAATCGCTCAATTAGGATTAGATTATGTTTATCTACCTTTGCCAATTAAACCAGAGAATTTAGAGGTGGCGATCGCTGGATTAGCCGCGATCAACGTTGTGGGTTTTAGTGTGACAATTCCTCACAAACAGGCAATTATGCCGCTATTATCAGAAATTACCCCGATGGCACAGGCTATAGGTGCAGTCAATACCGTTAGTCGCCAAAATAATCAATGGGTAGGCACAAACACAGATATAGAAGGATTTATTGCTCCCTTACAGACAACATATCAGCAGGACTGGAGTCAAAAAATAGCGGTAATTTTAGGACATGGTGGCGCAGCTAGGGCAGTTGTTGTAGGTTGTCAGCAGCTAGGCTTTGCCCAAATTCATGTTGTGGGGCGCAATATGCAAAAGTTAGCAGTATTCCGCAATAGTTGGGGAAATTCACCAATAGCTGAGAAATTACAAGTTCATGTATGGGATGATTTAGCACAGTTGATTTCTCAAGCCAATTTACTGGTCAATACTACACCTGTAGGTATGTATCCCCACGTCAATGAATCGCCTGTCACTGTAGCAGATATGCAGAAATTATCCCCAGGTGCGATCGCTTATGATTTAATCTATATTCCTAACCCGACACAATTTCTCCAACAAGCGAAAAAACAAGACGCAATTGCCATTGATGGCTTAGAAATGCTAGTTCAACAAGGAGTAGCCGCATTAAAAATATGGTTGCAACAAGAAACTATACCTGTAGATGTCATGCGCCAAGCATTGCAAAAACATTTAGGTTTGTCATGATTTAGCCGGGTTTTGAGGATTTAACGGTAATTGAACAATAAATTTTGTCCAGCCATGAGTGCTGCTAACTGTAATTGTGCCTTGGAGATACTCTACTAACTTTTTCACAAGTGTTAACCCCAATCCTGTACCGCCATGTTGATAGCGATCGCTTTGAGGAATGCGATAAAATGGATCAAAAATCCGAGCTTGTTCTGCTGCCAGAATTTTTACACCAGAATTGCTGACTACTAGTTCAAATAAGGGAGTTTTAGTATTTGTATTGGTCACGAGTTGGGCCTCAACTATAATCTCTTCTTCCAGAGGAGTATATTTGCAAGCATTGTTAAGTAACTCTGAGACAATTCTGGTCAGGAGAGAAGTATCTAAAAGTATAGGTGGTAAATCTGGGGCAACTCTAACTTGTAAAGTTTGTTGCTTCTCCTGAGTGCAATGTTGAAAAGTCTCGGCAATGTGAGGTAGCCAGTCTTGGATTTGAATGTAAATTAATTCCAAGGGATACAAATTGGCATCAATTATCCGCATATATAGCAAATCGTCAACTAAATCTAGTTCTTGTTCACACTGCTCTCGGAGGATATTTAAATAACGAGTGACCGACCAAGATGCCGCAGGTGGTACTGCCTGCAAAATTCCTTGTTTATCTAAAATATGTTCTAACATACATATAGCCATTTTGATGTTCGATAATGGCGTTCGCATTTCATGAGATGTCGTAGCCAGAAAATCTTCTTTCAACTGGTTTAATTTTTGCAGTTCTATCAATTGATTTTCTAGTTGTCTGGCAAGTTCTTCAGCAATATTGCGTTTTGCGGTCAGTCTGCGTTGGGTGTCATCACGAAAGACTAAGACAGCACCTTTAATTACACCATGATTGTCTTTTAAAGGTGTAGCACTATCAGCTATAGGAATAATTCTGCCATCTTTAGCAATTAATAAAACCAGATTATCTAAATAAATAGTAGTTTTTTGTTGGAGTGCGGAAATAATGGGATTTTCTGTAGGTTGTTGAGTTTTTTCATCAATGAGTTGGACAACTTTAGTTAATAACTGTTCTTTTGCTTGTTCCCAAGTCCATCCTGTTAGTACTTCCGCCACTTGATTCATATATTTAATATGCAGTTGAGGATCAACAACAATTACCCCATCCCCCATTCCTTGGAGAACAGAATCCAAAAACTGCTCATGTTCATAGCGGTTGATTGCTGTTTGAATAGCAACATAAAGTTCTTGCTCTTTAACCGGTTTGAGAATATATCCAAAAGGAAATGTCAAAGTTGCCCTTTCTACGGTACTTTTATCAGAATGTCCGGTAACGTAAATCACAGGAATTTGCAAAGTCTGCCAAATTTGCTCTGCTGCCTGGATGCCATCCTGTTCTCCACGCAGGCGGATATCCATTAAAATCAAGTTTGGGCGCAGTTCATTGGCTTTAGTAATTGCGGTTGCTGCGGAATCTGCTATATCGACAACAATGTATTTTAAGGACTCTAAAATTTCTTGTAAGTTGATGGCAAGGATATACTCATCTTCAACAACGAGAATTCTCACTGTTTTTTGAGCCTGCTGATTAGATGGGATACTGATCATATTACTGTCCGATTGTTTGTAAAAGAGATTTTAAACTCTGTTCCTTGTCGAGAGTTAATATCAAGAGTTCCTCCGATTTGTTTAACCAACCCTTGAACTAGAGTAATTCCTAGAGTTCTCGACTTTTTGCTATAAAAATCAGTAGGTAATCCTACCCCATTATCTCGTAAAATGAGTATTAAATTCTGTCCAGACTCTTGATAAAATTCTACCTGAATTTCACCGATACGATCATCAGGAAAAGCATATTTTAAAGCATTAGAAACTAATTCATTAATGATTAATCCACAAGGAATTGCTGTTTCGATGTCCAAACTAGCATGATCCACTTGAATATGCAATTGAATTCGGTTAGAACTGACATTATAAGATTCAAATAAATGAGTTGTTAAATCAGGAATATATTGAGCAAAATCAATATCACCAAGTTCTTCAGAACCGTACAATTTTTCATGCACTAGGGCGATGGAGGCAATTCGATTGTGGCTATCCCGGAGGATTGCTATGGCTTGAGAGTCTTTGGTACGTCTGCATTGCATTTGCAGCAAACCACTAACAATGCCTAAATTATTCTTGACACGATGGTGAATTTCTTTTAGTAATACTTCTTTTTCTTTCAAAGAGGCTTTAACTTTTTCATCTGCTTGCTTTTTTTCGGTGATGTCTTGGTGAACAGCTACAAAAACTTGGTCATACTGAGAATGACTAAAAATCGATGAAGTGCCATGACACCAAAATGGAGTACCATCTTTTTTGATATTGTGGACTTCATAACTTGATTCAGTATATTTGAAAATATTTCCGACAATATCTTGATAGTCTGCTTCAGATGTAGTGTGTTCATCTTCATAGTTAAGAATGCGAATATTTTGACCAATTAATTCATGAGCATCGTAACCATACATTTGCTCGAATTTAGGATTTGCATAAACAATAGTTCCATCGCTGGCTTTAATTAAACAAATGCCTTCTGCCATGTTCCGGGTAATTACTGCTTGCAGTTCTAACATCTGTTCAGTACGTTTGCGATCGCTGATATCCATGATGATACCTAGCATTCGGATGGGATGACCGGCTGCGTCATAAATTCCCCGTCCTCGATCACACAACCAATGAATAGTACCATCAGGATGAATGACTCGATACTCGGCGTTGTAGTTAATATGTTCGGCCAATGCATTGGATATAGCTTGTTCAAATCTTTCCACATCTTCTGGATGAATCACACTGTGCCATAGCTGATATGTCGCTACTTTTGTTTGTGGCTCAAATCCTAATAAGCGATAATTATTGTCGTTCCAAATCACTTCATTGGTGAGAATATTCCAGTCCCATGTACCGATATAGGTAAATTCCAAAGCTAACCTCAGTTTTTCTTCACTTTTGGCTAAGGCTGCTTCTGCTAATTGGCGATCGCGCTGTGCAGTATACTGTTGGGTAATGTCTTGCAGAGTTCCATAAAGACGGATTACTTGCCCTTCAGAATTAAATCCGGCTTTTCCAATGGCTTGAACATAGCGATCAGAGTTATTCTGTTGAGGCAACCGCAGAATTAATTGGTATGACTCACCAGTGGCGATCGCTTGTTCTACCGCTTGATTGAGTCTTGCCGCATCTTCGGGGTGGTAAAATTTTAAATGTTCTTCATACTTCGGCTCGATTTGTGGTAAATCTTGACCGTAAAGTTTAAAAAGTTCTTTAGAATAACTAACTTTTTCGGTAATCAAATCATAGTCCCAATTACCAAGGCGAGCGATTTGTTGTGATTCTTCCAGCCGAGTTTGATGAGTTTTTAGGTCTGTGACATCAACTCCTAATCCATCCCAAACCACTCTACCATCATGCAATTGTCGTGGGCTGGAACGAAAATGTAACCATTTGATCTGGCCACTGGGCGTGTGAATTTGCAGTTGAATATCAAAGGCAGAAAGATGATAGTAAGAATTATCAATAGCTGCTTGTAGCTTGAGGAAATCTTTGTTTTCCAATTGGTGAAACAGTAAACTTGGATCTTGGAGTACATCTTCGGCCGTAACTTCCATAAGTTTTTCTACACCAGCACTCAGATAAGAAAAGCGATCGCTACCATCTAATTCACGAATAATTTGATACACCACACCATTGTGCAGGTTATCTCCAATTCCTCGCAACATTGCTTCCTGCTCTTTTAATGTGAGTTCTGCTTGTTTGCGTTCACTGATATCTGTAACTCTGACTAAATGTATAATCTGATCAGCAACTTTGATTTTTTTTATTGCTAAGTTACCCCAAAAGGAATTACCTTTCTTAGTCAAGTATTCAATTTCTCGACTCCAAAATCCTTTGTCGTTAATTTCGCCAATGATGACTGCTGTAACTTCAGAGGTAAATAGTTCTTTTTGTAGGGTTTGTCCATCAATCCCAATTAATTCATCTTTGCTTCTGGCTTCAAATAGTTCTACCGCTCGATCATTACAGTCTAATGTGAAGTATTTTTCTGTATCCACCAGAAACAACGCATCAGTGGATTTATTAAAGATAGCTTCTCTGAGGTCTCGGCTTTGTATGAGTGCTAATTCAGCACTTTTGCGCTCGGTAATGTCTCCTAGTGAACCAACTAATCGCACGGGATTTCCTTGTTCATTCCATACAGCTTTGGCTCTTGATTGAAACCACCGATAGCTGCCATCTTTGCACCTCAGACGATACTCGTCTTGATAATCTGGGGATTGCCTGAATAAATAAGCCTTTTGAGCTGCTATGACTCGTTCATAGTCATCAGGATGAATGCAATCGCTCCATTCATCACTGCTATTTCCCAGGTGATGTTGATATCCCAACATTTCATACCAACGATCAGAACGGAAGGTTTGATTTGTAGTTATATCCCAATCCCATATAGCTTCATTCGTACCGGCGATCGCTAATTGCCAACGTTCTTCACTTTCTCTTAATGCTTCCTCGGTACGCTTGCGATCGCTCACATCTTGTACTAAACCATGCCAAGCGACATCTCCGTTATCCCGATGCTCTGGCATAGAATTGCCTTGCAACCATTTAACTTGACCCGATGGTGTGATAATTCGCCATTCATGTCTAAAAGGTTTGAAGTTTTGGGAACTTTCGCTGACTGCATCGTGATAGCCTTGAACATCATCAGGATGTATTGGTTCTATACAGAGCATGGCATTCTCTAGAACTTGCTCTGTAGTGACTTCCAAAATTTTCTCAATGCCAGAACTCATATACTCGAAGTGAAGACAGCCATCTGGAGACTGTACAAGAATGTAAATATTTCCCGGTAAATTAGTTACTAGGTGTTGAAATCTGGCTTCACTTTGCCGTAATGACTCTTCTATCTGTTTGCGATCGCTGATGTCGAAATTAGTACCAGTGACAATCCAGCATTGTGCATCTTCAACGTAACGGGAGGTATAGGTAGCTGAGATCCATCGCAGAGAACCATCTTTGTGATGAAATCGGTATTCTACGGTTACGGTGCGCCCAGCAAAGACATCTTCAGACATTGGCATAATCACCGTTTCTCTATCTTGGGGATGCACTCCCAACACCCACAAACTTGGATTAGCCATAATTTCCTGGGACGTATAGCCAAAAATGGCTTCAGATCCAGGAGACTGATAATCACACACCCAATCATAGTTAGAGAAGACGCGAAAACGCACAATAGCAGTGGCGATCGCGCTATTGAGAATATCCTCAAATTGAATTTGTGATTCTTGAATTCCTGCGTCCCAGTGTGACATTTGCTGCTATTGCGGAGTTACTTTTTGTTTTACCTCCTTAATTGTCGATCATGAATAAATACCACAAACAATTTTGTATAGAACTTTGCCGTCAGTCCTGTTCCCCTAGATCCTGCCCTCTTTCCTGTTATTTTTGCGGCCAGCGCCAATTATAGCGATTCCATTGGTAGATTCCTGGAATTTCGTACTCAGCACCGTTGTAGAGGCGCACAACACAATTAGTAGGTGAAGAACTATCACCATCATGAATTTCATCAATTTGTAGTACGATACAGGGAAACCATTCACGCTTACACGGGCCATCATCTTGTACCCATTCCCATAGTCCATTGGAAACTTCAATGCGATCGCCTACTCTGAGCTTGAGTGCATCCTCAACGTCAGAATACTTGTCAAAATGATATGATTCTACACGATTAACCCACGGTAAACCGTAGCGTTGGCGAATGAATTGGACATTTCCCGAATCGTTTTCATGTAACCAATCATTGAGTAATTGCACCTTCCAAGTGCGGTTTTGTTGTTCCTTGGTTTTGACAAACTGTAAAAACGCTGCCAATTCCTCTGAGTCAAGTTCGTCTAAAGGATTGACTACATCTGATTTCTTGGAGTTAAAATCTCCCTGAATTTGCTCGACCACTCGCAGTAATATCTGCTTCTGCATATCAGTGAGAGGACAACTAGCTGCATTACAACTATTAAAGGCTGCTTGCAACGCTGTTTCAATCTCATCTGGAGTCATAAGTTGATAGCAACTGAGGGGTTTATTTTCCTAATTATTACAATAGTTTTATTCAAGACTCCAACCTCCCAGTCATGAAATTCAGGTAAGCTGAGGTTAAAAACAGTGCTAAAGGAATCAGTGCCAATTAGTGTCTCTCCGTTGTGATCAATAATGTTATTAAACTTTGAGATACTGATAGTGGTTTCCTATGTACAAAATTGAGTTAAGTTCTGTAATCACCGCGTTTAGCTATGGAAAATAATCACAACATAGCATTTTTATTAAATTCGCCAATTTTAGTTATGCAAAAATATTTCAGTAGCATCACTCAGTATGCACAACTAATTTCTGTGATCTTTATTTCTGGCTTGCTCACAGTTATGTCCTGGGTATATACTCCAGAGGCCATAGCGCTGACACAGATAAAATTATCTGATGTTTCCTATAAAGATTGTCCAGCAGAACTGGCAGAAGGATCTGTAATTAGTAGTGGTAGTGCGGCTGCTAATTGTTTTATTGTCACTGGTAAGGCAGAAAATGGCACTTACAAAACGGTCTATGACGCAGATATCTTTGGACGCATCTATGATGCCAACAATAACCCAGTCATGCAAAATCGTACCCGTCTTGGTTCGATTCCCGAAATTCCACCAGGCTTGAGTGATTTTGCAATCAGAATTTCTGTTCCTGCCAACCAACCAGAACCTTTGAAGCTGAAGCAGTTTAAAGCTGCCGGTTTTAGCGGTAAAGTCCGCAGGTAATTCGTAATTCGTAATTCGTAATTCGTAATTCGTAATTCGTAGTTAGGGATTGTGAA
>NZ_JAYGHH010000071.1:0-6100 GCF_034931045.1 Nodularia sp. UHCC 0506
AAGAGGAGGAACATAGAGTCTAAATTTTCATTTTTCATAAATTCATTCCTTAAGTCGTATTCATACCGTTTCTACAGGCGTTTAACTTTCCTAAACTAGCAACGGGATTGATTAATTATCTTGATTTTTCAAAGTTTGCCGAGAAACCCACTTCATCACACCAGGAAACAATCGATATAAACCTTGAGAAACATTAGCAGAACCAACCATCACATCTGATTTTTGATGCTTGACTGCATCCCAAATAGCATTAGCCACATCTTCCGGCTTCTCTATTACAGGAGTTTTCAGGACATTATCAAGCTGTTCCCTTCGAGTTTGGATTTCTTGTTCATCCTGTCCTCTAAAAACTGCCCGTTCCATAAAACTACTCTTGATTAAATTCGGATAAATTCCACAAACTTGAATACCTTTTGGTTGTAATTCTGCTTGCAGTGTTTCTGTTAACCCTGTCACCGCAAACTTACTCGTACAGTAGGGAACCATGTAAGCCGTCGGTACTTTACCGCCAATTGAACTAACATTAACTATGGTTCCCCTTCCCCGTTGCAGAAAATGAGGTAAAAGGGCATGAATAGTATGAATATATCCCCAAAGGTTAGTGTCTATAACTTCGTGCCAATCATTGAGCGAAAATTGTTCTACTGGCCCTGATGCAAAGATACCGGCATTATTTACCAAAACATCGATATCAGCATAATTTTCTAATGCTGTCTGCACTAATATCTCTACCTGAGATGGATCTTTGACATCGCAAGTAATAGTTAATGGGACGGGATGACCAAGGTTTTCTATCTCTTGGGCTGTAGCGGCTAATGTGTCAGCATGACGGGCTGCAAGGACGAGATTATAACCTTTGCGGGAAAATAAAAGCGCCGTAGCTTTGCCGATACCTTGAGATCCACCTGTAATTAATACTGTAGAGGCCATATTTACAACTATAAATATAATACCATTTATCTATTATTCTGGTTAATCATATTTACGAAATCTTCTAACTTGCGTTAGATTTTTTATGATATTTGAAGTTTTACTTTTTGGCTCTTACTGCCAGTGTTATGGCATTTGTAAATACTTGGTGAAAAACGAAATATTGTGATCTTCAAAATAGCGGAATGATCAAATTTTTAATTATTAAAAATATTCCTCTCAAACTTGAAAAATTCATTCTTTAGACTTGCTGACATTTTGACACTAGAGACAGATAGCACTAAATAGGCAGGTAAATACTATGAAAAAGGTCATCTTATAATTGGCTAGAAAATTGATCATGGGACTTTATCTGAATGATGCCACTGAAACTGCTAACAATGGCAAAGATGTTTACGCCTCAATCGGTACTTGGGAATAGTCCCTTGGTGATGGTTGGTTTGATCGCTTACTTATTTTGGCATACTAATCGCTACAACATATTGCGTAAAATACTGATGCTCGGTTCCTAATTATCGGTTGGGGCTGTTGAGAACAAACTAAACAGTATTTTCACCATCATTACCTATTTCTTTAACTGAATACAGTTTTTGGTATGGGGAGCATAATGTGTAATAATAGTTAAGTTATTTTAATATTTCTACACAGTTTGGAATGATTGGGACTACCTAATGCAGAAAGCTTACCACCAAAATTAGTTTCTAGACTAATGCTGAGTGCTTTTCCACAACTATATTCTGAAATTTTCACCTGAATCCTACGCGGAGTAAAAGCGTGTTCCAGTTAGAACAAACACAGTTGCCTCAAAGAAAAATCTCTACCACGCCAGCCGTGAAAAGTACATCCCTGTTTGGGGGAATTTTTATGGCGATCGCCATTATTAGTATATGGGCTATCAGCCTCGGTTTTTTACTTTATATTGATATATCCCAATTCAAATTTTGGATGTTGTTGCCGATCATATTTTGGCAAACATTTTTATATACGGGATTATTTATTACAGCTCATGATGCCATGCATGGGGTAGTTTTTCCTAAAAATCCCAAAATTAACCATTTCATTGGCTCATTGTGTCTATTTCTTTATGGTCTTTTATCCTATCCCAAACTTTTAAAAAAGCATTGGGTACATCACCATAATCCAGCTAGTGAAACAGACCCAGATTTTCATAACGGTAAGCATAAAAACTTTTTTGCTTGGTATTTATATTTTATGAAAGGTTACTGGAGTTGGCTGCAAATTATCACATTAATGATTATCTATAATTTGGTCAAATATATATGGCATCTTCCCGATGATAACTTGACTTATTTCTGGGTAATTCCTTCAATTTTAAGTTCTTTACAATTATTTTATTTTGGAACTTTTTTACCCCACAGTGAACCCGTAGAAGGTTATAAAGAACCTCATCGTTCCCAAACTATTAGCCGTCCCATTTGGTGGTCATTCATCACTTGTTACCATTTTGGTTATCATCATGAACATCACGAATACCCCCATATTCCTTGGTGGCAGTTACCTGAAATTTATAAAATTTCTAAATCAAATGTGTGACGGTGGCATTAATATTGCGCTAAATATATTGTAGGGCGGGTATTTTTGCCCTCCCACACAAGATAAGAATAATTAAAAGCCGATATTTGGGGTTTTTAGTGGGAAAGTTCTGTATTTATGTTGGTTTCTGGTAGCGGAACCTGTGCTTTGCACTCAGCGCTACTGCCAGCAGATCGTACAGTTAAATAAATTAAGGGGCCGAATAGGGGAATCAATGCGATGAACCAGAAAAATACTTGATTTTTTATCCCCCGACGTGCCATATCATCTCCCAATAATGCGGGAAATAATAGCGAAAGTAGGCAGAAGTCTAAACTCATCACATGGATGAAGCGGCTAGTTTGCCATTGCTGGACAAAATTTCCCCAATCTCCTTGTAAACCATAGCGGACTAGAATCGCTGCGCCGATAGTTAAAATCAAACCAGTAATCCGAGAATCTAGTAATTTTAGCCAGAGATTTTTGTTTCCAGAAAATTGCTGATTTGGTTCCCGTAAAGCTAAATAAGGCAACAGCGCAAAAGCACCGACGGCAAAAGAAGCTGTAGCAAAGGGCCAAGCGGGAATTTTTTGCCCTCTACCATCAATAAACAGAATTGCACTGTAAATTACCGGCCAAATGCCCATGAGGTTGAATAAGGCTATGATTAGGGGGTTAATATCTTGCCATTGCCCAACGGAAAGGTTTTTAATTAATTCAAAGGTATCAGGTTGATCGGGGGGAGCAAATAGAAAAGCATAAGTAAGAAATCCTAGCCACAACACCCCAAAGGCAATTTTTCTGAACATGATTTAAACAAGTTAACTAAAAGCATCGGAGAGGTAATCAGCAGCAGCCGCTACAACTGCGATCGCGCTATCATAATCTAGGCGCGTTGGCCCTAAAACACCTACACTTCCTAAAGGTAGCAAACCCCGGCGATAGGTAGAAGTAATTAAAGTACAAGTACGTATCGGTTCTAAGGGGTTTTCTGTACCAATGCGAACCGTTACCTTGGATTTACCCACCTCTTCCGCTTCCGGTTCGGCAAAGATTAATCGCCACAGTTGGTCTTGTTCTTCTTCCAGCAGTTGGATAATTGTCTGGACTTGCTGTAATTGAGAAAATTCTGGCTGACGCAAAACTTCTGCCACACCCCGAACCATAATTTGGGTCGTAGTTGGTGTCAGATGACGACGAGTTAATTCTGTGACTGAACCTTTTAAGAATTCACCATAGCGTTGGAATTCCTGATCTAACTCACTCCAATCCAAGCTGGCTAATTCCAATAAACTGCGTCCCCGCAAGTGGGTATTCAAAAAGTTAGAAACAATCTGCAATTCATGATCTATGCCCTCTGGATCAAGTTTTGCTTCTTCCTCGGTGGGCGACAAATTCATTAGCCTAGAATGTGTCTCATAATCATCCGTCACCACAATTAGCATAATCTTGTTAGTTTCAATTTGCACTAGTTGCAGATGTCGCAAGATGGCTGTAGTGGTTTGCGGCATAGTAATTAAGCTAATGCAGCCACTCACAGTGGCTAAAATTTGCGCTGCACCTTGTAGTACAGCTTCCAAACTCCAATCTTCCCAGTGGAGGCGATTTTGCAGCGCCTGTTCTACTTCTTTGGCTAAAACATCCGTGCGCGTTACATCTCGCAAAGCAGGTGTAATTAACTGGTCAACATAAATGCGATAGCCTGAATCTGAAGGTATGCGTCCAGCAGAAGTGTGTGGCTGGTAAAGTAACCCAGATTTTTCTAACACACCCATGACATTCCGAATAGTGGCTGAACTCACACCCAAGTCATACTCATCAACCAAAGCTTTTGAACCTACAGGCTCTGCTGTAGCAATATAGTGGCGTACTGTTGCCCAAAGTATATGCTGTTGTCGATTCGTTAACTGGACTTGCATAAGGTATGTTTTGCTGAAGGCAAATTTTGACTAAACTGGGAAAATTTTGGGGATTTTAAAGCCAAATATTATGAATAATAGTTAATTAATTTAGCAAAATATTTAATTTTTTGTGTGTTATGAGTATAGTCAGCATCTTTAAGTATTATTGCAGCTTTTGAATGAAAAAGCTGTATTCAAAAATACTTATTTTAGACAAAATTCATATATGCAAAATGAATCAAATCTGAGTGCTGCTGACAGTCTTAAGTTGTCTTGGTAACGGTATTGTGTTAAGAATAGCATTGGTCAGAGGTCAAAGAAGAGAAAAAGGGGCGGGGGGTAGGGAAAGAACCCCATAAATAAATTTAGGGGCTTGAAATCAGGACAAATGACTAATATTGCGGAATTGAGTCATCAACTAATAGAGAATAGGCATCAATGCCACCTGTAATGTTTTTAACATTTGTAAAACCTTGAACCATGAGCCACTGGCACATCTGGGCAGAGCGAATGCCGTGGTGACATAATACCAGGGTTTCAGCTTGGGGATTGAACATGGTGGGGACTTGATCGCCCCATTCTACAAATTCGCTCAGGGGGAGATTGACAAAGCCTTCTATGTTAGCGGTTGCTAGTTCTTGAGGTTCACGTACATCTATTAACTGAATACTTGCATCACCAGAAGACAGACGTTGCGCCAGTTCCTCTACACTAATCTGAGTAATGAGTTGACCAGAAGGATTCCCTGTCATGAAATTTTTGTAAACAACCTAATACACTTTATGTTGACAGAAAATTTGCTTCCTAGCATCAGCATCTATTCCCAAAGGAGTAGTTATTAGTCATTCCCGATGGCCTGTCAAATCCAACCATTGTAAAATTTATTGCTGGTTTAGTATGTCTAATGTCAATAGTCAACGCTCATTATTTGGTTTCGTGGTCGCCGCAGGCATCGCACTTCTAATTATCGTCGCAGGCTTTTATTGGTTTTTCGCTCAGACTCCGGTTAAATTCATCGCCTCTAGCTCTCAGCCCCATGCTGCTATATTCGTCTCTAAATTGGCTCCGGTGACGGTTTCGTTGCTGACAAATCCTGAACGCTTGCAGTCATTGGAGCGCAAAGGGGAATTATCTCAACTCAAAACCAGTTTATTGGCTAAGAGTGGTATAGATTACAAACAAGATATTCAGCCTTGGCTGGGAAATGAAATTACCCTCTCCGTGACTACTGTAGATATTGATCGTGATCTAGAGAATGGAAAACAGCCAGGGTATTTAATGGCACTAGCAACTGAGAAACCAGACAAAAGCCGTGAATTTTTAGACTTGCTCTTTTCTCGCAGGGTATTGGCTGGCGCAAATTTGGCTGTTGAAGAATATGAAGGTGTAAAGCTGATATCTGACGATTCCCAACCACAACAAGATTCCCTAGCTGGTGCAGTTGTGGATGACTTTGTTTTATTTGCTAATGATTTGAAGGTGCTACGAGACGCAATTAATAATGTCCAGGCTCCTGATTTGAATTTGTCCAGTTCGCTTAAATACCAAAAAGCTGCCCAACAATTGCCTAAAGCCTCCTTAGCTACGGCTTTTCTCAATCTTCCCGCCGTGGCCGAATGGCAAGGTTTAGAACTACCAGAAGTCACCTTTGATAGTCAAATTATTTCTTTATCTTTGAACTCCAAGGGACTGTTAGCAGAAACTAACTTTCTGACTGACTCGGAAATTATGCCGAC
>NZ_JAYGHH010000071.1:6125-19209 GCF_034931045.1 Nodularia sp. UHCC 0506
CTGAACCACTTAGTAAACCTGTCAAGGCGTTAGAATATATACCAGATGCGGCAGGTTTGGTGATTTCCAGTTCTCATTTAGACAATTTGGGTAGCAGTGATTTAGCCCAACTCTGGACACAAGTCAAAACGGCTCTCTCTGGTTCTGGAACTGATGCAATTTCTACTTTACTCAAGCCTTTAGCTGAACTTCAGAAAAGCCAGGGGATAAACTTAGCAGAGGATATTTTTAGTTGGGTAAAAGGAGAATATGCTTTAGCTGTGTTACCCCATGCGGGAGAAGGCGCTGCTGATTGGGTGTTTGTGGTGGAACAATTAGAGGATGTCCCAGAAGGAATTTCGCGTTTAGATGCGATCGCTTCCTCTCGTGGACTCAACATTAGTTCTTTCAACTTAAATCAACAAAAAATCTTTGCTTGGACAGAGTTAAATGCAGTAAGTAAACAAACCGATACTCAAGCACTTCCAGCATTTGCCATTGAGGCCGATGTAGAGGGAGTACACACAACTCTCGGAAATTATGAGATTTTTGCCTCCAATTTGGAAACTTTAAATCAAGTGATCACCACCAAGAATGGTTCTTTGGTCAGCGATAGCAATTTTCAAGATAGTATTGCGGCGATTCCCCAACCCAATCAAGGGTATATCTATCTCGATTGGACAAAAAGCCAAACTCTGTTAGAGCGTCAATTGCCGATTTTGCAGTTAGTGGAAATTGTCGGTAAACCGTTGTTTCAAAACCTGCGATCGCTCACAATCAGTAATTATGGTGGTGAAAAAGGATTGCTCAAAGGCGGAATATTATTTCGATTCCTGGACTGATAAGTTTTTACAGAGGGTTAACAAACAAAACCTTTTGTAACATTTTTCTTTTGATCCCTACTGTGAAATTTGCCAATTGTCCAAAAAATCATCTGGAATTGTTGCACGATCAAATGTTGTATATATCATCAAGATAAAGCCTGTTGGGATGCTCCTTATGAAATACCGTCGCCCCCGGCATCATTTTCGCGGTAGCTGGCTTGTAGCGATAATTGCCGCCATTACAGCTACACCAGCAATAGCAACAACATCACATTTTGGTACATTCAGCCTGTCGCCAGGTTTTAAGCCAGCAGCAGGAATAGTTACCGGACACACAGGTGGTTATTATTCCCTGTCTGACATTAGCAGACGCGATCGCGATAAAAATGCCTGCATTGGTTTTGCTGACCCCCAACCAGATCACATTTTGACGTTGGAAAAAGACTTTGATCGGCTGAACATACAAGTCAACAGTGGCGGGTATGACACCACCATACTTATCCAAGGGCCAGACGACAAAACAATACGTTGCGGCGATGACACTGGTACAAACAAAGATGCCAGCTTTGAAGACAAAAACTTTAAAAGCGGTACTTATAAAATTTGGGTAGGGACTTTTAATCCTGGAGTGAGGCGTAACTATACTCTAACGGTGCAGCAGAAATAATTCCCCAATCGCCAGCAAAAAAAGAACGGAAAAAAGGGATAAAAATTTGCTTCGAGTCCAATTCCCCCCTGCACCTCTGCCTCTTCCTACTCTCTAACTTTCAGAGTTGACACCAGGAACGATATTATGGGATGGTAGCTTCTTTTGCTTTCCGAGGGTACTATCTCGTGCTATCTAGACTACGTGCTGATTTTCGCATCATATTTGAACGTGACCCGGCTGCCCGTAACTGGTTAGAGGTCTTGTTTTGTTACCCAGGTTTGCAAGCCCTACTATTCCACAGGCTGGCTCACTGGCTGCATCATATTGGTCTTCCCTTTTTACCCCGCTTGATTTCTCACACAGCTAGGTTTTTAACGGGAATCGAAATCCATCCAGGCGCAACAATTGGGCAGGGTGTATTTATTGATCACGGTATGGGCGTAGTAATTGGTGAAACGGCGATAGTGGGCGATTACAGCCTGATTTATCAAGGTGTTACCCTTGGGGGAACTGGTAAACAAACCGGCAAACGCCATCCCACTGTAGGGGAAAATGTCGTAGTTGGAGCCGGCGCAAAGGTATTGGGTAATATTCAAATTGGCAATAATGTTCGGATTGGTGCTGGGTCAGTTGTTCTCAGGGATGTGCCTACTGATTGCACAGTGGTAGGTGTACCCGGTCGCGTTGTTTATCGTTCTGGCGCGCGAGTTGCTCCCCTAGAACATAACAATTTACCAGATTCAGAAGCTGAAGTCATTCGTGCTTTAGTTGATCGGATTGAATCTTTGGAACAACAAGTACAAAATCTCCAAAATCATCAAAGTTCCCCAAAAACCCATGTTTTAGCCGTTTCTGTAGTCTCTCCCGAAAGTGATTTGTTAAAAGATGCTCCCTTGTGTAGCCTCAGAGATAAAGCAATTCAACAATTTTTTGATGGTGCGGGGATTTAAAGAGGCAGGGGAGAAGAGGCAGGGGGGCAGGGTGCAGGGTGCAGGGGGGAGAAGACGGTAACTTCCCAATGACCAATGACTAAGGGACTTCCAAATAAAAAAACACCCAATCACCTAACGTAAAATATCTCTCAAAGTCTCATAACTCTGTGTCCTCTGCGTCTCTGTGGTTCGTTTATTTGGATAATTTATTTTTTGGAACTCCCTAATGACTAATGACTAAGGATTAATTTCTTGGGTAGACCACTCTTGCTGCTCGTTAAGGCAGTAAATTCGGCGATTTTGTGGTTCACCCCGCAATTCTAAATGATCTACCTCCTGGGGTTCGAGTAGTAATAGGCAAAAATTGGGCATCGGCTGGGCGGGATTAGGTGGTGATGGTTCAAAGGCTTTTGGTTGATCTACTCTGGCTTGACCAGGATGAGGCCAAGCAAATTGTAAACGCGCTGCATCACTTAATTCTTGCCAAATTTTGATCCGGGCTGATTGGATGGGGTGAGAAGTATCATCTCCAATTAAAGTTAAGCAGCCAGAAATGCGAAATTGTTCTCTTGTGTTGGGGAAGTACCAACAAATCTCTGCCCAAGGTTGTTGTTGTATTTGGTAAACTTTATCACTCCGAGCATCAGTAATAAATTTTAGCTGGTTGCTATCTTCCAAAAAGCCCCGAAAAACAACGGTACGATTAGCAGGACGATTATTTTCCCGGACTGTTGCTATTTGTAGGTAACGAGCGTAAACTAGGCTACGATTACGATGTAAAGCATGAGCGATCGCACTTCGCCAAGGAGCAATGGACATTATTATAATTACCTACCAAAGTAAAATTTGTTTTTTAACTTCTATAATATCTAAGTAATCTTCAGTAAATGCTTTTCGTAATAACAAATGAGGGATAAATTGATCATACTTTTGCAGTTCTGGGGCTTCTGCGGAACTGACTAAATCTGCTGCTGTAATTCTTTGTTCACACAATGAAACAAGTTCTGTTTGCAGATGTTTAAATTTATCTTTACCTAATTTAATTATCAAATAATAAGGATTCACCCCACTAATACTATTAATTTCTAACGATTCTCGACAAAAAGAATTCAGCAACCTTTCCAAAGTCCGGTAAGCCACAGTACCCATCCAAGGAAAGATACAACATTTGCCTTTTTCTAATTGTAAAATATTTCGTTTATCTAATCCAGCATTTCGGCTAACTTGCCGAACTAATTTTAAACGTGATTGAGCATTCTTTTGCAAGTAACTATATTCTACATCTTCTAGTAATACTTGACGCATCCTTTGCAAAACTCTGGTGTGAATGCTACCACTACCGCCCCGCCAATAAATAGTAGCTTTACCTGCTACTGGCTTCACTAAAATTACCTTTTTTTTCAAGTCAACTTCTAAAACTTCCCAAGTTCTACCGGCTAAGGCGAATTGATTACCCACAGGGGACGGTATGGAAATACTGCCAATTTCCGTTGTCCCTTGCTTAACTGCATATTCTTGACTATCAGCAAAGACAGCATAAAACTGAAATTTTCCGACTATCTTTTCTCCAGACAAACCAATGATTAATTTACCTCTTTCTGTTTTCTGAATGTGGTCTATATCAATTAAATATTGTAATAATAGCTTAAATTCTGCTGAGGAAATAGCCGCAAAGGGTGATAAATTTAAAATTTGTTTAGCTAAAGCCGCAGGTGTCATTTCTCCTGTTGCTGCCAAAATACTCATTGTCTGATGATATAGCAAACTCAAAGGATATTTTATCGCTTCTATCGGTTCAATCCAACGTTCTTCTAGATAAAGTTGAAGAATGGCAATAGATTGTAAAAGTTGCCAAGGAATTTGTTCTGGTAAAGGTGCTTCAGCTAATGGTTGATTTTCCCCACAAATTAAGCGCATATCAGCAGCTTCACCTCTCCTTCCACTGCGTCCTAAACGTTGTAAAAAACTCGCAACAGACAAAGGTGATTCTAACTGAATAACTCTCTCTAAATGACCAATATCGATGCCTAATTCTAAAGTTAGAGTAGCAGCAGTCACAGCCGGATTTTGAGGTTCGCGCATGGCATTTTCCGCAGATTGGCGTAAGCTAGCAGATATACTGCCATGATGTACGTGATAAATGTCTGGTAATGCTTCTGCTGTAGCAATTCGGCGTAAAGATGCAATGACTGATTCAGTTTGAGTGCGATTATTAGCGAAAATCAGACATTTACGAGATTTGCTGAGGTTGAAAATATATTTCTCGTAAGCTGTGGAATCTGATTCATCAATTTCATTATCAAGATAAAAATGTTCTACAGCCAGCTTAATTTGACGTTTTTCAGAGGTGATATTGGGAGTAATTACTGGCTTGTCAGTTCCAGAACGTAACCACTCTTCAGCCATTGCATAATTACCGAGGGTTGCTGATAAACCAATACGGCGGGGTTGGGTTTTTGTCAAGTTGGCTAAACGCTGTAACTGACAAATAATCTGACAACCACGTTCAGAACCCATAAAAGAATGGATTTCATCAATGATTACAAATCGTAAATCACCAAATAAGCGTATCAAATCATTATTCTTGTTAATTAACAAACTTTCTAAAGATTCTGGCGTAATTTGAAGAACGCCTTGGGGATTCTGAATAAGTTTATTTTTACGACTTTGCGCGACATCGCCATGCCAATGCCATACTGGAATAGCTGCTGTTTTCAACAAGTCGTTGAGGCGTTCAAATTGGTCATTAATTAAAGCTTTGATGGGACCAATATATAATACACCAATACTTTTAGCGGGTTTTTCATGTAATAGAGTCAACACTGGTAAAAATGCTGCTTCTGTTTTTCCCGCCGCAGTTGCAGCCGCAATTAATAAATGAGCCTCACTGTTAAATATAACTTCAGAAGCTGCTAATTGTACTGGTCGTAATTCAGTCCAGTTGTGATCATAAATATACTCTTGGATAAAGGGTGCGAGTTTAGAAAAAGTCATTAGTCATTAGTCATTAGGTGTAGCGACTGTCTTGATTGTCAAGTGCGATCGCAGTTTAACCCAACTAAGAAGATAGATAATCGCACTTAGAGAGATATTTTTAATTTCAAATAGATGAATGTTAATAGTGCATTAGGTAAAAAGCTGAAAGCATTGATTTATCTCAATTTTCTCAAAAATCTATTGCAACATTTTAGCCTTGTCAGTCCAGTACAAGATGGCGATCGCACTGGTGAATTTCTCGAACTGCTGCAAGTGTGGACTGAGAAAGCCAAATCAAATATAGAATTTGCTATAAAAGTTTTCAATACTTGAATAAAAAAGTTTTATAGTGTTATTACTACTGACTCTGATTGTAAAAAAAACTTGGACAAGTGAGTTTATTTACCAGTCAGAGTCAGTTAATACAGTATTTAACTATAGGAATCCTATTTGATATTTGAAAACATACTGAGACTGAAAAGCCTGTTTTCTCAGGATTTCATTCAAAATCTTGTTCAGTAATCAGACAGGAGTCCTATATCTGACTTTTCACGGGAAGTCCTCAAACGGCGAAACCACGTAACTTTTTCCACAGGCTAATTATCAATAACTCTAAGTTAATGATAATGGCTAGCGTAAAAATAATGGTTTGAGAAAAGCTCAAAATGGCGTTTTCCAGATGCCGTGAAAAGTCAGAGTTAACTATGTGTTAATCACTGTTTGTTCAAGCGTATCCTTCTTAGGATGCACTTACTGTTGCTCCACTCTTGAACGCACTGGACTTCGAGTACCGCACTTGGAATTGGGGAATGATGTTAAAAGTGACGGTGAAATCTTCTTGGGTTGGTCCAAATAGATGTTTCAATCCCCACCAGTATTTATACTCTACTTCAGCACCTGGTGCTACTAAACCTAAATCTAGAACTCCTAGATCCGAAACTGATCCATCTGAATTGCGTGTGTTAGCATCCCAAGTCATTCCTGTGTCGTCGAGATCCAGAAACAACTTTACATCGCTTAAGGGAAGTTTGCCAGTGTTTTTGAACGTGATTTTCCCATTAACGTATCCATTGTTGCTATCTGCTTCGGTCACACCAACCCATTTTCCCCAGTATTCATGTTTGATCTCAAGGTACACATCTGTAAATGTATCAGTTTTCCGGTCAGTGACACCACCCATTTTGATATTCCTCTAATTAATTGTTTTGGAATTTGATTCAGTCGAAAATGAACTCCGGGATCAAGTAATATTTTCATTTTCAACATCAAGTTAAACTTTATGCTATCTCCTCTGAGGGGTGGTATAAATTTATTATTTTTTAATATTTGACTGAATACGCCCCTTTATGGCAAAATCTGAGAGAAATACTGCCAACTCTCACTCGCCAATCTGAAACGTGCCAGACTAGAAAAATTCCGTCAAGTAGCCTACAAATATTTAGGTAGAGCAAAAAATGCTACCTTTGAGTTGACAGATGCGATATTGCTGACCAGAGCGCACTACCAGATCGGCGATGACAAAAAAGGAATATTTATCCTCATCAGGTCAAAAATTTCTCCACACTTCTAACAAATATTTCAACACCCATCGCTAAGGCAGTTTCATCAAAATCAAATCGGGGATGATGATGGGGATAGGCTAGATTTTTCTCAGGGTTAGCAGATCCGAGGAAGAAATAACAACCAGGAACTTCTTGTAAAAAGAATGACATATCCTCACCGCCCATAGTTTGGCATTCTGGTACGATACCCATAGGGGTTTCGATCACTTCTTCTGCTACTGATCTCACCAGTGCTGCTATATCCGCATCATTAATTACTGGGGGATAAAGACTCCAGTATTCTAAGTCATATTTTGCCCCATGACTTTGACAAACTCCGGCAATGATTTGCTCAACGCGCTGGTTAAAAAATCCTTTAAAATCTGGCTTAAAGTACCTAATAGTACCACTCATGCGGGCTTTATCTGCAATGATATTCAGCTTCGTTCCTGCATGAAGTTCGCCGACTGTTACCACGGCTGAATCAATGGGATTGACGTTACGCGCCACAATGGTTTGTAGGGCATTGACAATTTGGGCTGCAACCACAATAGAATCAATGGTTTGATGCGGCATAGCACCATGTCCACCTTTACCCAAAATGGTGCAGTTAAAGCATTCTACAGATGCCATTAATGCCCCAGCCCGGACACCTACTGTTCCCAATGGCAAATTATTCCATAAATGTAACCCGATAATTGCATCCACATCAGGGTTTTTGAGTACCCCGGCTGCAATCATTGGTTGTGCGCCGCCTGGCCCTTCTTCGGCTGGCTGGAAGATGATTTTTACTGTACCGCTAAAATTGTGCCGATGTTGCTGAAGATAGTATGCTGTACCCAGTGCGATCGCAGTATGTCCATCATGTCCACAAGCGTGCATCACTCCATCATGTTGCGATTTATAGGGAACCTCATTCAGTTCTTGAATGGGCAAAGCATCCATATCAGCCCGAATCGCCAACACTTTCTCCGCACCGGGTTTGCTTCCCTTGATAGTAGCCACAATACCAGTTTGAGCTATACCAGTTTCATGTTCAATTCCCCATGCTTGCAATCGGCTAGAAACTAACTCAGCCGTGATTTTTTCTTTAAACCCTAACTCTGGTTTTTGATGCAATCGTCGCCGCCACTCTACTAATTGCGGTTGCAAGGAGCGAATTTCTAGACGAACGCGAGATAAGTCTACAGAAGAGTTGGGAAAAGTGGAAACCATGATCAAAAAAAGCTCGTTTCAGTAAAGCTAACTGAGGATATTTTCCAAGTTTAATCTTTCTCAAAGAGTTCAGCTTGAATATTTCCTCTGTGTTTATTCGCAAATTTCACAATCAGCTTAATCTTTCCCAATCGAGATGGGATGCGACTTGAGCGAGTTTATCTAAATCTTCTAAGTTATCTAAATAAGGCAAACAACCTAAAACTGGCGTATTAGTTAGAGATTGAATTAAATCCGATGGTGTCCAGTCGGCTATTTCCGCATCTGTACGGGGTTGTACACAATTAAGCACAATACCTTTAAGATTTACCTTTGATTGCCTAGCCAATGCCACATTCGCCACGGCTTGAGCGATCGCACCTAATCTGACTGGTACTACCAATACTGTTGGTAAACGCCAATCACCGGCTAAATCAGCCACTGTCAACTCATCAGTGATCGGGGAACCTAAACCACCCAAAGCTTCGACCAAAACGAAATCACGCTGCGATCGCAACTGAGAAAAAGCTTGCCACACCACAGCCAAATCTACTTGGCGATTTTCCTTAGCGGCGGCGATGGGAGGAGCCAGGGGGGCGGCAAAATACAAAGGTGTAATTTCTTCGGCAGATTGCTCTAAAGAGAATAACTTTTGGTATACTTCGCGATCGCCTATCCCCGATTGAATCGGTTTCATAATTCCCCAGCTACTTTGGGGATAATATTTTTGCCAATAGGCTGCCAATGCTGTTGTTAAAACAGTTTTGCCAGCCTCCGTATCAGTCCCAGTAATCAGTAATGTTTTCAACAATCTCTTTGGTGATTACTTTCTAAATATGCACACTTCTATCAATTGTAATACATCACAGTTAGTAATTCGTAATTCGTAATTAAGCAGGCTGTTTTATAATTCTGGCGTGCTATCAGTAGGGGTATTATTTTCCTCTCCGCTCAAGTCAGGACTAGGTATTGATGGTGGTGTTGGGGTGGGAAATGGTGTTTCTTCTGTAGGTGTTTCTGTGGGTGTCGGGGTGGGAATGAGAATTGGCGTTTCTGTCGGTGTCGGGGTGGGTGTAGGTGTGGGTATGACTGGGTTTTCTAATGCCACATTCAGACTGTAATCACTTTCAGCAATTTCTGGCTGTGGAATTAACTGAATAATATATCTACCAGTAATCGGCAATATTCCCTCATAAGTTATGACTTGCTGGGCATTAGTCTCAATTGGTTCTTGATTGACATCTAAGATTGTGAGCAAAATACCACTTCCTGGGTCAATAGATGTCGTTAATTTGGCTCCTTCTTCTCCGAACAATGTGTACTGAATGATTTGATTTCGTTTGATAGTGTCTTCAACGGTAGTAGTGTCAGATGCTTTCAATATCAGCCGTCTACTAAATATTACAGGTTCTACACTAGTCGGTGTGGGTTCTGGTATGGGTTCTGGTATGGGTTCTGGTGTGGGTGTTTCCTCTCCAGTGACAACTGGTGAAGGGAAAGTTTGTGGGGGTGTTACCTCTGGTGCTACATTTTGCCCATTGCGGATCGAACTTACCAATGCCCAAGAACCGACTCCCGCTAAAATTACTACGGCACTACCAATAGCCCCAAGTGCTAATGGACTATCTAAAATGGAGCTAGAGCCACTGGGTGAAATTACTGGCGCAACTTTGCGGGGTGAAACTGGTGGTGATAGTGAATCGGGACGACGGCCGACAGCAATTGTTTGGACTTGGGATAATTCTGGAGTAGAAATACTGGGTGTGTCCAAAATCTGTAATGCTTGCATGACATCAACTGCACTTTGGTAGCGATCGCCTGGTAGATGACTTAACATCTGATTTATAACTTGGGCAAATCTGGGATTCACCTTTACCCACTGCTGCCAATTCCAAGTTAGTTGAGTCGCATCAAATAGTTCGTTTACTTCTTTCCCTGTTAACAAAAATATCCCTGTCACAGCTAGTGCATACAAATCACTATGAGGGTACGCTTCCCCTGATTGCATTTGTTCAGGAGGAGCAAAGCCTAATTTACCCACGTTAGTAACTAGCGTGCTATCTGGAGACTGTAAACGCGTTGCTAGTTCTTTCACCATTCCGAAGTCAATTAACACTGGCTTGGTATCGTCATCGCGCAAAATAATATTTTCCGGTGAGATATCCCGGTGAATAATCCTACGACTATGAATATGCTCTAAAACTGGCAACAAAGAGCGAATAAATTGCAATACTTCTGCTTCAGTGAAAGTTTGACCAGCAGCTAGGCGTTCAGTTAGCAGAGTCCGGTAAGTTTTACCTGCAACGTAGTCTTCAACTAAAAATAAACGTTGATACTGTGCAAATTTTTCGCGAAATTTAGGAATTTGTGGATGTTCTATTTGATATAAAGTTGCAGCTTCTTGCTGGAAAAGTGCTTGCGCTTTCTCCCAAGCCTCAGCTTCTGTGGCTGAACTCAATTCTTTGATAGCGCAAAATTCGTGAAAGCGTCGCTCATCTTCTGCCAAATAAGTTCTGCTAAATTCCCCTTGTCCGAGAATTTGGATAATTCGATAACGGTCTTGCAGGATAGAACCAACTGTAATGGGTGCTTGCATGATTAATGAAATGTAATAGCAACTGGGGAATGAGCAACTTACAAAGAGAAGTCCCAGCAGAAAGTTATAAATTCCGTGTTATGCGTGCTAAGTAAGTCTTTTAAGTCCTATTTAACTCTATTTTCCCACTTTTTATCAGTAACTAATGTGAAAAATGGCTAAAATTGACTATAAAGGGCGAATTCACTCACTACCTGCGGGCGATAAACTTCAGCTTTTTTGTGGCTTTCTGAGTCAAGAGACGATATATGAAAACCACCATGTAGAAATAGCATCAGCCCCCAACCCTCACAACTCACACTAGTTCAATTCGCCACCCCCAAGAATTTTTTTGCTGATTTACTATCAAAAATATAGTCTGCTGGTTTATAATTTTGCAGCTAGTATCATAGAGTATTGAGTAAATGTTCAACTTTCCTTGAGGACTTTATGCGCCAGTGTTGCTACTGTTTCTGTTTCAACAATGGCTTATTCACCAAAAGGACTACAACATGAGCCAAAAATAATTATATTGAGAAATGTTTAAAGTTTTTATGAAAGCTTTAAGAAAACTCACAGATGTTTTTTTAGGCCATTTCAGCTAAATCTACTAAATATCTAATGATAGTATTGCCATGAATGCACATCGAGGATCTGCTGTGCTGAGTTCTGCAAGTTTAAAGGTGCAACCAGCAGCCACAGGAATAACTGAAAATCATCGCCTGCGGCTATTTTCTGGCTCTGCCAATGTACCACTGTCCCAAGAAGTTGCTCGTTACCTGGGTATGGACTTGGGGCCAATGATTCGCAAAAGATTCGCGGATGGAGAACTATACGTTCAAATTCAAGAATCAATTCGGGGTTGTGATGTTTATTTAATCCAGCCAACTTGTCAACCTGTTAATGACAACTTGATGGAATTGCTGATTATGGTTGATGCTTGTCGTCGCGCCTCTGCACGACAGATAACCGCAGTAATTCCCTATTATGGCTATGCTCGCGCTGACCGCAAAACGGCAGGACGAGAGTCAATTACTGCCAAATTAGTAGCTAACCTGATTACTAAAGCAGGTGCAAGCCGTGTTTTGGCTATGGATTTGCACTCGGCGCAAATTCAAGGCTATTTTGATATCCCGTTTGATCATGTTTACGGTTCACCAGTAATTTTCGATTATCTGGCTAGTAAACAGCTGTCTGATGTTGTTGTTGTTTCTCCCGATGTCGGCGGTGTAGCACGCGCGAGAGCATTTGCTAAAAAGCTGAATGATGCGCCGTTGGCTATTATCGATAAACGTCGTCAGGCTCATAATGTGGCTGAAGTCATGAATGTCATCGGTGATGTGAAGGGCAAAACAGCCATTTTGGTGGATGACATGATCGATACTGGCGGCACAATTAGCGAAGGCGCACGGTTGTTACGTCAGGAAGGTGCAGGTCAAGTATATGCCTGTGCAACTCATGCCGTTTTTTCGCCCCCTGCAAAGGAGCGTTTGTCAAGTGGCTTGTTTGAGGAAGTCATTGTCACGAACACGATTCCCATTCCAGAAAACAATCGCTTTCCAGAATTAGTGGTACTTTCGGTCGCTAATTTGTTAGGGGAAACAATTTGGCGGATTCACGAAGATACTTCAGTCAGTAGTATGTTCCGTTAACAGGGACAATACTGTTTTTGTAGTGACAATTTAGTATCAAAAAATGATGAAGTATGGAGTATGGATTTTTCCGCCTTCAGCCTTCATTTTTTATTAGCCGTCTGTCGTTCTATTTCTGTCACCACTCTTTCTAATTCTTGAACTAGGGGAGTATTTCCAGCTTTAATAAAGGCATTCACAAGGGCGCGATAATACCAAATAGTTCCTTCTTTACGTCCTTGAAAACGTTGCCAAAGTGATTCGCCTATGACACGATAATCTTTGAGAATTGACTGGGCATTGTAAAGTTTATCAGCAGCTGACACCAGTAATACTGAGGGGGAAGCAGTGGCAATGTGAGCAATATAAGTTTCTTTGCGCTGTCTCCAAGGTGGTTTGGGTGTGGTGTCGGCATCCGTACAACCATCGACAATATTTGTAACATTTTCTCCAAAGCGGCGACGAATTTCGGCTCGTGTGGCATCTCCTCCTTGGTCTTCTATGGCATCATGTAATAGAGCTGCGATCGCTTCATCTTCGTTGGCTCCATATTCTAAAGCAATACTGGCAGCACCTAATAAGTGGGCAATGTAGGGGACTCCTGAGCCTTTACGCACTTGTTTGGCGTGGAGTTGGGTGGCGTAGGTTAGCGCTGCGGTGAAGCGTTCTGTAAGCATTGTTTTTTATTATGCGCTGGTGTTGAGGTTTATTTTAAACAAACCACAGAGGCACAGAGGACACGGAGGAAGAAAGAAAGATTATAGCGGGTATACCTACTAAAAT
>NZ_JAYGHH010000072.1:0-17237 GCF_034931045.1 Nodularia sp. UHCC 0506
ACTCGGGTAACGGCTAAATTATTTCTTGGCGACGATGATTAGCTGCTTGTAATAATAAAGACTCTGCAAAAGCGATCGCATCTGTGGCTGATTTCCCGCCAGCTAACTGCGCTAGTTCTTCCCGGCGATGGCTGAGATTTTCTAAATTAGTGACTCTAACTACAGTCCTCTGCTCAGTATGACCATTGCTGGTTTTTTTACCTTTACCTTGAGTAATAGTTTGCTTATCTACACGGAAATGTCGGTCAGCCATTGCTGCAACTAAGGGTTGATGGGTGACACATAATACTTGGTTATTTTGACTAAGTTGATGTAATTTTTCCGCGATCGCCTGAGCAACTCTCCCAGAAACTCCCACATCAATTTCATCAAATACCATTGTTTCGGCAGTATCTACTTGACAAAAACACGCTTTTAGTGCTAACAAAAACCGACTCATTTCACCACCAGAGGCGATCGCAATTAAAGGTTGCAGTGGTTCCCCAGGGTTAGGGCTAAACATAAAGGTAATTTTGTCTGCACCTGCGGCTGTGGGGGAAATAGGGGTGATTTCCACCTGAAACTTCACCTTTTCCATCGCTAAAGGCTTAAGTTCACCCAGCAATTGAGATTCTAAATGCGCTGCGGTTTGACGACGCAATTTAGTTAACTTGGCACAAGCTTGGGTAAGCTGGGCATAACAGGCTGTTTCCTGCTGTTCTAGACTTTCAATCGAGTGTTCGCTATCATTCAGTTCTGCTAATTCCCCTTGGATGCGTTGATAATATGCGATCGCTTCTGTCAGAGTCGGGCCATACTTGCGACAAATTTGTTTTAATTCTTGAATCCGCTCTTCTACTTCTTGCAATCGTTGGGGATCAGCTTCTAAACTACTTCCATAAGCATTAATTTGTCTTCCCACCTCAATCATCACAGTTTGAGCATCTCTAACCAAATCTAACAGGGGTTGCAGTTGGAAATCATACTCTACCATGTCAATTAATGTGGCTTCGCTGTCCCCCAATAAATCTGCGGCGGCTGGGGTTTCATTATCGTTTTGATACAAGGACTGATACACCTTGTAACTCATCTGTTGCAGTTCCACGACATGATTGAGGCGTTCCCGTTCCTGTACCAGTTGTTCCCATTCCTGGGGATCATCGAGGTTAGCAGTTCCTAATTCCTGGATTTGATAGGTAAGGAGGTCGAGTTGTTGTAGGCGTTCCCGTTCTGATGTCCGGCGTTTTTCTAAGACCAGATGAGCTTTTTGGTAATTACTAAAGGCTGTAGTGATGATCTGACGCTGTTGCAGCAGTGAGTCGCCACCGTACACATCTAACCATTCCCGGACTTGGGCAGATTGTCCCACCTGTACAGTTTGACCTTGGGCGGTAATTTCCACCAGGCGATCGCGCAAACCTCCCATAATTTGCCGATTTACCAACACCCCATTCACCCGTGACCGACTGCGGATATTACTGGTAGTGGCGGTAATTTCTCGGCTAACTATGACACAGTTATCTTCAATTAAATCGATTTCCTGTTCAATTAACCAAGCCGTTAAGGGAGGATTAGATGTAAAAGTAGCTTCTACCGTTGAGCGATTCGTCCCCGTGCGAATGACTCGACTAGAGACTTTACCGCCCAAAGCCGCATCAATAGCATCTAAGATAATCGATTTTCCTGCACCGGTTTCACCTGTCAATACATTCAGTCCGGGGCCAAATTCCAGTTCTAGTTGGTCAATCAGGGCAAAATTTTGGATTCGTAGGCAAAGCAACATCAAGCCAAATTCTCCTTTGTTCCTGAGTTTTGAGTGCTAAGTTTGTCAGAGAATTTGGAGTCAAGCCCTTTGCACTTAGCACTTAGAAAACTAGAAATATCTACTATTATTGAACTAACACGCCCATTTTTAAGTGTAGCAAAACTCTTGATGGCTTTTACCTGATAATTATTTATTGGGAGTAGTCATGAAAAATTTTCCCCTTCGAGGGATGCTTGTTTGTAAACTTATTGTTACAATACTTTACATAATTAATCCGACCAGTGGCTGACTTCATGATTGTCAAGACACTTCCCCCGACTTCCCGAAAAACCGAGGACGAACCACAAGTGACTGAAGTATTAACAGAAAATGGCCAATCAACTTTGGTTGTTCGTTCACCGAAACGCATAATTGACCAAAGTTTAGAGACTGATGCCATACTTTACGATCCCCAAGAGATAGGAGAATATTATCGCCACCGCCCCCTAAAAGTTTTACAACGGATTTTCGCCGTGTTGGGGCCGACTATTTCCTTTGTTTTTGGGTTGTGGTGGGACAGCCGCCGGGGAATAGCCGTGAAAAAAGACCAACGTCGAGCGGTGCAGTTGCGAGAATTACTCACCAAACTGGGGCCGGCTTATATTAAAATTGGACAGGCTTTATCCACTAGACCGGATTTAGTTCCCCCTGCGTATCTAGAAGAATTAACCAGGTTACAAGACCAACTACCGCCATTTGCCAACGAAATTGCATACCAATTTATTGAAGAAGAATTAGGCGCACCACCCCCAGATATTTACGCCGAACTTTCACCCCAGCCAATCGCCGCAGCTTCTTTGGGGCAAGTTTATAAAGGTAAGCTCAAAACTGGTGAAGAAGTCGCCATTAAAGTTCAACGCCCTGATTTAAGAGAAAGAATTACCATTGACTTGTTTATTTTGCGCCAACTGGCCGCTTGGGTAAAAAATAAAGTTAAAAAAATCCGCAGTGACTTAGTTGGTATTCTCGATGAATTAGGCGATCGCATCTTTGAAGAGATGGATTATATTCATGAGGGAGAAAATGCCGAACGCTTCTTTGAGTTATATGGTCATATAGAAGATATTTACGTTCCGAAGATTTACTGGGAATATACAAATCGTCGCGTGTTGACGATGGAGTGGATAACCGGCACAAAATTAACCCAAACAGCCGAAATTAACGCCCAAGGTATAGATGCTCGTTATTTGATTGAAGTGGGTGTGCAATGCTCCCTACGCCAGCTACTAGAACACGGATTTTTCCATGCTGACCCCCACCCAGGTAATTTGTTAGCTACACCAGATGGAAAATTGGCTTATCTCGACTTTGGCATGATGAGTGAGGTACAGCCACCCCAAAGATATGGTTTAATTGAAGCGATCGTTCACGTAGTTAACCGTGACTTTGAAGGTTTAGCCAACGACTACGTAAAGTTAGATTTTTTATCCCCAGAAACAGACTTAACCCCAATTATTCCCGCATTTGCCAGAGTGTTTGCTGATGCTCAAGGAGCCAGTGTTGCTGACTTAAACATCAAAAGCATCACAGATGAACTTTCAGCTTTGATGTATGAGTATCCTTTCCGAGTTCCGCCCTACTACGCTTTAATTATTCGCTCCCTGGTAACTTTGGAAGGTATTGCCATATATATAGACCCGGAATTCAAAGTTCTCAGCGAAGCATATCCTTATGTTGCGAAACGCCTGTTAACCGACCAAGCACCGCAATTAAGAACATCTTTGCAAAACTTGTTGTTTAAAGATGAAAAATTCCGTTGGAATCGGTTAGAAAACTTGCTCCGTAACGCGAAGAAAAATCAAGATTACGACTTCAATCTAGTTTTAGACCAGGGAGTAGAATTTCTCTCCTCTGAACGTGGTGCATTTATCCGTGACAGGTTAGTAGATGAATTTTTGAATGGAATCAATGCTGTAGGCAAAAATGTTCTGCACAACTTCACTTATGTACTGCGAGAACGAGTAGGTTTAACAGCAGTTAACGAAACCCCAGGGGCGACAGTTGAACAACAACAAACCTTAGAGCATATTAAAAATATTCTAAATATTCTCCAAGCCACCCGTGGTTTTGACCCATTACAATTAGCGCCCCAACTGGCTCAATTGTTAGTAAATCCTGGTGTTCAGCGTTTGGGTCAACAAATTACCAATCGTCTGACACAGAAAGCCCTCGCCCGCTTAATTCGTGAGTTATTAGCGGCGGAAGAAGTCAACAACAATCAAGGTCGAGCGTTAGCGAAACCTGCAAGAGCATCTTTACCTGTAAAAGTGTAGGATTTGCTGGGTGAAACACCTAGATTAATATTGTGGGGTGGGCATCCTGCCCGCCTTTGTGTATGTTGATTACGAGTGCGATAAAGCTGGATTCAATTAGAGGTACAATAATATTACATAAAGTATGATGTACTACTCTATCTCGGTAGGGAGCAGCAGAAATCATGCGAATTTTTGGCTATTTAATGTAAAAGGTTCTATATTCGCCCGGCTGATAAGTTTGATTAGTTAGTTCTGTTTGTAATTGAACTAATTCTGCTTCTAAATTATAGTTAAAAGCTAAAACATTTTCTCGAAATCTTTTACCTCTTTGGGCTTTTTTAGCGGCTATTAGGAGATTTTCAAAATTAATAATTTGATGATAAAGATTCCCGTAACGTTTCATTTAATTTTTTACAGATTTTTGGTAATTGCTTTGTTGTTTAATCCAACCACCTAAATCTACACCAATTTCATTAATTAATTTGCCTGCATATTCATATCGGTGGATGGGAATTAAATTAAAATCAAATAATATTCTAGTTTGATATTTTAAAATATCTATAATGCTTTTAAGTGGTTCTAACACACTGAGTTTTTCTTGGCGATAGCGAGCAGTTAATAAGCCCTCTAGTAAATCATATAATTGATTTGTCATTCTGTCACCCAAGGTAAATTTATGAATCTTGGGCAACCGAGTCAGAATTGGGATGTACCATTTAATCAGGTCATAGGTTTTTTGGATGATTGGTAATTCTTCCATTGAATATTTGAGTAATTTTGTTGTTTGGTTTACAAAATAGATTTTATATGTTATCTTAGATTATAAGAGTGTATATCTGTAAAAAAATTGATCGCTCCGTTTCACTACGCTAGGAAAGGGCAAAGAGGAACAAGAGCAAAGGACTAAAGAGTCCTCGCCGCCGCACCACTACAGACAACCCGAAAACCGATAAAGGAGTACGCGTAGTCTGGGTTGACGTAGTAGCGATAGGCAGAACGACAGCCGCCAGGATTGTTGAGCCACGAACCACCACGCAGCAGCCGCCTACTTTGATTATCATTATCTATCCAAGCAGCACCATTATCAGGCGCATCTTTATAGTTACTGTGCCAGGTATCTAGACACCATTCCCACAGATTTCCGTGCATATCATACAAGCCAAAGGCATTAGGAGGAAAGCTGCCTACAGGCCTTGTTTTTTGCCGATACTGTCCTTTAGGGCTATTACCATAAGTGTAGTTACCATCATAGTTAGCCACTTCAGTTGTAATTATATCACCAAAATGGAAATGTGTGACAGTGCCTGCACGACAAGCATATTCCCATTCTGACTCACTGGGTAGTCGATAATCACGACCTGTTTTTTGAGACAGTCTCTTGCAAAACTCATCTGCATCATACCACGAAATGCGCTCTACAGGAAGATTACCATCCCCTTGAAAATGAGATAGTCGAGTATCTAGTTTTCTCTTAATTTGTGGAAAAGATGCAGCCACTCTTGCCCATTGTGCTTGAGTAACTAAGTATCTTCCCATATAAAAGGATGGAACTGTTACTTGGTGTTCGGGGCGTTCATCATCGCTGCTTCCTTCCTCTTTTTCGGAAGCACCCATCATAAAAGTATCACCAGGAATCTTAACCATTTCTAGCTTTACATCATGACCTAAATCTTCTGTAAAACCTTGAGCTTCTCTTGGATAATCATTACGCTGAATTTCATAGCTGATACCACTACTATTCTTTTTTTCCGTTATTGTTAGTTTGGCAAATTTAAACTCGAATTTTTGTACTGCTGGCTGAGAATCAGATATATTTGGTGGCGGAGGTGGCGTAGTAAATGAAGAATGGTAATATCCTAATGAACTCAATCGCTGATTAATCAAAGAAGCAATTTCTTTAGGTTTTCGATCTTTGATATCAATATAACCGTCAATTGAAAATAGACCAGATACATCACCACCATCTATGCGAATTGGCATAATTGCTGATGGGGATTTCTGAATTTTGGTTTTTATTAAGTCACGTATAGCACGCCATTCTAAACGACACCACTCTTTTTTTTCATAATCTTTACCAATAAAAATAACAACTAAATCACATTGCTTATGATAAATATTTTGTAAGTATGTATCTAGATTAAGTCTGGCAAGTTCGGCTTCATAAAAATTGTCATAAAAGACTTTTTGTTTACCCCATTCCATTGCTAATTCTTGTGCAACCTCTTTTACAAAAGGTCTATATTCTCCAGCAAACGAAAGTCCTACTCGAAATCGCAAATCCGTCATTAATATAGCCTCACTGTGGATTATTTGATGATTTTAGCCAATTCAAATACAAATGTGCATTTTTTCAGCGTTTTGTGAGTTTAGACTTAGCCTAGCACTTTTCTACATAGTAATAAATAGGGAGCATCCCAGTTTTTATTTTGCAACAAGAGAATAATTGTCATTGCGTTCGCGTAGCGTCTCGCAGAGAGGAGGAACGACGAAGCAATCGTATAGGTTTGTTGTTAGTTTGCGATTGCTTCACTCCACTTCGTTCCGTATGGCTAAAGCCACGCTACGCGAACGCAATGACGCGCAAAAAAGTGGGATGCTCCCTAATAAATAGAGATACGACTAAAATCTCAAAATTTATCAGTTTTTAATTACTTCGTAAAAATAAAAATATATTTAAATTTTGATGATCATTGAGAAATGAACAAAAATATCAGATCCCCGACTTCTTGAAGAAGTCGGGGATCTAAGCATCTCGACTATAAAATGAAATATCTGGCAATAATGACGGTGATTAATAATGTTAAATAAAACGGGTAAACAGAAAAAGAAAGACTAGAGGTAAATAATAAATTGACAACATTCATGCCTTTTGGTGGCTTCAGCATAAAAAGCTGATCAATTGTTACTTCACCTGAATGTAACTCTTTGACAAAATCGTTATATATCTCCCGAAAGCTGCGTTCTTGACCCAAATAATATGAATCTAGTAAAAAGAACAGCACAATGGGAATGAGAGATATCCAAGCATAAGTAGGCTTATTCTTATCTGCTAATACTACTAAAGTTGCCGAAACCAGAGAAATACACCAAGTTTTGCAGCTGGCGCTATTATTTGCCATCCGCGCAATAACCCCTTGCAAGATATTCAGATAACTCTGCACAGAGTTAGAATCAGGGTCTACCTTATGTGGTTGTGACTGCGGATTATAGTTACTCACGGAAACTTTTCGCTACTGTTGTGATATTTTAATTCTTATTGTATATCGTTGACGCTGCTTGATTAAATCCAAAATAGAATCGAGCTAAGATTTAACCTAATTCCCTATTGTGACCATTTCTATCACGTTTGAGACTTTCTTCTAAAGCTTGAATCTGTTCTCTACGGGCTTCCAATTCTAGAGAACGACGCGCTAAATCTTGATTTTGTAAAGTTAGGGATTGTCTCCAATCTTCAGCGCGTTCCGCTTCTTTTTGCAAGTCAGCCGATGTCATACCAATGCTGAGGAAAGTTTGCACTAAATGTAGTACCCAGTTGCTTGCATCTTCTAAACTTTCAATATCACCTGTAGAGGAAAGGGTCACTAGAACTAGCAAGTTATTACTCATGGTAATTCCTTTACCCAACAAAATAAAACTTTCTTCTGGGATAACTACCCAGAGGTTTTGAGTTTCTTGACGTGCTAACAAGCGTAATTGATACTTGTCTAAAAATTCATTTTTATTAACTTGAGCTAGATATAGCATGGCTTTAGTTTCAGATTTGAATTGCCAAAATATTTTTAAGTTTAAATTTAATCTAAGTAGGTACAGGGCGGGCAAGATGCCCACCCCATAAGATTTATCATCTTAATATGTGTACCTGATTTGCTGTGAAAGTGCTGTAACTCAACTGTTATCCATTACAGCTATAGTAAACTACTCAAGCGATCGCGCAAAATTTCGGCTTGTTTTTCAGCTTCTGCTAAAGACTCCTTTACCCCCTGTACCACATCGGCGGGGGCTTTATCCACAAATTTAGGATTGCTTAACCTTGCACTCAAAGACTTAGCCTCTGCTTCAGCTTTATTCAGGGTTTTTTCCAGTTTGGCACGCAAAGTAGCAATATCTACCACATCACCACTTAGAGGAATTACCACTTGCACAGTACCCACCACTCCAGAGATGGCATTTTCTGGTGCTGGGGGTTGTTCTAATTGTGTCTGTAATATTTCTTTCTGAGGCGTTGGGGGGAAAAACTTAGCCAAAAACTGTTCTCTCGCCTGTTGTTTCAGGATAATTTGGACAACAAACCAAGATGTATAACCCAAACCAACTACTTCAAAGAATGTGCCAATCAAGGGAATTTCATACACTGCTTTTCCCGTAGCCAACCCGATTCTCGCAAAGACCAGCACCGCGATAATTAAGCCAATTGTCTTCAAACCCCTCTGAGGTTTTTTCTCAACAGTTTTAGGGCTGTTAAACTCTGTTTCCGGCGTTTTTTGCACACCAGCACTTCGGCTGCGCTCAGTACAAGCAATAGTTAAATTCTCCACTTTGGCCAAATCTTGAATATAAGCCTGTCCCGCCGTGAGGATTTGCTGTTCTTGGGGATTCTCAGTTTGTAAATTAGCCGTAATTTTCGCCCCTGGCTTAATATCCGCCTCAGCCCGTAAATTCCGAATTGTGCGAATTGTGCCAATTAGTAATTCAAACTGTGTTTCTAAATCAGAATTAATCAGGTTATTATCTGCTTCAGGATAGGGTTGCAAAGATAAAGTTGCTAAAGAATCGGCTGGTTGTTGGGTGAAAGTTTGCCAAATTTCTTCAGTAATATGAGGCATTAATGGATGCAGTAATTTTAAAATTCCTTCCAGTACATAAGCTAAAATTTGTTGTGCTACCTGGCGCGATGCTGGGTCTGCATCTTTTTGTAACCGGGATTTAACTAATTCAATATACCAGTCGCAAAAATCACCCCAGATAAATTCATACAGACCTTTGGCAGCTTCTCCTAAACCGTAGTGATCAATATAATTACTAGTTTGGTTGATAACTTGATGATAACGGGAAATAATCCAGCGATCGCTTAATTCTGTAGGAATTGGTTGACCAAGTTGTGCTGGGGTTTGTCCATCCAAATTCATCATTACAAATCGGGCTGCATTCCACAACTTATTAGCAAAGTTACGCGAAGCTTCCACCGATGCAGACTCATCCTTTTTGCGGTCATATTCCAAGCGGATATTTTGACCCGCCCCTGCAACTTCTTTAATTAAGGTATAGCGCAGCGCATCAGTTCCATATTTGTCAATTAATAACAGTGGGTCAATACCATTACCTTTAGTCTTCGACATTTTCTGACCATTTTCATCCAGCACTAACCCGTGGATGTAAACATCATTAAATGGCATTTTTCCAGTAAAGTGTCCGGCCATCATGGTCATTCTGGCAACCCAGAAAAAGATGATATCAAAACCAGTGACTAAAGTACTGTTAGGATAATAAGTCGCTAAATCTTGAGTTTGTTCTGGCCAACCCAAAGTAGAAAACGGCCAGAGTCCAGAAGAAAACCAAGTATCTAATACATCTGGATCTTGTTCTAACTTGACATCTGCCCCAAATTGTGATTTAGCTTTTTCCCAAGCCTCATCTGCTGATTTGGCGACAATAAACGGGGTATTATCGGTAATTTGACCACCAGTTTCACTGACAGCATACCAAGCTGGAATTTGATGACCCCACCATAGTTGACGAGAGATACACCAATCTTTTAATTTGACTAACCAATCACGATAAACCTTTGTCCAGCGTTGGGGGATAAACTCCGGCGTATTTTGATTGTCGAGAAATTCCAAGGCGTTATCAGCCATCGGGCGAATTTTGACAAACCACTGAGTAGATAATAATGGTTCAACTGGTACTTTACCGCGATCGCTATAAGGAACGGTATGCTTATAATCCTCCACTTTCACTAGCACACCATCGGCCTCTAAGCGAGAAACCACATTTTTTCGAGCTACAAAGCGGTCTTGTCCTTGGAACTCCCCAGCGTTATCATTGAGAGTCCCGTCTTTATTCATAATATTGATTGACGGCAGATTGTGACGCTTACCCATTTCAAAATCATTGGGGTCATGGGCTGGAGTCACTTTTACGCAACCAGTCCCAAATTTCGGGTCAACAAACTCATCGCCAATAATCGGAATTTCCCGATTCATAATTGGCAGAGTTAAGGTTTTGCCAATCAAATGTTTATATCTGTCATCATTGGGATTAACCGCCACACCAGTATCACCCAGCATAGTTTCTGGTCGAGTTGTCGCCACTTCCACAAACCCAGAATTATCACTGAGGGGATAGCGGAAATGCCAAAGATTCCCATCAACTTCTTGATTATCCACTTCCACATCAGACACCGCCGACCCAGAAGCGGGACACCAATTAACTAAATATTCGCCCCGATAAATCAATCCTGATTCGTAGAGACTGACAAAGGCTTCCAAAACAGCTTGCGATAAACCTGCATCTAAAGTAAAGCGTTCCCTTGTCCAGTCAACGGAGACACCGAGGCGTTTTAACTGATTAACAATTGTACCTTCAGAATCGGCTTTCCATTGCCAAGCCCGTTCTAAGAATTGTTCGCGTCCCAGTTCGTAGCGAGTTTTACCTTCTTTTTTGAGTTGTTTTTCCAACATCGTGTGGACGGCGATGCTGGCGTGGTCGGTTCCCGGAACCCAGAGGGTATTGCGCCCTTTCATGCGGTGGTAGCGGATGAGGGTATCGATTAAGGCACTTTCAAAGGCGTGACCCATGTGTAAACTGCCGGTGACGTTGGGAGGGGGAATGACGATGCAGTAAGGTTCACCGGTGTGGTTGGGGTCAGCTTTGTAGACTTGGTTTTCTTCCCAAAATTTTTGCCATTTGGCTTCGGTGGTGAATGGGTCGTAGAGGCTGGGGAGGTTGGTAATGTTTGCGGTCATGCTGGGAATACTAATTCTGGAGGGACTTTTATAAATTTTGCCATAGGGGAGAGGGTTGATGGAAAAAACGAACCGCAGAGGCGCAGAGGACACAGAGGAAGGAGATTTGAGAGAGTTAACGGGGGCGGTAATTGGGGCGGCTATTGAGGTGCATCGGATTTTGGGGCCTGGGTTTTTGGAAGACGTGTATAAGGAGGCGTTAATTATCGAATTGTTCAGGCGTGGGATAGCTCATGAATTTGAAAAGCCTGTAACAATAAATTACAAAGAACATGAAGTAGGTACAGGGAGATTAGATTTTTTGATTGCCAATTGTCTCATTGTGGAATTGAAAGCCGTCCAAAATTTAACTCCAATACACGAAGCCCAAGTCCTCTCCTACCTAAAAATGACCAAAAAACCCCTCGCCCTCCTAATCAACTTTAACGTCCCCCTCCTCAAAGACGGCATCAAACGTATCATCCTCTCCTCATAACTCCTCCCTCTGCGCCCTCTGCGTCTCTGCGGTATGCGCTACGCGCACGCTACGCGAACGTTAAAAAAATCCACCCACCCCCCGCAAAGCCAAAAGCGCCGAACCAAAAGCAGCCTCAGTATGCACCGAAGAAACCACAGACACCCCTAAAACACCTTCCCGAATAGCACACCAAACACTATTCCCCGCCCCACCCCCAGCCGTATAAACACGAATCAACCCATCCGCCCCCATTTCCTGCAATAAACCATAGCCACGCCCCTCAATCCTAGCCATACCCTCCAACAACCCATGCAAAAACTGCACCGGGTCATCAGGACGTGGTGATAATCGTGGCGGTAAATCAGGATCATTAATCGGAAAGCGATCGCCTGGCCGCAACAAAGGATAATAATCTAAACCACTAGCTGTATTCACATCAATCTGACTACTCAACCTTTCCAACTCAGCCGCACTAAAAAAATGCTTTAACACAGCCCCCCCAGTATTAGAAGCCCCCCCAGTCAGCCACAAATTACCCAAACGATGGCTGTATATACCGTATCGTGAATCCTCCACACGCCTCCGACTCAATAATTTAACTACCAACGTTGAACCCAAAGAAGTTACAGCTTCCCCCGGCGATTTTGCCCCACTAGCCAGAAAAGCCGCAATACTATCAGTTGTCCCAGCACACACCACACAATCAGCAGGAAAATTAAACTGAGTGGCAATTTCCGGGCGTAATTTGGCTATAGGAGTCCCAGGAGTTAAAACTTTTGGTAGCTGAATTGGTAATTGCAGTTTCTCTAACCATGCGGGATATTTTAACTGTTCCACGTCATAACCGAGCTTTAAAGCGTTGTGATCATCGCTAATTCCCAAATGGCCATGTAGCAGAAATCCTAACCAATCAGCTTGATGCAGAAAATATCTCGCCTGACTAAAACTAGGTTGTTGCATCATCCATAACAATTTAGCCAGGCTGGAAGTAGGACTCAAAACATTATGATGCGGTGGTGCAATATTTTTCAACTGCTCCAGCACCACTGATCCCCGTGGATCGTTGTACAGTAAAGGTGCATCCACAGGCTTACCAGCAGCATCAGTTAGTAAAACCGTAGATGAAGTACCATTAATAGCGATCGCTTTCACATTTTGGCGCAATTTCTCAGGTATTTGTGCCAGGAGTGCAAATAAAGCCGTTTCCCACACAGTTGCTAAGTCAGAAACTGCCCCATCTGGCCAAGGATACTTGATTTGTGCCTCGGTGCTGGCTTCACGATTAATCACCACACCCCTAACGCCAGAAGTACCAAAATCGATCCCCAAATAAAAATTCATAATTTATAAGTTTTTTTAATCATGGCTACTGCTGAATCACTGCTTATGTTGCATCTTGTAACAAGATATTCCACATTCTTGGCAAAACAGGGAAAAGTAGTAAACGAACGGTTCAATATTGATTTGAAGCTCAGGAGGGTTCCGACCATGCCTATCTCAGATACTCAAGTGTACATTGCTCTAGCTGTAGCCCTAATTCCTGGAATTCTGGCTTGGCGTTTAGCAACAGAACTTTATAAGTAACGCCACTTTCTAACATGGTGAGTGGGGCATATTCAAATCGCCCCACACTTAAACAACAATCAGACTAGTACCGCAGGGCGAAAGTCAAAAGTCACAAAGCTTTTATTGTGGGATTGGGAAATTTTTGAAATAGTCCGCCTATTTATGCCTGGCGGTGATAGCCCTGGTTGTTGTCTTTATAGCAAATCGCTGATTTTATAGCGCTACGTATACACGTTAGGACATTGTTGATTACTGAAAGCCTTGAGCTAACTTGGTTTCTACTCAGCACTCAGCACTCAGCACTAAGCACTTTCTTCACTTTGCCATAACAAACGAAAACATGGCAACTCAAAATATTTTGTGAGTACAATAGGACACATCAGAATTTTCCAGACAGAGAAAAACCTGGGGGAGTTATTCGTCAGGAATTGACATCATATTTTAAAAGCATAATAATCTGTCTAAGCGGGTGCTGTTAACTGGATGCCAAAAGCTTTTAAATACCATCTACTTACGGAGATTGAGTTAATTTTTAACTTTTAATATACGTGTAGCAATTGGGAAAAAATGAAGTAATATGACAGCTAAATCAAGTTTTTATCAGTGCCAGTGTGCTTTCTATGATGTTGCCATTTAATCAGTAAGGTTCTTTTAGCATAATGAACGCGAGTCAACCGTCTAGACCACCGCTACAACCTATACAAAAACGCCGGGCTATTCCTAGACCAAAACGGCATCTTCGTCAACGTTCTTACCAGGTTATGGCCCTGGAAACCACAGCAAAAATAGCGGTTAACTTGGCAATTTCTACAGCAGCAGTATCTGCCTTAGTGCAACTTGTGTCTTATCACCGGACACAGCAAGACAGGCTAGGAGAAGTCCGTACAGAAGTCAAGCTAATGGAAGAACGTGTCGAAAATTTACGGGCTGAGTTTCAGCGTAATTTCGATCCCCATCAAGCTCATAGTATTAGACAACAGCAAGCCTATAGATTTGACCCAAATCAACTTCCAGTAGTATTCGTGAATCGAGATGACAAGGAAGTTGAAGTATTAAAGTTATTACCCTAATTTTTAATTGTGAATTCACCATCTTGGAAGTCCCTTAAATGCAGGTAGATGGACTAAACAAAATCTATGAATTGGGATTTCCAGGTAACAACAACTCGTTTAACCAATTGTCAATCTGTAAACGCAATCTGTAACCAGACATAGACAGATCCTTTTTGCGATCTAGTCCTGGTAGTTGAGTCAGGGCGCGACGATAATCAGCGATCGCACAATTCCAATCACCCCAAAGATGATAAGTTCTGCCCCGTTCTGCCCAAATATGACCTTCTAGTTGCCCGAACAGCATTGCTACCTCAAAAGTCTCTATGGCCTCTTCGTATTGTGCCAAATCACGTAAAGTAATCCCTCTGTTAATCCGCGCCCGGACATAACTAGGATTCAAATCAATCGCTTGGTCGTAGTCAGCGAGTGCTGCGGTTAGTTCTGCACGCGCTGCATGGTAATTAGCTCGATTGTTATAAGCGCTAGCTAAATTGGGGTTCAATTGTAGTGCTGTGTTGTAATCACCCAAAGCTTTGGGCATTTCGCCACTCTGAAAATAAATCAAGCCCCGGTTGTTGTAGTTAACGGAATTTTGGGGACGGCGATCAATTAATTCGGTTAGTAAGGCGATCGCCTGAGTATAATCACCTTTTCGAGCTGAACTCAAAGCACAAGAGCGTAAGTAGTCGTCCTCTAAAACAGATCCACCACTACCGTTATTCTCCTGATTTTTGCGATAAAAAGTGCTATTTGACACAAAATTGTATCTATTGTTTTGGTGGTTATCAGAAGCTAAAAATGAATGGCTATTCATATTGTATTGCCTGAGCTACTTGCCCTTTAAAATAAAATTACAGTTTTTGTCGTGATGGTAGTTGCGCCTCTGTGTCAGTTTTTAAGGTGTCTATAATTACTTTCATGTAAGTAACAAAACCGAATTTCATCTCCGACATCCAGAAATGAAAAACTTCACCTTACCTAAACAATTAATGCTCGAACCTAATAATTAATACGTCACCCATAAGTTGAATTCCAGAAAGAATAAATATCAATCTTCAAGACGAAGCAAGTAGTAAGAGCAACAAATTGGTAGAATGCCAACAAGCCTTTCATTTTGCTGATTGCCGAGAAGCCCCACGTCATAGCTGCTTCAGTTTGGTTTAAGATGAACGGCTGTCTGTGCAGGTGTGTCCCCGAAAAAATGCTGTGGGCGACGACAAAGGACAACAGCCAAGCACACATCGTAATTTTTAAGTGTGGAGAAAATCTGATGACAACAGCAATTTCCTATCAAAATGCACCTGATTTAGCGGCTGACGATTATATAGTTATCGGTCTATCAACCTGCTTTATCAAAGAAGACGGGGAAGTTTATCAAGTTGAAGTTGTAGAACCAATTCCTTCTGCGGCTTTAGAAGCTCTGTTAAAAGGTATTCCCACCTCCTATCACTTGGCTTGTGCAACCACTCTCGGATCTATTCTGGATGGCGATACACCTTTGTTACCAGAGGGTTTTCCAGATGCGACTCAGTTTGGAGAAGAATTCGCCCTCCGAGTGTTTGCGGCGGCTCGTACCTACAAGCGTCGTGAAATTGCCAAGTCCCTAATTCCTCTAGGTACAACCTACACTGATTTTCAATATTCCACTGAACGGAAGCGGGTACTCAATGCTGCTAGAGTTGTCAATAAAGAAGACAACGTGAAACAGCATTCTCACACTCACAAAGTTCTTTAACTTAAGTAATTATGCTAAAACTTTACGGCGGCGCTCGTAGTCGAGCGTCTATTATCCAGTGGTATCTGGAAGAACTGGCAGTCCCTTACGAATTTGTCATGTTGGATATGCAGGCGGGCGAACACAAGCAGCCTGAATACCTGAAAATTAACCCAATGGGTAAAGTTCCAGCAATTGTGGATGGAGACTTCCAACTTTGGGAATCCGGGGCAATTTTACTGTATCTTGCCGATAAATACAGCAAAACCCCACTTTCACCAGAAGAACGAGGCATATTTTCCCAGTGGGTCTTATTTAGCAATGCTACCCTTGGTACAGGAATTTTCATAGAAGCAAATCGAGAGCGAGAAATGCCCCGCTTATTAACGCCCTTAAATGAAATATTTGAACGACAATCTTTTTTACTGGGTGATGAGTTCACCGTTGCTGATGTAGCCGTGGGATCTATCCTGGCTTACATTCCCATCATGCTGAAATTAGACCTGAGCGCCTATCCAGGGGTTTTGAACTACATCCAACGTATGTCTGAGCGTCCAGCGTTTCAAAAAAGCATTGGTGGACGTTCTTGATTAAAAAAGTGGGGTGGATTTTTCTCCCTCTATAGTGGGGTGACACAGCTAATTTTGTGCATCAGCATAAATATTTTGGGGTAAGCTTCTGGTTCCGATACTTTTTTGCTAACATTCATTAACAAATACACTCCTTAAGAGAGGGCGTATCAACCAATGCACGCAGGAAAATCCCTCGCGCACCATTCATGTCCCGGCTCATCACCTGCCCGTCAGATGGAGACTTGACGAATTTAGCACCGCCAAGGTTGGGGATGATTTCACCAGTCCAACTGACTGTTTTTGATGTGTACGCTTCGTTGACATCCATAACTACTTTATTAGTCTCAAAAGCCTTATGCTTCAGAAACTGCTTAAATCGGTAGTGAGAGAGTGTTAACATTTGGCGCACTGACTTTGACCTAATCCGTCGCTTCGCCTTCTGAGACATTTGAGATGTTTCAAAGGTTGGCAGTAAAATAATGTCAAAGTTATCAACCAAAAACCGAGCAGTTTTCTTGTGCAATTCGTCTACAAGGTTTTTGATTTTACCTCGCAGTCTACTGGCGGACAGCTTCATCCTTCTTCTTTGTTTGCACTTGGCTTTAGTGAATTTAGAAATTAACTTATCCAAACGAAAACATAGCTTCTGAATTTGCAAATTAGCAGCTGTTCCAATTTCACCAAAACTACATTCAGAAAAGAAGGTGATAAATGTTCTGATGCCGGGGTCAAGTGCCACAACACGTCCTTGGTTATCAGACTTTTGTTGTGGTACGTCCTCTGGAACTGTCAAATAGTAATCACGGTATGCAAACACTAAACGACAGTCGCCAAAGCTTTGTGGTAAGGCTTCTTTAAAGGTTGCCCCATCTAATA
>NZ_JAYGHH010000073.1:0-14294 GCF_034931045.1 Nodularia sp. UHCC 0506
AGTATTGGCGAAGGCTTTGATTCTCGAACAGCCGATTCATCCGTGAGGAGTTAAAAATATTTTCCATCAGGACTCGCATCATTACACTGACGGGGCTGGCTTCTACAAATGCATCAAATACAGGAGACAGCATAAGCGTTTAAGTACAATTTTCGTCTTACCTCCTTAGAAAAATCACATAATGTACTATTTGTCAATATTGAGAGGGCTGCTGCTTACACTTATTTGCCCAAAAAACCTTCCATTGACATTTACCCAAAAGATTTGCCTGCTCTACCTCCTGCCCTTTTTTAGTTCCGTCGAACTCACGTTAAAATACGTTACTCCAAAGTCACTTATTATACCACAAGCTGTCTATTGCGGAGAACCTATGGTTGAAAATCTGTGATTTAAACCAATATCTTTGCCAAAAGTAGCTCAATGCGCTGGCTTCAAAGCATAGACAAAACATTTTTCAACCAGATAGAACAAATAAATTATACTTTGTAACCTAAATTATATATAATAATAATCACAATACTTATACTTTAGATGATAAAGTGAGAAACAAGTTTGAAGTCGGCGATGCGGAGACTAATTTTGACCAACTTTGTTAGAAATATCACATATCACACGTAAATTCAGAGCATAGTCAATAATATCTCCAGAATCGAAGCCCTTGAACTGAGAAAATACTACTCCTGCTAGGTATCTATGAGAACAGTTTTACAAATTGGTAATCAAACCATCGCAGATGAGCAAATCATCTGCCTACTAACTCGTTACCAAATGCTACCTCATCTTCTGAGAGAAATTATTATTGATCAAGTAATCGCTCCTATTGATTTGACTCCAGAGGAAAAAGCCATTGCTCATCATTTACTGGAGCAGCAACAGTTAAACACAGAAACATCTTATCTAGCCTGGTGTAAGCGGTTCAACATCAATATAGAGCAATTAGAGACTCTAGCCACACGGCAACTAAGGATTGAAAAATTTAAACAAGTGACTTGGGGTGACAAATTAGACTCCTACTTCCTTAAACGCAAAGGACAGCTAGACAAGGTAATTTATTCGTTAATTCGTACCAAAGATACTGATGCTGCTAGAGAAATCTACTTTCGGATTCAAGAAAGTGAAAAATCCTTTGCAGACTTAGCAAGATCGCACTCCCAAGGTAGAGAGGCTCAGACTGGTGGATTAAACGGTCCAGTTGAGCTAGGTACTCTTCCTTTACCTCTGATGCAAATGCTTTCTGTTAGTCAACCTAGTCAACTTTGGCCACCTACATCCATAGAAAGATGGGTTGTGATTGTGCGACTAGAAAAATTTATCCCCGTACAACTAGATGAGTCCATACGTCAAGGACTGCTAAACGAATTGTTTACCACCTGGCTCTCCGAACAAATGAGTCAAATAGATTTTGCCATGAAAACTCAGGTAAATACTACCCAGCTTACAACCATCTAATAGAATCAATCATTTATGACTTACACAAAAAATACCTCTTTTATACAAGAATTTTTGGCCAGTATATTTCCCTTTAACAGTCTGTCAACTGTAGTAATAGCCAATCTATCAGAACAATTTCAACCCTTACGATATCGCATGGGTAAAAAGATATTAATCCGGGAGAAAATGCCATCCCAGATCATGATTATCTATCAAGGACAAGTTCGGCTTTTAGGTTATGATCCTTGCAATCAGCAAGAATTAACTCTGGGAATCCTCAATCCCGGAAATGTTTTAGGTTGCGTTAGCTTGGTACGGGGTATCCCTTGTGAAGCAGCGATCGCTTCCAGTGATACAGTTTGCCTCACTTTAGCAGCATCTGAGTTTCTAACTTTATTAAAGCAAGAACCCCAATTAGCAGATGTATTCCAAAATAAATGTACCTTGGTCGAAATATTTGACTTACTGGGTGCTGAACTGATACGTCGCGCTGATGGTGTGACTAATCTCAAAGAATTAGCACTACAAGTATTACCAGAAACAGTAGTTTGTCATCCCTTAGTAGGTAAAACAAGTCTCTCCAAAGACAGAATCTGGTTACTAAGTAGCGGTATGATTAACGGTTCACCAGTAGGTAGTCGTCTTAACCCTGATACTTTCAACGACTTCAAAATCAAAAATTTTAAGGCTCTCCGCTTAATAGGTATTCCACAGCTATCCTTAGAGAAAAATAAGATTACAGAAACGGTAATACCTTCTCCTGCATTGCCTTCAGAACATTTTATAAATGCGATCACTCCTGCATTTTCCGAAGCTGATATTCCTGATGCCCCTGTAGAAGAAACTGCTGAATTTGCATTTTCACGCTATAGTGATCATAGCCAAGAAAAATTAAACAAATATCCTTACATTCGAGGCAGAGGTTTTGTTGATGAAACCCTAGCTTGCTTTCAAATGTTAAGTCAATATTTTGGCATTCGCTGTCGTAAAGATGTAATTCAAAGAGTTTTAATTGAACGGATAAAATCCAATGGTAGTATTTCCCTTAAATTTTGCGGTGCTGTATCCGAATTAATTGGGTTAAAAGCGCAGTTAATTAGTATACCTGCCGAAGTAGTGAATCGCCTGCCCACACCAGCAATAATTAATTGGCAAGATAGTTTTGCTGTTGTCTATAAAATTAGTAGCAAAGAAATAATTTTAGCAGTACCAGGAGAGGGAATTCGACAGAGAAAATTAAATAATTTCATTGATTCTTGGGGGCAATCAGGTCAGGTATTATTACTTTCAACTACTAACAATACTCCCAAGGAAAGATTTAGTCTGCGCTGGTTCTTACCTTTTCTATCTCGTTATCGCAAGGTGCTATTAGAAGTATTTATTGCTTCCTTTTTTGTGCAATTATTCGCTCTAGCTAATCCATTGATTACTCAGGTAATTATTGATTTAGTTGTAGCCCAAAATAATATTGATACTTTGCACGTTTTGGGATTTTTTCTGGTAGTAGTGGCTATATTTGAAGCCATACTCACTAGCCTACGCACGTACTTATTTGTAGATACCACAAATCGGATTGATTTAGCTTTAGGTTCAGAAATTATTGACCACTTGTTACGCCTACCATTAAGCTACTTTGATAGACGTTCTGTAGGTGAAGTTTCTAGCCGAATTAATGAGTTAGAAAATATTCGGCAGTTTTTAACCGGAACTGCACTCACAGTAGTATTAGATGCGGTTTTTTCTGTTATCTATATAATTGTCATGGCAATTTATAGTTGGCTATTAACTTTAGTGGCATTAGCTACTGTACCCCTGTTTATATTGATAACTATCATAGCCTCTCCAATAGTACGGCAACAGTTAAGAACGAAAGCTGAAAATAACGCTAAAACTCAATCCTATTTGGTGGAAGTTGTCTCAGGAATTCGGACAGTTAAAGCCCAAAATATTGAACTGCGATCTCGTTGGCAATGGCAAAATCTTTATTCACGTTATGTCAGTGCTGGATTTAAAAGTGTTATTACTTCCACTGCTGCTAATTCAACTAGGAATTTTCTCAATAAACTCTCTAGTTTAATGGTGTTATGGGTTGGAGCTTATTTAGTGCTTCAGCAGCAATTAACCTTGGGAGAATTAATTGCCTTTCGGATTATTTCTGGCTATGTTACTAGCCCTCTTCTCCGATTAGCACAACTGTGGCAAAATTTCCAAGAAACTGGTTTATCGTTAGAGCGATTAAGCGATATTTTAGATACACCCCAAGAAGCAGATGAGGAAAGTTATAACAATATTCCCATGCCTATAATTGCAGGAAATGTCAAATATGAAAACATCTCTTTTCGTTTTGCCCAAAGTGGTCAATTGCAACTGAGTAATATTAATTTAGAAATTTCTGAAGGAATGTTTGTGGGAATTGTTGGTCAAAGTGGTTCTGGTAAAAGTACCTTAACTAAGCTGTTAGCTCGCTTATATGAGCCAATCTCTGGACGCATTATTATTGATGATTACGATATTAGTAAGGTTGAACTATCTTCTTTACGTCAACAAATTGGCGTTGTGCCTCAAGACACTCTTCTGTTTGATGAAACAATTCAAGAAAATATTGCCATCAATTATCCTGAAGCGACATTTGACCAGATTATTAATGCAGCTAAGATAGCGGTAGCACATGATTTTATTATGTCTTTGCCTAATGGTTATAACACCAGAGTAGGAGAAAGAGGTTCTACTTTATCTGGGGGACAAAAACAGCGAATTGCGATTGCTCGGACTGTTTTACAAAACCCCAGGTTACTAATTCTAGACGAAGCAACTAGTGCTTTAGACTATGACTCTGAGAGACAAGTGTGTTTAAACCTAGCTGAAGCATTTAAAGAACGTACTGTCTTTTTCATCACTCATCGTCTTAGCACTATTAAAAATTCAGACCTAATTTTAATGATGGAACAAGGGGTAATAGTAGAAAGAGGAACTCATAACCAATTGATGGATTTAAAAGGGCGCTATTACTGTTTATATCGTCAACAGGAAGCCCAAGTATAACAGTATTTATTTAACTTTAATACCGGGTTTCATTTACTAACCCTACATTACAGCCATTTTAGGAAATTTTTATTTCCATAAAAACTCTGGTGTTTGTTCAAAAAATTAAGCTCTAAAAAACAGGAAAATATAAAAATCATGAGTGAATACAACGGTAAAAATAATCCAAGCAATCCTACCGTTACATCTTTAAATCAGGTGACAACAGCAAAACAGATTTTATCTGAACCAGACTTAATCAGGGATAATAAATTTATTCCTAAAACTGAGTTTGACAATCCGATTATTTTAAAACAATCACCCTTGTTATCACGAGCAATTATTTGGGGTATTGTGGGTGTGACTTCTTTTGGCATTATTTGGGCTTGTGTAGCTAAAATTGGCAAAGCTGTTAAAGCTGAAGGTAAGCTAGAACCACAAGCTGAAGTAAAAGAAGTTCAAGCTCCTATTAGTGGTGTTGTAGCATCTGTTAATGTTGAAGATGGTAGTCAAGTTAAAACAGGTGATGTTCTCATTAAACTTGATACCACAACTGCCCAGTCTAATTTAAAATCCTTAACAACTAACAAGGAGTTAATATTACAAGAAAATCGGTTCTATCGTTCACAAATTCAATCTGGTTCTACATTCAACACTTCTGATATTTTACCTATAAATATTCCCGATGAAATTCGATTTTTAACTAAAAATAGGAATATATTAATTTCCGAAAACCAAATGTATTTAGCACAAATTAGAGAGTCTAGTCAAGGATTAAACCTGAGTTTAGAGGAAAAAGCACGGTTGCGAACAATACAAGATGAGTTTAACTCGCGGATAGTAGCTGGAAAACTAGAAATTGAGCAATTGGAAAATCAATTATCTCAAAGAGAAATACAATTAGCTAATGCTAAATCTAGGTTATCTGATGAAACTGGATACTTAATTGATCTTACACCTTTAGCAAAAGATGGTGGTATTTCCAGAATTCAGTTTGGTAAACAAAGACAAGAAGTAGGTATACGCCAAGCAGAAGTTGATCAACTACTACAAGAAATAGTCAAATCAAGAATTGCTATCTCTCAAGCAAAGGCACTTCTTGACAATACAGAATCTTCCTATAAAAGAGATTGGCTGAATAAAATTGAAGCAAATAAACAACGCATTGCAGAAATTGATAGTCAAATTAATAAGATAATTTTAGAGAATGAAAAGAAGTTGACGGAACTGGATAACCAAATTAATCAAGCGCAACAGGTTCTAAAATATCAGGAGATTCGAGCTACCAAAGCAGGAACAGTTTTTGATTTAAAGGCTTATAAAAATTTTGTAGCTAATAGTAGTCAATCTTTACTCAAAATTGTTCCTGATGATGCTTTGATTGCGAAAGTGTGTATCCCTAATCAAAATAGCGGTTTTGTAAAAGTAGGGATGGATGTAGATGTCCGCATAGCTTCTTTTCCCTTGAATGAATTTGGGGATATTAAAGGTAAATTAGTCTCGATAGGTTCTGATGCTCTACCCCCGGAACAGATTCGTCCTTATTCCTGTTATCCTGCCAAGATTCGGCTAGAGCAGCAGTATATTCAGGTGGGAGGAAAGAGAGAACCGTTGCAATCAGGGATGTCAGTCAGCGTCAATATTAAAGAGCGCGATCGCACTGTCGCGAGTATTTTCACTGAATCCCTCTCGAATAAGCTGGAGAGCTTGAAATTTGCCCGATAAGTATCTATTCAGGATGTCAGTACCTTGATATTCAACTCATTATCAGATGTATAAAATTTTTTTGATATTTTCTCTTGACACAATGTGAGTGTGTAAGTATACTCAAGTATATTCACTGCTATACTTTGTGAGATAAACAAAGTGATGACAGAATAACCCCTAATAAACCTATGGGCATTATACGTTCATAGTTAGGGATTACACCGAATTTGGAGTGGATAACCTTTTAACTCTAGAAAGGATTTACTCATGTCCCTAGCATCTAGTGATCCGAATTCCATTGATGAGTTTTTCAAACGCTTTGAGAGTGTTTTACTGCAAACCTGGCAAGATACAGGTTACGGACACCTAGAGATAGATAGTGAAAGAATCAACCAGGACAAAATCCGGGTAATTCTCCGAGGTTCAACTCACTATCGCTATGTTATTAGCGATGAGGATTTGAAAAATAGGACATCTACAGAAAACTGAGAAAATGTCTGAATACTTGCGACTTTACATTTTATCAAAGATGAAGAATCCAGACTTAATGCTCAAGCATTTGGTAAGTATTCATCATTTTCAATGTCATGATTAAGAGGCTGTAACATATATAAATCGAACCTAATTAACCTCTAATATCTTCTTAATAAATCAGGTTAATTTGGTCAACAAATAGAGGCAATATTGTGAATGGTTTGAAAAATAAATCCTTCTCTTCTCTTATTGCATTCTTGCTTTCACTGGGTATTCAAATTCCGGCTCATGCTGCTATTTTGAATATCCCTATCAATACGGGAACTATGGGAAAGCCAGGAATTAAGTCAGGAGATGCAGATTCAAATTTAACCTGGAACTTTACAGGTAGTTATTTAGAACCGCGCTATCAAAGTTATGCCGTTAATAGTAATTTTAGTTGGATTATGAAAGGAGGTGATATTAATTCAAATAATAATTATGGCTCTGATGTTCCTAATAATATGCCAGATTTTTATGGTGTGACATATTTGTATTACACATTTGAGCTACCCAAAGATGCTACTGGGATTAGTCTAGATTTTAGTACGATTGTAGCTGATGACCGTGTAGTATTATCTCTAAATGACAACGAATTAGGCAGCTACGCTCTTGCTCTTTCTGATTATGATTCCGTATTAGGTGTCATGATGGATGGAAATCAAAAGTATATTTCCAAAAATTTTGACGGTAATGGTTGGGAAGGTTCTTTTTTCTTTGATGACCCCAGCTTATTTAATTTAGGTGGGATAAATTTTCTCCGATTTTGGGTTAATAACACGTCAAAGCTCGATCCTAATGCACCTGCTCAAGCTATATCTAGCAAAGACGGAAACCTAGCATGGACACATTTCAGAGGTAAATTATCCTATAATACTGCTGATACAATTTCTACACCAGGATCATCAAAATCTGATGCAACATCTAATGTAACTTCTGTACCAGAATCATCTACAATTTTAGCTTTATTGGCTTTTATCTTTGCTGGAACTTTTACTGTTGGAGATAGTAAAAAATCAGGAAATAGAACTAAAATTGTCCGTTAATTGAGTTACAATAAATCAGAAAGTACCCAATTCTGATAATTCTAATTTTTAACTGCAATTGAAATCCAGAAAATAGGAGTAAATAGATAAAATAGAGTTTCCCTAAACTCCAAGCAATCATCATGTTGGATAGCTAATTTTTGAACTGATGCTGCATTTTAGATTCATAGCTACCACGCTAAATGTTCAGGTTTAACTTCAGAAAAATACACGGTTGAGAGGACTGGTATTTCTGAAGTAGTTATTAAATTAATTTCCTTTATATCTGACTCCTGATGAGTGTGATTCTCACAAAGTCGTTGCAGTAGGTCTTTTTGATCTACTACATCGGCTTTTTGCGTTTATAGCGGAATTTGATTTCAAGGTAAGTTGATTGGTTCATTTTTCTCAAAGATTCAACAGTTGCCAATATTTACACAAAAAGGAACAATAATCATGGCTAACTCTAATAATCAAATTTTTAATTCTGTATTTGCTAATCGCGTTTTTGCTAACGATTTTTCTGATTCTACAGTTCTTGAACAACTTATTAAAGACAATGGAACAACTCATGCTTTCTTTATCAATGGAATCTTGACTAATTCAAGTGGTTTTGATGGTGCGATGCAAGAGATTGCAAAAACACTGAATTTGGTCAGTCATGATGGTCTAAATGTCCCACCAAGCTCAGTGGTATTAGATGGGCATTACAATCGATCTATGATCAGTTGGGTAGACGTAGCTAAAGATACAATAAATTTACTTGAGAATGGTTGGAATATTATCCTCAATCCAACTAATATTGGTAATATAATTGGCAATGTGATAGATAGCATATTCACAGGTGCTGATTTAGTAAAAAATTTATCTGATGCTTTAATTGGTACATTTTTGAGCAATGAAATAGAAGAATCATTGAAACAATTTTTTGTAGATGAGCCTTATCCAAGTCAATTTGAAAATAGCTTTTGGACTCCAAGAGTGAGCGATTGGTTGGAACCCAATAAAAAAGATTCAGTTATTTTCGTTCCTCACTCTCAAGGTAACTTTTTTGTAGAAGATGGTTTACAAACAATTAATTCAAATCCAGATCGTATTAGAATCATTTCTATGGGTTCGCCTACTAATTATGCAACCGTTGGATTCATAAATGATGTTATTAGTGGATTATATGGTAATTATGATGGAGTAATTCTCAAAGATGCTAATGACCCTGTAACTTATTTTCAACTTGATGTCTCTTACTCAATCAACTCTTTTCTAAAAGACAAGTTTTACTCAATAATTAATCCATTTTCTGGAGTTTTTAATCCAATTATTTCTGCAAGTGATTTATCTTCGCAATTAGCTAATAGTATTACTAGCAAGCTTTCACAGTATGAAAAAACTTTTAGTCTAATGGAAGGTATTATAGGTACTTTAATTAAAGGATCTAATACTCACAGTCTCACAGAGAATTATTTAAAAAACTTTCATTTTCAAGACTATTTTACAGATTTTTTCTATGAACTACAACCTCAAGGATACTACTTTCCTAATGGAAAAGAACAAGTTGGGCAAAATGGTTTTGATGGACAAGGTGACAATGATAAAGATAATTGGTTAGAAGGCACTAAAGATGGAGAAGAATTAAATGGAGGTGGAAGAAACGACGTTCTTCGTGGTAATGCTGGAGACGACGCTTTAATCGGTGGTGAAGGCTATGACTTAATAGATGGTGGTGAGGGCAATGACACTGCTGATTACTCATCTAGTTCTGATAAAATCATCGTTCAAGCCACACAATATGCTGGTTCAGATGTTTATAAGATTCAAGATGGTTTCAATACTATAGATACAGTTGGTTTAGTTGAAACCATTAAAGGCTCATCCCATAACGATAAAATGTATGGTAGTAATTACACGGATATCTTCAAAGGTGAAGATGGAAATGATGACCTCCGGGGTCAGGGTGGTAATGATGAGCTTTGGGGAGGTAAAGGAGTAGATACGCTCTCCGGTGGAGAGGGCGACGATCAACTTTATGGTCAGAATGATACTGACTATATTGATGGCGAAGATGGTAATGACTATTTAGATGGTGGCAATGAGGATGATGCCACAGATTATCTATATGGTGGTGAAGGTAATGACACCATATACGGCTGGGGTGGTGATGATGACCTGCGGGGTCAGGGTGGTAATGATAACCTGTGGGGCGGAAAAGGAGTAGATACTCTCTCCGGTGGTGAAGGTGATGATAAGTTATATGGTCAGAATGATACTGACTATATTGATGGTGAAGGTGGAAATGACCTTTTAGATGGTGGTAATGAGGATGATGCCATAGATTACCTCTATGGTGGTGAAGGTAATGACACTCTATACGGCTGGGGTGGTGATGACGAACTTAGAGGTGAAGGTGGTAAAGACCTACTAGAAGGTGGAAATGGTAACGACTTACTAGAAGGGGGTACAGGTGATGATACCCTCAAAGGCGGTACAGGTAATGATAGCCTTTATGGGCAAGAGGGTAATGATCTGCTATATGGAGAGTCTGGAACTGATATTCTCATAGGTGATATAGGCAATGATGCTCTCTATGGTGGTGCTGACAACGATTACTTGTATGGTAACGCTGGTAATGACTCTCTCAATGGTGATTCTGGTAACGATTGGTTAGAAGGTGGTACAGGCAACGATACCCTTAAAGGTGGTACAGGTAATGACATCCTCCACGGTCAAGAAGATAATGACCTGCTAGATGGAGAAGCTGGTGCTGATACCCTGTCTGGCGGTAGCGGTGCTGATGAAATTTACGGTGGTGCTGATCAAGATTCACTGTATGGCGGTTCTAGCAATGATTATCTAGACGGCGGGACAGGCAACGACTATTTAGAAGGGAACTCCGGTGATGACACCATGCGTGGTGGCGCTCAAAATGACACTCTTTATGGTGGCATCGGTAATGACAAGATGTACGGGGATTCTGGTGATGACTTGCTATTAGGAGAAGCTGGTAACGACTTCATTGATGGTGGTAGCGAAGTTGATACCGTCAGCTACGACAACTCACCAGGTGGGGTTGTTGTCAACATTGATGAAACTCAAGCATATAACAATGATGTTAATGCTAGAGCCGCTCAAGCTATTACTGATGCTAATCCCAGCACCTACTACACTGACCTAGAAACCAATTTTGAAATCAACTCCGGTACAGCCAAAGACGGATTTGGAACTACAGATACCCTCACAAATCTAGAAAATATCATTGGTTCTGAATTTAATGATGTGCTGATTGGTAACAATAAAAATAACAGCATTCAAGGTTTAGGTGGTAATGACCTATTGATTGGTAATGCTGGAGATGACAAATTTGATGGTGGAGATGGGATTGATACCCTCAGCTTCCGCCGAGATCCTGGTAGTGTTAGAGTTAACCTCACCACTGGTAGAGCCATTGATGGTTGGGGTGGCAATGATATTATCTCTGCTATTGCAGGAAATAATTCCATCTCTACCATTGAAAATGTAGCTGGTTCTCAATACATTGACGAAATCATTGGCGATCGCCAAAACAATATTATCACTGGTGGCGCAGGAGACGACATTATCGAAGGTAGAGAAGGCGATGACAAACTCTACGGCGAATTAGGAGATGATGAAATCTGGGGTGGTACTGGTCGTGACACCATCTATGGTAATGAAGGCCAAGATATCCTCTACGGTGAAGCAGATAACGACCACATTTACGGCGGTGATGGTGATGATACCATCTGGGCAGGTGCTGGTGATGACTGGGTTTCCGGCGATACTGGCTACGGCGATGATAAAATTTACGGTCAAGAAGGTAACGATGAACTGTACGGTCGAGCCGGCAATGACTTGATCCGTGGTGGTACAGGAGCAGACCGCATCTTTGGCGAAACCGAAAATGATCAGCTTTACGGTGATGAAGGTGATGACTACATAGAAGGTGGTACTGGCGATGACTACATAGACGGCGGTTCTGAAAATGACACAATATATGCTGGTGAAGGCAATGACGAAGTTTACGGACAAACCGGAGAAGATATTCTAGATGGTGGTGCTGGCAATGACAAGATGTATGGTGGTGATGATGCCGATATTCTCTTAGGTCGTACCGGAGATGACTATTTAGATGGTGGTGCTGGTAATGACTACCTAGAAGGTGCAGAAGGCAATGACCAACTCTTCGGTCAAACTGGAGAAGACCTCCTAGATGGTGGTGCTGGTAACGACAAGATGTATGGTGGTGACGATGCCGATATTCTCTTAGGTCGTACCGGAGATGACTATTTAGACGGTGGCTCTGGTGATGACTATTTAGACGGTGCGGAGGGTTATGACAAACTCTATGGCCAAGCTGGTAACGACTACCTGTATGGTAACGCTGACGACGACTTCCTAGATGGTGGTGACGGTAACGATTTGCTAGTTGGTGGTCTTGGTCGTGATCAGCTTTACGGTCAAGGTGATGATGATGTGTTGTACGGTAACGAAGGCAACGACATTCTTGATGGTGGTTTTGGTGTAGACCGACTAGAAGGTGGTACAGGGGAAGATAGACTCTATGGACAAGCTGGTAATGACTCTCTGTACGGAAATGAAGGTCATGACTATTTAGAAGGTGGAGATGGCAATGATCTTCTAGAAGGTAACTCTGGTGATGACATTCTTTACGGTCAAGGTGATAATGACTCCCTGTACGGTAACGAAGGTAACGACGAGCTTTACGGCGGTGCTGGTGATGACTTCCTAAAAGCCGAAGCAGGTTATGACATCATTGATGGTGGCAGCGAAGTTGATACTGTAAGTTACGACAACTCTCTGAGTGGTGTTGTTGTTAATATTGACGAGAATAGCAACTATGCCAATGATGTAAATTTGCGATCGCAAGCCGCCATCAACTCTAAAAACCCCAGTTCATCCTACATTGACCTGGAATCTGACTTTGAAATTAATTCAGGTACAGCCAAAGACGGATTTGCGACTGTAGACACGCTCAAAAATCTGGAAAATATTATTGGCTCTGAATTTGATGATGTGTTGGTTGGTAACAATCAAGACAACCGCATTCAAGGTTTAGCAGGTAATGACCTACTGATTGGTAATGCTGGCAATGACCAGTTTGAAGGTGGTGATGGGATTGATACAGTTAGCTACCGTCGTGACAGTGGTGCTGTTGTTGTTAACTTAGAGACTGAATCAGCCATCGATGGTCAAGGTGGTAACGATACCTTAATGGGCATTGAGAATGTAGTTGGTTCTCAATATAGCGACCAAATTACGGGTGATAGCAATGCCAACATTATTACTGGTGATCATGGTAACGATACTATCAAAGGGCTAGGCGGTAATGATCAGCTTTATGGTGAACTTGGCAATGACACTATTCGTGGCGGTATTGGTAACGACACCATTTACGGTAATGAAGGCCAAGACACTCTCTACGGTGAAGAAGACAACGATATCATCTACGGGGGTGATGCTGACGATACTATCTTCGCCGGTGATGGCGATGACTGGGTTGCTGGTGAAAATGGTGGCAACGATAACAGTTCTGGTAACGATACCATCTACGGTGAAAGAGGTAATGACCAACTGATTGGTCAAGCTGGTAATGACCTGATTCGCGGTGGAGAAGGAAATGACAACATTGATGGCGGTAGCGACAACGATGAATTATACGGTGATATCGGTGATGACTTAATTGTTGGTGGTACAGGTAATGATTTTCTTGATGGTGGTGAAGGTAAGGATTATCTCAACGCAGGTGATGGCGATGACCAACTTCTAGGTCAAGCCGGAGATGACATCTTATACGCAGGTGCTGGTAATGATAGACTGTGGGGCGGTGATGATAATGACTATCTGGCTGGCGAAGAGGGAGATGACTATCTGGCTGGTGAAGCCGGAGATGACCTTTTAGAAGGTGGTGAAGGTGACGACCAACTTTATGGTCAAACCGGAAATGACGTTCTCGATGGTGGTGATGGAAGCGATCGCTTAATTGGTGGCGAAGGTGATGACCAGCTTTTAGGTCAGTCTGGGGATGATTATCTCGATGGCGGTGCTGGCAATGACGTTTTAGAAGGTGGCGAAGGCGACGACGAATTGTATGGTCAAGCTGGAAACGACGTTCTCGATGGTGGTGCTGGTAAGGATACTCTCTTCGGTGGAGAAAATGATGACCAGCTTTTAGGTCAATCTGGAGATGATTATCTCGATGGCGGTGCTGGCAATGACATTTTAGAAGGTGGCGAAGGCGATGACCAGTTAATCGGTCAAGCTGGAAATGACATTCTTGATGGTGGCGAAGGAAGCGATCGCCTGATTGGTGGCGAAGGTGATGACCAGTTAATTGGTCAAGCTGGCTTAGATTACTTAGATGGTGGTGCTGGTAACGATACTATCAATGGTGGTGAAGATGACGATCAACTCTTAGGTCAAAGCGGAAACGATATTCTCGATGGTGGTACTGGCAACGATACTATCAATGGTGGCGAAGGTGACGACCAGTTAATCGGTCAAGCCGGAGATGATTACCTTGATGGTGGAGAAGGAAGCGATCGCCTGGAAGGTGGCGATGGTAAT
>NZ_JAYGHH010000073.1:14351-16747 GCF_034931045.1 Nodularia sp. UHCC 0506
GACCAACTCTTAGGTCAAGCTGGAGACGACTATCTTGATGGTGGTGCTGGCAATGACCAACTTTTAGGTGGTGATGGTAACGACCAACTCTTAGGTCAAGCCGGAGATGATTACCTTGATGGTGGAGAAGGAAGCGATCGCTTGGAAGGTGGCGATGGTAATGACCAACTCTTAGGTCAAGCTGGAGACGACTATCTTGATGGTGGTGCTGGCAATGACCAACTTTCAGGTGGTGACGGTAACGATAAACTTTACGGTCGAACTGGAAATGATATCTTAGATGGTGGTGCTGGCAACGACTACCTAGATGCTGGCTCTGGAGATAACCAAATAGTTGGTGGTGACGGTAATGACCAAATCTATAGTGAAATTGGCAATGACATCTTAGATGGTGGTGCTGGCAATGACTACCTAGAGGCTGGTGCTGGTGATGACCAAGTAGCTGGCGGTGAAGGCAACGACCAAATTTATGGTCAGGAAGGCAACGATAACCTAGATGGTGGCGCTGGTGATGATTACGTTGAAGGTGGTAGTGGAAATGATCAAATAATCGGTGGTGATGGTAGAGATCGCCTCTATGGTCAAGCAGATCATGACAACCTTGATGGTGGCGCTGGCAATGACCTCCTCGATGGTGGAGAAGGTAACGACAGGCTTGCTGGTGATGACGGTAATGACACCATTTATGGGCGTTCAGGTCGTGATTACCTTGATGGTGGCGCTGGCAATGACTATCTCTGGGGTAATGAAGATGCTGACAATCTCTTAGGACAAGCTGGAGCAGATTACCTAGATGGTGGTGCTGGCAATGACCAACTTGACGGTGGTGATGGGAATGATCGCCTGTACGGTCAAGAAGGTAATGACACCTTAAATGGCGGGACTGGCGATGACCAACTTGATGGCGGTGCTGGTAATGACCAACTCATTGGCAGCGAAGGTAACGATCGCCTCTATGGTCAAGAAGGTAATGACTACCTAGATGGCGGTTCAGGTAGTGATCAACTTTGGGGTGGTGATGGTGCAGATACTCTTGTCGGACAATCTGGAACAGACTATCTCGATGGTGGTTTCGGTGATGACCAACTTCTAGGCGGTGACGATAGCGATCGCTTGTACGGTCAAGAAGGCAATGATACCCTCGATGGTGGCGCTGGTAATGACCAACTTCTAGGTGGCATAGGCGACGACCAACTTTACGGTCAGCAAGGAGCCGACCTTCTTGACGGTGGTGATGGTGATGACTCCCTCTGGGGTGGGGATGATGCCGATAAGCTATTAGGGCAAGCTGGAAATGATACCCTCAATGGTGGCGCTGGTGACGACACCCTAGATGGCGGTATTGGTAATGACCAACTTTATGGACAGGAAGGCAACGATACCCTCGATGGCGGCGCTGGTAATGATTACCTTGAAGGCGGCTTAAATGATGATCTACTCAATGGTGGAGATGGTAACGACCAGCTTTATGGCCAGGAAGGTAACGATACCCTTGATGGTGGTGCTGGTAATGACTACCTTGAAGGCGGATTAGGCGATGATCAGCTAACAAGTCTCATCGGTAATAACCAACTTTATGGTCAAGAGGGCAACGATATTCTCACCAGTGGCACTGGCGATGACCTTTTGGATGGTGGTGAAGGTAACGACCAACTACTGGGGGGCGCAGGTAGTGACCAACTCTATGGTGGTGCTGGTGATGATAGTCTCAATGGAGAATCTGGCGATGACTATATTGAAGGCAGCAGTGGTAATGACTTTCTTTCAGGTGGAGATGGTAATGACCAACTTTACGGTCACGAAGGCAGTGATGTCCTCGATGCTGGTTCTGGGGATGACTATCTAGAAGGCGGCGATGGTGCTGACAACCTCTTAGGACAAGCTGGTGATGATTACCTCGTCGGTGGTGCTGGTGATGATCTGCTCAATGGCGGTCTTGGTAATGACTGGCTTGAGGGCGGTACTGGTAATGATAGGTTGTACGCCGGTGGTGGTAATGATATTCTTAACGGTGGCGCTGGTCAGGATACGCTGTACGGTGGCAGTGGAATGGATACATTTATGTTGTCATCCGGCGCTGGTGCTGATAGAATTTTCAACTTCACTGCTGGAGTAGACTTACTGGGATTAATGGGTGGTCTTACCTTTGAGCAACTGAAAATTACTCAGGGTACTGGCATCCAGGCTAATGATACATTGATTAGTGTACAGAACAGTAATGAACTCTTAGCCTCTTTAAGTGAAGTTCAAGCCAATACTTTCACGAATTTTGACTTTACTATTCTTTAACACGCAGTTCTGAGGGTTGAGGAGTTGTTAAATTTCCTCAACTCTTGTTTCTTAACGGGTGACAACATAGCTAGACAGCTTGTTGAATAAGGGATAGAGCCTGAAGT
>NZ_JAYGHH010000074.1:0-15894 GCF_034931045.1 Nodularia sp. UHCC 0506
TTTACAGGATGGTTAATTTTTGCTTTCTTCATCAAAACCAACACTCAAACCATACCCGTTCCTATGGTGACAGTCACTCAAGACACCGTAGAAGATAAAATCACTGGTGAAAGTGGCATATTAAAATTAGATAATCAAAGAAATATTAAATCTCCCATTAGAGGGTGTTTGAGAAGTGGTTGTCTGTGATTTTTTTATAGCAACCGCCAAGGTGGTTAGGAGAAAAACAGATGATAGAACCCTTGTAATTAAGGAGTTTTAAGCCTGCTCCCTGCTCCCTGATATACTTGCTGGTTATGACTTTTCCGGTTTCACCACCAATACAGAACAATGAGCTTCTTCCATTACCTGTGTGCTAACAGAACCTAAAACTATTCTTTTCATCCCTGTTAATCCACGACTACCAATTACCACTAAGTCGGCTTTGTAAATATTGGCTAGTCTAATAATTTCTACTGCTGGATCACCTGTTACCAACTCTAGTTCACTGTCAAATAATAACTGCTCTTTATAAGCTAACAGTTGTTTTTCAATATAAAAATCAGGAAACTTTGAAGATTCTGGTTGAGGGCGGTCTGCGGGTAATTCCCTCTCTGATTCTGTTGTAGGAAACACATGACAGAGAATGACTTTGGCATCACTAGCCAAGACCAAATCATTTAAACTTTGAATAACTCGCTCCCCAATTTCTGACCCGTCAAGAGCTACCAAAACATTTTTTAACACCACTCATCTCCTCAAAGGTAGACCCCTTTAATATTACTATTTAATACAAATTCTCAGCAGTTACAGCCTATCTAGATTTATACTCAGGACTCTTCATACTCAGCACTCAGCACTCAGAACTCAGCACTCATTATCACTCTTCCTGCTGAATTCTGCGTCTGACTGAATCTTTATGAGATGGTAAGCCTTCGGCAGTTGCTAATGCGTCAATTGCTCCAGCCACCTTTTGCAGTGCAGTGGGTGAGTATTGAATAATACTGGAATGTTTGAGAAACGTTTCAACTCCTAAAGGTGAAGCATAACGAGCAGCCCCGGAAGTCGGCAAGGTATGGTTAGGCCCTGATACATAGTCGCCTACAGCTTCTGGTGTAGAGTAGCCCAAGAATATTGCCCCGGCGTGACGAATGTTGGGAAGTAATGCCCAAGGATCTTTAACTTCTAACTCTAAATGTTCGGGGGCAAATTCGTTGGAAAATGCTGCTGCTGCTAATAAAGACTCTACAACAACAATTAAACCATAATGGGCGATCGCTTTTTCTGTGTCTATCCGCCGGGGATGATCTACTAATTGTCTCTCCACAGCTACTTGGACGTTTTTGGCTAAAGCCGTGTCCGTAGTCAATAGAATTGCTGCGGCCATGGGGTCATGTTCAGCTTGCGCTAACAAATCAGCCGCCACATTCACCGGATTTGCTGTTTCATCGGCAATAATTAATACTTCACTCGGCCCTGCTAAGGAATCAATGCCGACAGTACCGTAAACCAGCTTTTTGGCTAAAGTCACATAAATATTGCCAGGGCCAGTAATTACATCTACTTTAGGAATTGTTGCTGTACCATATGCCAAAGCCGCGATCGCTTGCGCCCCCCCAACACGATAGATTTCTTGTATCCCTGCTTCTTGTGCCGCTACCAAAACAGCTGGGTTAATAGCTTTTCTCACACCAGGAGGTGTCACCATCACCACACGAGGCACACCCGCCACCTTAGCCGGAATAGCATTCATGAGTACAGTACTGGGATAGATAGCGCGACCACCAGGCACATATAACCCTGCACAATCTACAGGAGTATAGCGTTTGCCCAGCACCACATCATCATCCCCAAAGTGTACCCAACTTTTCGGGACACGCTGACGGTGAAATGCTTCTATTTGGCAACCAGCCAACTGAATCGCCTGGAGTAGTTCCTTCGATACCTGTTGGTAGGCTGCATCCATTTCTGAGCCAGTAACACGCAATTCCTCTGCTTTGAGGGTTTGGTTATCGAATTCAGCTGTATAATGCAAAACAGCTTTGTCGCCTTGGCGCTGCACTGCTTGCAATACTTCGCGCACGGTTGCTTCTTTGTGAAGCACGTGTTCATCGTGAGTACGATTGCAGATACGTTGTAGTTCTGATACAACATCTGCCTGCTGAGTAATGATTCGCAGCATGGAGTAAGGAGAATGCCAAAATTTAGAATATTCCCGCCTGAGAATTAGTCTTAACTTTTAACCCATAAGGTTGTTGAGCTAATTTTAATTCTCTTCTTTAGCTTAACCTGGATTTTTTTGATACTCTCAAGGCTGCCAGCATATCGGTTGCTTGAGAAGGCAACTATAAATTGCTCAGTCCCGTTTACCTCATGGGCTATCCCCAGGGGAAAGCTATTTGGTACACGGCAGGGAGAAGGTGTGCCAATACCCCTACCCTTATAACCCAGCCTGCACTCCTTGCTAGTTTTCTGGTGACAGATTTACTCATCCAGTGGACTGAATCAAGGAAGTAGAATAGGCTCTGAGTATAATTTTTGCTTATTTTTCTAATTTAGTAGCTAACATTTAACCGCAGTAACTTATTTTAACGCATTTTCTCAATCGGTTACACAGAAACAGTAAATTTGTCAAGGATACTTTTTAGTCATTGGTCATTGGGAAGTTACCGTCTTCTCCCCCCTTCTCCCTGCTCCCCTGCCTCTTCTCCTTGGTCATTGGTTACTGAGAAGTTTCTTCTGCCCTTCTGCCCTTTTGCTCTCAAAAAATTTTTTGATAAATTCTGACATTGGCATTATGAATGCTATATTAGTAAGTCTGGTAGTGTGTGTACATATTAATAGTATTTTTGGAATTGACTGTGGCGAATACAAAATCTGCTCTCAAACGCGCCCAAATCGGAGAACGCAATCGTTTGCGTAACAAAGCTTACAAATCAGCAGTAAGAACGCTGATGAAAAAATATTTTAGTGCCGTAGATGTCTATGCAGCTAATCCTAGCTCAGAATTAGAGAAAGAAGTACAGACGCGACTGTCTGAAGCTGTGAGCAAAATTGACAAAGCTGTAAAACGAGGTGTTCTGCACCCGAATAATGGCGCGCGGAAAAAATCAAGGTTGGCTCACAAACTTAAGCCACTGGCTCAAGCATCTGCTCAGTAGTTCAATGGTTCAGTAATCAGTAAGTATATTAAATAATATATGTATATCACTGATTACTGTTCACGAAATCATGACACTTCGACTTCGCTCAGTGCTAGCAATTGAACTCTTGACTGATAACGACAATGCAGCTGATTGATACTCACGTCCATATTAATTTTGATACATTTCAATCGGATTTAGCATCAGTGCGATCGCGATGGCAAGCAGCAGGTGTAGTGCGCCTCGTACATTCCTGCGTCGAACCCTCAGAGTTTTCCAGTATTCAATCCCTAGCACACCAGTTTCCTGAACTCAGTTTTGCCGTTGGTTTACATCCCTTAGATGTGGAAAAATGGCACAGCGACACAGCCGCAGAAATTAAATCTTTGGCTAGTTCTGAACCAAAAGTAGTAGCGATTGGGGAAATGGGTATGGATCTTTACAAAGCGGATAACTATGCAGACCAACGTGTAGCTTTTGAAGCTCAACTAGCGATCGCCTGTGAACTCAATTTGCCAGTGATTATCCATTGTCGTGATGCAGCCCCAGAAGTCAGGGAAATCCTGCAAAAATGGCAGGAGAACACAGGACAAACCCCCAGAGGTGTCATGCATTGTTGGGGTGGCACACCAGAAGAAACCCAATGGTTTCTAGATTTAGGCTTCTACATTAGTTTTAGCGGGACAGTAACATTCAAAAACGCTAAAGCTATCCAAGCCTCAGCCGCAATGGTAACAAGCGATCGCCTGCTAGTGGAAACAGACTGCCCTTTTCTGTCTCCAGTACCCAAACGGGGTGAAAAACGCAATGAGCCAGCCTATGTTCGTTATGTAGCGGCACAAGTAGCTCATTTACGTGGGGAGACATTAGAAGCGATCGCTGCTCAAACCACCCAAAATGCTTGTGAATTATTTGGATTAGCACTCTAAGCCCGCCGATCTATGTCGCAGGTAGTGCTGAAAAAATTAAACTCTAGGAGGACAAAAATATGCTAAGATTAATCCCTCCAAAACAATTTGAATACGCCATAATAAAAAAGGAAGGAATTAAAAACTTTTAAGCTTGATTTTGTACTGTTATCAACTTGATCATCCATCTCATCTCCACAAGCGGATGTTCGGAATTTATGACTGATGTCAAAATTCGACAGTCACCGAGACTTTGGCAAAAAAGCACCTGTGCCGTATTTAACCTATAGAAAATTGTTAAAAGTAAATTACCTTGTGAGCAAAACCCACCAAAATCAAGCCAAAAGTTACAAATTAGAGCCGACAAAATACGCGGCTCTTTCCCTGTGTCTGAGGAGACTACCGTAAGTATAGACGGTGAATTGATGACACACACAGTCTAGAAATGTCTAGACATTCATAAGACTTTGGGAGGGGAAGTGAGGAAAGCACAACAAATTTATCAATGTTTCAGCCAATTACTGTTGAGGAATCAACTTAATATCTGGATTTTAACGCATCTTCAGAGAAAACAAGGGCGATTACCCCCCTTGCCAAAATCTCTCTTTGCAGTTTCAATAGCGGCGTTTGCCTACATCTAGCAATAGCAGAGGGCATAAACAAACAGAAGTTCCCAAATAGTTATGGACACAAAAGACGCGATGGGAACACGCCAAAAAGCAGAAATTTCAGCAGTGTCCTCAAAAAAAGTTTAACCAGGTTGATGAAGGTAAAGGCATGACTACAGATACATATATGGAATCCGCCTTTTTGTTGCCAGACTTGATTGAAATTCAGCGCTCAAGTTTTCGCTGGTTTCTAGAAGAAGGGCTGATAGAAGAACTCAACTCCTTTAGTCCAATTACAGACTACACAGGCAAACTAGAACTGCACTTTTTAGGTAATAACTACAAACTCAAAGAGCCAAAATATAGCGTTGAGGAATCTAAACGGCGGGACAGTACTTATGCTGTACAAATGTATGTACCCACCCGGCTGTTAAACAAAGAAACAGGGGATATCAAAGAACAAGAAGTATTTATTGGCGATCTGCCTTTAATGACAGACCGAGGCACGTTTATTATTAACGGAGCCGAACGGGTAATTGTCAACCAGATCGTGCGATCGCCAGGAGTTTACTATAAATCAGAAATCGACAAAAACGGGCGACGTACCTATTCAGCTAGCTTAATCCCTAACCGGGGAGCTTGGCTAAAATTTGAAACAGACCGTAACGATTTGGTTTGGGTACGCATCGACAAAACCCGTAAACTCTCAGCACAGGTACTATTAAAAGCCCTCGGCTTATCAGACAACGAAATATTTGATGCCCTGCGCCACCCTGAATATTTCCAAAAAACCATCGAAAAAGAAGGGCAATTTTCCGAAGAAGAAGCCCTCATGGAATTATATCGGAAATTAAGACCCGGTGAACCACCCACAGTACTAGGTGGACAACAGCTATTAGACTCCCGTTTCTTCGACCCCAAACGTTATGACCTCGGTCGCGTAGGTCGTTACAAACTCAACAAAAAATTACGGCTGTCTGTTCCCGACACCATGCGTGTCCTAACTCCTGGGGACATATTAGCCGCAGTAGACTATCTGATTAACCTAGAATATGACATCGGTAATATTGACGACATTGACCACTTAGGTAATCGTCGGGTGAGAAGCGTCGGCGAACTCCTCCAAAACCAAGTGCGAGTCGGCTTAAACCGTCTAGAACGCATCATTCGCGAACGGATGACCGTATCCGATGCCGAAGTTTTAACCCCAGCCTCCTTAGTCAACCCCAAACCATTGGTAGCAGCAATCAAAGAATTCTTTGGTTCTAGCCAATTAAGTCAGTTCATGGATCAAACCAATCCCTTAGCAGAACTGACCCACAAACGCCGAATCAGCGCCCTTGGCCCTGGTGGTTTAACTCGTGAACGAGCAGGATTTGCCGTGCGAGATATTCACCCCTCTCACTACGGCAGAATTTGCCCCATTGAGACACCAGAAGGCCCCAACGCCGGTTTAATTGGTTCCTTAGCCACCCATGCGCGAGTCAACCTCTACGGATTCTTAGAAACCCCCTTTAGACCAGTAGAAAATGGTCGAGTGCGGTTTGACTTACCGCCAGTCTACATGACAGCCGACGAAGAAGACGATTTGCGGACTGCCACAGGTGACATTCCCGTTGATGAAAATGGCTACATTAAAGGGCCACAAGTGCCAGTGCGTTATCGCCAAGACTGGGCAACCACAACACCTGAACAAGTAGATTACGTAGCTGTATCCCCTGTACAAATCGTGTCCGTAGCTACCAGCATGATTCCCTTTTTGGAACATGATGACGCTAACCGAGCGCTGATGGGTTCCAATATGCAACGGCAAGCAGTACCCCTGCTAAAGCCGGAACGCCCTTTAGTCGGTACTGGTTTAGAAGCCCAAGGCGCGAGAGACTCTGGAATGGTAGTCGTCTCCCGTACCGATGGCGATGTCACCTATGTAGATGCCACAGAAATTCGAGTCCGTCCTAAAGACAGCAACTCAGAAATTAGATATCGACTTTCTAAATACCAAAGATCCAACCAAGACACTTGTTTAAATCAAAAACCCCTCGTCCGCATTGGTGAGCGAGTAGTTGCTGGTCAAGTCCTCGCTGATGGTTCAGCCACTGAAGGCGGTGAATTAGCCTTGGGTCAAAATATTGTCCTCGCCTATATGCCTTGGGAAGGGTATAACTACGAAGACGCGATTTTGATTTCCGAAAGACTGGTACAGGATGATGTCTACACCTCAATTCACATTGAAAAATATGAAATTGAAGCTAGACAAACCAAACTTGGCCCAGAAGAAATTACCAGAGAAATTCCCAACGTTGGGGAAGATGCCCTGCGTCAGTTAGATGAACAGGGAATTATCCGCATCGGTGCTTGGGTAGAAGCTGGAGATATTCTAGTAGGAAAAGTTACACCTAAAGGTGAATCTGACCAACCACCAGAAGAAAAACTCTTACGTGCCATCTTTGGTGAAAAAGCGCGAGATGTACGAGACAACTCTCTGCGAGTTCCCAACGGTGAAAAAGGACGCGTCGTTGACGTGCGTTTATTTACCCGCGAACAAGGCGATGAATTACCACCGGGAGCCAATATGGTCGTCCGGGTGTATGTTGCTCAGAAACGCAAAATCCAAGTGGGCGATAAAATGGCAGGTCGTCACGGTAACAAAGGAATTATTTCTCGGATATTACCAGTAGAAGATATGCCTTATTTAGCAGATGGTTCCACCGTGGACATCGTGCTAAATCCCTTGGGTGTACCTAGTCGGATGAACGTCGGACAGGTCTTTGAATGTATGTTGGGTTGGGCTGCTCATACTTTGGGAGTCCGATTTAAAATTACTCCCTTTGACGAAATGTATGGGGAAGAAACATCCCGCAGTCTTGTACATAGCAAATTGCAAGAAGCACGGGACGAAACCGGTAAAGACTGGGTATACAACCCAGATAACCCCGGCAAAATCATGGTGTTTGATGGTCGTACAGGGGAACCCTTTGACCGACCAGTTACTGTAGGCGTAGCTTATATTCTCAAGCTGGTGCATTTGGTGGATGACAAGATTCACGCTCGTTCCACAGGGCCATACTCGCTGGTAACTCAGCAACCCTTGGGTGGTAAAGCACAACAAGGTGGTCAACGCTTTGGAGAAATGGAAGTGTGGGCTTTGGAAGCCTTTGGTGCAGCTTACACCTTGCAGGAATTGCTGACTGTGAAATCAGACGATATGCAAGGAAGGAATGAAGCTTTGAATGCCATCGTCAAAGGCAAGTCAATTCCCCGACCAGGAACACCAGAATCCTTCAAAGTTCTCATGCGAGAACTGCAATCATTAGGATTAGACATTGCCGTACACAAAGTAGAAACCCAAACTGATGGTAGTTCCTTAGATGTGGAAGTCGATTTAATGGCAGACCAATCCGCCCGACGTACACCTCCTCGACCAACCTACGAGTCGCTCTCCCGCGAATCTTTAGAAGAGGAAGAGTAGAAGCATCGGAGCAGGGAGCAGGGGGGAAGACTTTGGGATTTTACCAAATCTTTATTCCCCAATCCCCAATCCCCAATCCCCAATCCCTATGGTTAATTAAGAATTACGTATCGCTGAAGCGAAAGCTTCGCTTAAATCGAAGCTATACCGTAGGCTTTACGAGCAGCGTTTCCGTAGGAAATATTACGAATTACGAATTACGAATTACGAATTACGAATTACGTTAGCGAAGCTCCTCTGGAGGAGGCATTAATTATGAGACCCGCCCAAACCAATCAGTTTGACTACGTTAAAATCGGCTTGGCATCACCGGAACGCATCAGGCAGTGGGGTGAGCGCACACTACCTAACGGCCAACTAGTTGGTGAAGTTACCAAGCCAGAAACAATTAATTACCGCACCCTGAAACCAGAGATGGACGGCTTATTCTGTGAGCGCATCTTTGGCCCGGCTAAGGATTGGGAATGCCATTGTGGTAAGTATAAGAGAGTTCGTCACCGTGGTATTGTGTGCGAGCGCTGTGGTGTAGAAGTCACCGAATCACGGGTGCGTCGTCACCGCATGGGGTACATTAAACTCGCTGCCCCAGTCGCCCACGTTTGGTATCTCAAAGGTATTCCTAGCTACATTTCTATTCTGCTGGATATGCCTTTGCGGGATGTGGAGCAGATTGTCTATTTCAACTCCTATGTTGTCCTGAGTCCTGGCAATGCTGAAACATTAAGTTACAAACAGCTACTCAGTGAAGACCAATGGTTGGAAATTGAAGACCAAATATATAGTGAAGATTCCTTGTTACAGGGAGTAGAAGTCGGCATTGGTGCAGAAGCACTACTGCGTTTGCTGGCTGATATTAATTTAGAGCAAGAAGCCGAAAATCTGCGCGAGGAAATCGGGAATGCTAAAGGGCAGAAGCGAGCCAAACTGATTAAACGACTCCGGGTAATTGACAACTTCATCGCCACTGGTTCTAAACCAGAGTGGATGGTAATGGCAGTGATTCCGGTAATTCCTCCCGACCTGCGCCCAATGGTACAGCTGGATGGTGGACGCTTTGCCACTAGTGATTTAAATGATTTATATCGCCGGGTAATTAACCGGAATAATCGTTTGGCGCGTCTGCAAGAGATTCTCGCACCGGAGATTATTGTGCGGAACGAAAAGCGGATGCTGCAAGAAGCGGTGGATGCTTTGATTGATAATGGTCGTCGGGGACGGACGGTAGTGGGGGCAAATAACCGACCCCTGAAGTCTTTGTCTGACATTATAGAGGGTAAACAAGGACGTTTCCGGCAAAACTTGTTGGGTAAACGGGTTGATTACTCTGGACGTTCGGTAATTGTGGTGGGACCAAAACTGAAAATTCACCAGTGCGGTTTGCCCAGAGAAATGGCGATTGAGTTATTTCAGCCCTTTGTGATTAATCGCCTGATTCGGAGCGGCATGGTGAATAATATCAAAGCTGCCAAAAAGTTGATTTCTCGCAATGACCCCAGTGTGTGGGATGTGCTAGAAGAAGTAATTGAAGGACACCCAGTCATGCTGAACCGTGCGCCAACGCTGCACCGCTTGGGTATTCAGGCTTTTGAACCAGTTTTGGTGGAAGGTAGAGCAATTCAACTACACCCGTTGGTATGTCCAGCTTTTAACGCTGACTTTGATGGCGACCAAATGGCGGTACACGTGCCTCTGTCGCTAGAAAGTCAGGCGGAAGCCCGGTTGTTGATGCTGGCTTCTAATAATGTTTTGTCTCCGGCTACAGGTAGACCAATTATTACACCTAGTCAAGATATGGTGTTGGGAGCGTATTACTTAACGGCGGAAAATCCTGCTGCCAAGAAAGGTACTGGCAATTTTTATGCGTCGATGGAAGATGTAATTATGGCTTTCCAGCAAGACCAGGTGGATTTACACGCTTACGTTTATGTGCGGTTTGATGGTGAAGTGGAATCTGATCAACCAGATAAGGAGCCTTTGGAAGTCACTGAAAATGCTGATGGGACTCGGACTTTGCTGTATAAATACCGCCGCATCAGAGAAGATGCCCAAGGGAATTTAATTTCTCAGTATGTACATACTACCCCTGGTCGGGTTATTTACAACAATGCTATTCAGGAAGCACTAGCGGTTTAATTCGTAATTTCTAATTCGTAATTCGTAGTTAAAAAATTACGAATTACGTAAAGCCTGGGGCATACCTGTGCTGAGAGTGTAGCTCTTCCCCAACAGGAATTACTGACAAAACTATGGAATTACGGAATTACGAATTACGAATTACGAACTACGAATTACGAACTACGAATTACGAATTACGAACTATTAAGGACTAATTATTAATGACTAAGGAAAAGGCTGTTTTTCGCAATCGAGTGGTTGATAAGGGTCAACTGAGAAAGTTAATTTCCTGGGCGTTCACCCATTATGGTACAGCGCGCACTGCTGTGATGGCGGATAAGTTGAAGGAATTGGGTTTTCGGTATGCGACCAAAGCCGGGGTTTCTATTAGTGTCGATGATTTGATGATTCCGCCCACTAAGCGATCGCTTCTGGAGGCAGCAGAAGAGGAAATTCGCTCGACGGAAACTCGTTACCAACGGGGTGAAATTACTGAGGTGGAACGGTTCCAAAAGGTAATTGATACTTGGAATGGTACAAGTGAAGCCCTCAAGGATGAGGTGGTGGTTCACTTTAAGAGTACTGACCCTCTGAACTCGGTGTATATGATGGCGTTCTCTGGGGCGCGGGGTAATATCTCTCAGGTGCGGCAGTTGGTGGGGATGCGGGGGCTAATGGCAGACCCTCAAGGGGAAATTATTGACTTGCCCATTAAAACCAATTTCCGCGAAGGTCTGACTGTCACTGAATATATTATTTCTTCTTATGGTGCGCGCAAAGGGTTAGTAGATACGGCATTACGGACTGCTGACTCTGGTTATCTCACCCGGCGGCTAGTGGATGTATCCCAGGATGTGATTATTCGGGAATTTGACTGCGGCACTACCAGAGGGATTCCGGTGCGGGCGATGACCGAAGGGGGCAAAATCTTGATTCCCCTGGCGCAACGTTTGCTAGGACGGGTGGTGGCAGAAGATGTCATCCATCCCAGCACCAAAGAAGTGATTGCTGCCCGGAATACGCCAATTTCTGATGATTTGGCTATAGAAATTCAGAAAGCCGGAGTTACTCAAGTGGTGACGCGATCGCCCCTAACTTGTGAAGCGGCGCGTTCTGTGTGTCAACATTGCTACGGCTGGAGTTTAGCCCACGCCAAAATGGTGGACTTGGGCGAAGCTGTGGGGATTATTGCGGCTCAAAGTATCGGTGAACCGGGTACACAGTTGACCATGCGGACATTCCACACTGGTGGTGTATTTACCGGAGAAGTGGCGCAGCAAGTCCGTTCTAAAACAGAAGGAACGATTCGTTTACCCCGCAAGTTAAGAACTAGAACCTATCGCACCCGTCACGGTGAAGATGCCCTCTATGTTGAGGCTAACGGCATCATCAATTTGGAACCGAAAAAAGACGGTTCTGGAGATAAAACCGCCCAAGAAATTCATGTAACTCAAGGTTCTACACTTTATGTCCATGAAGGACAACAGGTAAAAATCGGTCAATTGCTGGCAGAAGTGGCTCTGGGTGGTCGCACAACTCGCACGAATACAGAAAAAGCTGTCAAAGATGTGGCTTCTGATTTGGCGGGAGAGGTGCAGTTTGCGGAGGTGGTTCCTGAGCAAAAAACCGACAGGCAGGGGAACACCACAACTACAGCCGCACGGGGTGGTTTAATTTGGGTGCTATCGGGAGAAGTTTATAACTTGCCTCCTGGGGCAGAATTGATAGTCAAAAATGGCGATCGCATTGCCGAAAATGGAGTTTTGGCAGAAACCAAGTTAACCACTGTGCATGGTGGTGTGGTGCGTTTGCCAGAAGCTATCCCCGGTAAGAGTACCAGAGAAATTGAAATTATCACGGCTTCTGTGGTTTTAGACCAAGCCACAGTAACTGTGGAAAGTTCTCAAGGACGCAACCACTATTTAATTACCACTGGCAATAACCAGGTGTTTAACCTCCGGGCTACCCCAGGTACGAAGGTGCAGAATGGTCAAGTGGTAGCTGAGTTGATTGATGAACGCTATCGCACCAATACCGGGGGTTTCCTCAAATTTGGCGGTGTGGAAGTCCAGAAGAAAGGCAAAGCTAAACTAGGTTATGAAGTCGTCCAGGGAGGGACTTTGCTGTGGATTCCCGAAGAAACCCACGAAGTGAACAAGGATATCTCTTTGCTGTTGGTGGAAGATGGGCAGTTTGTGGAAGCCGGCACCGAAGTGGTGAAGGATATCTTCTGCCAAAACAGTGGGGTGATTGAAGTTACCCAGAAAAATGACATCCTCCGGGAAGTGGTGGTCAAGCCTGGGGAACTGTTGATGGTGGATGATCCCGAAACTGTCATGGGACGAGATAACACCTTTGTCCAACCAGGGGAGGAGTTCCAAGGGACTGTAGCCACAGAATTACGCTACATTCAATATATTGAATCCACAGAAGGGCCAGCATTATTGAGCCGTCCGGTGGTGGAATTTGCTGTCCCCAATAATCCAGATGTGCCATCAACTACATCTATTAGTCAAGATACCGGACGTTCCATTCAAATGCGGGCTGTACAGAGGTTGCCCTATAAGGATTCAGAACGAGTCAAATCTGTGGATGGTGTGGAACTGTTACGGACTCAGCTAGTGCTGGAAATTGAACAGGATGGAGAACAAGACCATTCGGCTTCTCCTTTGGCTGCTGATATTGAACTGGTAGAGGATGTTGAAAATCCCGAAGTTCAACGCTTGCAATTGGTAATTTTGGAATCTTTGGTGATTCGCCGAGATATTACCGCCGATGCTACCCAAGGCAGCACCCAGACCAGTTTGGAAGTGGAGGATGGTGACAGCATTGCACCGGGATCTGTAGTTGCCCGGACGCAAATATTGGGTAAAGAAGGGGGTATAGTCAGGGGTGTACGCACAGACACTGAAGCGGTGCGTCGTTGTTTGGTATTGCGCGAGAGCGACAAAATTACCATGACTACCAGCGCTCAACCGACGGTGAAGAAGGGTGATTTGTTGGTAGAAGGTGCAGAAATTGCGCCGGGAATCTTTGCTGAAGACTCTGGGCAAGTGTTAGAGGTAAAAGAAGCCGGGGAGCAGGGAGCAGGGAGCAAGGGGGAGAACCGTTCCTCTTCTTCTGATTCCCCTCTGTTGGCTCCACAATATGCCATCAATATCCGTGTTGGTCGTCCCTATCGAGTCAGTCCTGGGGCTGTGTTGCAGATAGAAAATGGGGATTTGGTACAACGGGGCGATAACTTGGTGCTGTTGGTGTTTGAACGGGCGAAAACCGGAGATATTATTCAAGGGTTGCCTCGGATTGAGGAATTGCTAGAAGCTCGTAAACCCAAGGAAGCTTGTATTTTAGCCCGGCGTTCTGGAGAACTGAAGGTAGTTTATGCTGATGGTGGTGATGAAGCGATCGCTGCTAAGGTGATAGAACCCAATGGTGTGGTGACAGATTATCCTTTAGGACCTGGACAGAATTTGATGATGCCGGATGGCTCGATGATTTCGGCGGGTGAACCGTTGAGTGATGGACCATCCAACCCCCATGAAATTTTGGAGGTGTTCTTTAGCCTGGGTTCTGAGGATGGGGTTTATGCTTGTGCCAGTCATGCTTTACAAAAGGTGCAGACCTTTTTGGTGAATGAAGTGCAGATGGTGTATCAGTCCCAGGGGATTGAGATTTCTGACAAGCACATTGAGGTAATTGTGCGCCAGATGACCAATAAGGTGAGGATTGATGATGGTGGAGACACTACCATGTTGCCTGGGGAGTTGGTGGAACTGCGCCAAGTGGAACAGGTGAATGAGGCGATGGCCATTACCGGCGGAGCGAGGGCGCAATATACCCCGGTGCTGTTGGGGATTACCAAGGCATCATTAAACACTGACAGTTTCATTTCGGCGGCATCTTTCCAAGAAACCACACGGGTTCTGACCGAAGCAGCCATTGAAGGTAAATCTGACTGGCTGCGGGGATTGAAGGAAAACGTGATTATCGGGCGATTGATTCCGGCTGGCACTGGATATAACACCTATGAAGAACCAGGGGCGATTGATGAATATGCGGCTTTAGAAAGCAGTGCCGTCTTGGATGAAGTTGATGACCCATTGGATATGGTGCTAGATGACCGCACAGCCCGTACCTACAACTTAGATGCTTCTGGCAGCGCTGCGGAAACTGGATTTGGCAAACGACGCACCGAAAGAACCATCTTGGATGAAGATGATGAGTTGATTGCTGATGAAGTGAGCGACCTTGTAGAAGATGAAGATGATGAGGATGAGTACGAGGAAGTGGATGATGATGATGATGATGATTACGATAGCTAGGATGGCGTAGCTACAGATTAAAACCAAAAGCTAAAATTTTCCACATAAAAGGCAAAAGAAGTTATTCTTTTGTCTTTTTACTTTTATAACAAACGCCAAGGAGGTTAGGACATTGTTGATTGCTGAAAGCCTTGACCTAAATTGGTTTCTACTCAGCACTTTGCTATAGCTTGTTTGTAAAAAATCTGCCTGACTTAATTATTCTTAATCTAATGTAATTCCTTCCATAGCTGACAGAAGTCGCAGAATCCCACTATGCTGATCTATAGCTAAGATTTCTCCTCCCTCTCCTTTGTCAGAAGATAGTTGGGATAAAGTTTCAGTTAATAAACTATCTATACACAAAATGCCTTTTAAAATCATCCAAAACTTTGATAGCAGTTTCACTCTAGAACCACAAGCACAAGAAACTCTGTTCAATCTTTTGAAAAGTGAATCCTTTTTAAAACAAATTTGCCAACATTCAAAGTCTGGAAAAGTTGAATTCGCAGAATTACTTTTTCAACCAGTTCCCTATAGCTTATCGACTCCTAAAGGAATGCCAGCCGAATTAGAAAAATATAATGAATCTGATGAGTATGTGATCATCAATGTACCGCCAAATTTCATGTTTACTGCCAAGATTTTTCAACCTAGTCGCCTTTGTGCAGTTTATCAAAAAATTAGTTGATCATAAAATGTGTTATTTCTCAAATTTCAAGAAAATAATAGCAAGTTTTAGGTTTTATATATGACTACTGAAATAAATATTCCTGCTTTGGCAAATTTAAATTATTCTCCTTACATTGATGACAATGGCCAATTACCTGAAATTTATCAGGGCAAAATAGGGGTATATGCTATCTTTGATCAAGGAAAATTGCTGCAATTTGTAGGATATTCCCGTGATGTTTATCTCAGCCTGAAGCAACATTTAGTCCGTCAGCCTCAAGAGTGTTATTGGGTGAAGGTTCAAACTATTGCCCGTCCTAGTCGCACTGTTTTGGAAAATATTGAAAATGCTTGGATTGCTGAAAATGGTAGTGTTCCTTTAGGAAATGCAGAGAATAAGGCAAGATGGACACAGCCGATAAATGTTAAACCGTTAATGACTTCTGAAGAACAGGAAAAATATCACCATCCAGCTAATGATGAATTAGCACAAATAAAAATTATTAAAAATATAGCCCGGCGAGTAGAAGCAGAAATTTTAGTGGTATTGAAAGACAGGGGGTTACAAGAACAATTTCGTTTTAGTCCTAAGTTGAAGGAGGAAGGATTATTAGATTTAAAGTGAGTTGAGGGGGAATTTAAACGCAAAGGTACACAGAGGTTTGATGTGGGTGAAGGCTAATTTATGCAAATACTACT
>NZ_JAYGHH010000075.1:0-14216 GCF_034931045.1 Nodularia sp. UHCC 0506
GCCAAGTTCATCATGATTGACTAACTATTCAGGAATCTCTCACAAATCTATATTCACTAAATACACAAATTTCGCAAGTCTTAATTACTAGTACTGTTATGACTCATTACTCTCTTGATTGGATTGAAGCCTGGTGTCAAGAAAACGGCTGGACAGAATTATTTGTTGAGCGGCGCAACAACTATTGGTTCACATCTACCGACGGTGGAAGAATATACTTGTATTAAAAATACATAGCAACGTAGCAACTTACGTTACTAAGGGCAATGTAACAGTAACAGTTGTACCATGATCAGATTCACTAATAATATTTAAACTGCCTCCGTGTAAATCTACACATTTTTGTACAACCATCAAACCTAAACCTGTACCGGGAATATTACGAACATTTTTACCTCGATGAAATGGTTCAAATAATTCATTTTGGTCATTTGTGGGAATGCCAATTCCTTGGTCACAAATTTTAATTATTACCTCCATTTCCTCAAAGATGAGATGAAAATCAACTTGAGTGTTTTCAGGTGAATATTTAATAGCATTTGACAAGAGATTTCCTAATATTGAACGCAACAACTTTTCATCTAAATATGTTTTTTCCGAATTTCCTTCACAAATAAAAGCTAGTATATGTCTAGAAGCATCACTCAGACGTATTTCTTCAACAAACTGACGACAAAATTTTTCTAAATCCAGATATTTGGGATTGAATTCTAAGTTACCAGTTTCGGCTCGATTGATGGTTAAAATATCATCAAGAAGCTGTACCATATTTTTTACAGAATCTTGAATGCGGCGTAAATTGCGAATTCTTTTTTTGTCATCTTGCCAGGAATAGGGAGAATTTTCTAATAATTGAGCAGCAGCTAAAGCAACACTTAATGGTGTCCGAAATTCATGGGATGCCATTGAGAAAAAACGAATTTTCATGGTGCTTAATTCTTTTTCTTTTTCCAATGCTACTCTCACTTCTTCTAATCTTTTTCTTTCTGTAATATCACGACAATTAACAAAGATTTGTGTGAGTTCTGAATTATCAACAAATCTCTGACTAATAGCTTCTAAAGTTCGCCAAGATCCATCCTGATGACGATAACGAAATTCTACAGGTAGGGGAATATCAGGATTTTTAATTGCATTGGTAATGTGATAACAAGTGGTGACAAAATCATCAGGATTAATCAGGGCAAAAAAATTTTGATCGATCAGATTAGCAGATTGATAACCTAGAACTTTTTCTACAGATGGACTAATATATTGAATCGTCCCTTCTGTATCTAAAATAGTGATAACATCTAAAGCATTTTCAATCAGTGAGCGGAATCTTTCTTCACTACGTTGTAATGCTTGTTCAATTCTTTTGCGTTCTGTAATATCTCTTTGTACTGCTATCCAATGAGTATAGTATCCTGTTTTATCGGCTACAGGAACTACACTAAATTCTACCCAAAATTCCGAACCATCTTTGCGATAGTTAATAACTTCAACTGTAACAGTTTCCCAACGGGAAAGAGCATTTCTCACTTGATCTAAAGCAACCCGATCTGTTTTTGGACCTTGGAGGATACGAGGAGTTTTACCTAACACATCTTCGGAACTATAACCAGTCATGCGTGTAAAAGCTTGATTGATATATAAAATGCGTGGTCCAGGTTCATCTATGGGTTGAAATTCTGTGATTAAAACAGCATCATTAGTATTAACAACGACAGATTGAAGTAACCGCACTTGTTCAGCTTGACGTTTTTGTTCTGTAATATCTGCAACTACTGCGACTATACCAGTAATTGTTCCATTGCTGTTGCGGAGAGGAGCCGCAGAAAAAACAATATCTATCAATGTACCGTCTTTTTTGGGTTGGCGTACTTCTAAACGGGGAAGAGTGATACCTTGAATGATGCTATTTCTGATTTTTTGATATTCTTCTAGTTCTATGGGAATGATGGGGTTAGGTTGGTCTAAAATTTCTGCTTCTGTCCAACCAAACATTCTTGCTGCCGCAGGATTCCAAATTTTAATATTGTTATCTAAATCTACGGTAAAAATAGCACGAGGTGAAGCAGCAATCAGAGATTCAAGAGTTTGATTAGTGTGACGAAGTGCAGCTTCAGTGCGTTGACGTTCAATAATTTCTGCTCGTAAAGAAATGTTAGTTTGAGCTAGTTCTTCTGTGCGTTGTTGGACTCGGTTTTCTAGTTCTATATTCAGCTCTTGTAATTGTTCGTAGAGTTCTGACTGTTGAATTGCGATCGCTACTTGATTGGCTAATTGTACCATCAATTCAACTTCCCAATGTTGCCATTCACGGGTTTTTTCACATTGATGAGCAATCAACAAACCCCAAAGATAAGGTTGAGAATAGGGAGGAATATCTCGCACTTCTTGCAATATTGGTACTACTAATTTAGCTTTTACACCAAACTGTTTCACAAAATCTGCTAAACAAGATTCTACATCACTCTGGTCTATATTGGTAATAGCGCGAGTTTTTCCTTGAGTATAAGCATGATGATATTCCCTGGGAAATACTTCTTCTGGAAATGTTTCTCCGAGAATGCAAGGATAATTTTCTGATACAGTTTCGGTTATTGCACAACCAGTACCATCTTCCCAAATCCGATAAATTAGAACTCTGTCAGCTTGGAGAAACTGTTTTACCTCTGCTACTGTGGTGACTAGCACTTCGTCTAAATTCAGGGATTTGCGAATCTGGTGAGCTATTTGACTTACTAGACGTTCTCTATCAGTTTGCTGTCGGATAATTTTTTCTGCTCGTTGTCGTTGAGTTATTTGTCGCTGTAGCAGATAGTAAGTTGTAAACAGGGTGATGATAAATAATCCAATAAAAATACCGAATGGATTGAGCATAAGCAAGGGGTTTAGGATTATGATAACTTTGCTGGGGATTTGTTAGACATTTCCAAAAAATTTGTGCTATATTTAACTTACTCCTTTTTTCCCACCCTAGTTTCGTTCACGCTCGAATTCTTTGCGTGTGCTTCCACACCAAAAAGGTAAAACAAATGTAAAACAGATGTAAAAAGGGTGGAGAGTGTGCAATGTAAGGATTGCAAAAGGATTTTAAGGAAGCAGCAGCAATGGTCAATTCGTAGCATTCACAACCTAACTTTAAGGCTGCGCCTTGAAGAATCACTCAATGGCTGTACTGTAAATACATACAGTTGTTTAGAGTGGGTCACGATTTACCAGTTTTTATAGTGGTAATCTGTGATTGAGTTGTAATGCTCGAAAAAACCAGAGTTGCAAATCTACAAAATTCGCTTCTCAATTTTTTCTTTTGCAATTAACTCTCTTCAAGGGCAGTCTCCAGTAAAATTATGGAGAATGTTACCGATGAAAATCCCAAATAGCGATCGCGCAGTAATTGAACCATCCAAGCTAACTGAGTATTTACTGAATACTGAACATAAACGTGGTGGGACAAAAGCGAAATTACTACTCCAATTTGGTTATTGTCCTAATAACTGGCAGCAGCTAGAATCAGATATCCGTAAGTTTCATCTAACTGTAGATGTTAATCTGATTAAAGAAACTGCTTATGGTACAAGATATGAAGTGAGCGCAAATCTACTTACCCCTATTAACAGGCTACTCCTTGTTAAGACAGTCTGGCAAATAGATACAGGTAGAGACTTTCCGCGATTGATCACTTTATTTCCTGATTAGCAAGCAATATTGGAGGTTGCAATGAATTTCACTCTTTACTCAGATGTAATCTTATTGCGTGATCTTCCTGAAGATAATGTATATGCTGGAGACATTGGCACAGTAGTTGAACAACATGATGTTCCCGGACTAGAAACAGGCTACAGCGTTGAGTTTTTCGATATGCTTGGCAATACTGTGGCTATTGTTACATTGCCAATGAGTTGTTTCCGCTTACCAACTCGTGCCGATAGACCCGCAGTCAGGTTAATGGCTAATATTGGCTAACAACTAAGTTCTTGCTGTGGAAATATGATTTGTGGTTTGGATGCTCCCAAAATATTAATGTGATGTAAATCCTGAGATGGCTACACTATCGAAAAAAAATAAATTTAGCCTGAAAATTCATTTTCAGGCTGTTAATAGAATTGATCTCAATTAACTTGATATTACAAAGAAATTAGACCGTAATAGGACAGAATTACCACAACAGTCCCAAGTCCTATCAGGGTAATTCCTGTGAACCAAGTAGCTGATGAAATCACTTGGTAAACCTTGGGATATGGATCTTGTTGCCATTTCCACCAATATACCAGAGGAGCTTTAGCTTTGAAATAGCCCAGTTTCTCTAATTGCTGACGATGGTATTGATCATAACGAGGAAATTGGCTGAAGGGTAAATCTCCTAGATGACGCTGAGAAATAATCCGCCGACGTTGATAGGGAACAGTGTTATCACCAAAAGTGGTTTGATACTCTTCACTACTCAACAGTGCATCAATGAATCCTTGTAAGCCCTTAGTACCTAAGATTATAGACCAAGCAATTGTTTCTTGTTGATTGTAAACTTTCCGCCCCAGAAGACGCTGTACACACATTTCTACAAATCGGTAATTGTTGTTTGTGTCATAGTTGCGTAAACGAAATGTTTCAGACATTACCAATCCGCGAATAAAATCTCTAACAGTAATACTTTTGTGTTTTAACTGAGATTCTAGAGTCAACTGACGGTTACTAACCAGAATTTGTTGTTCGTTAAAAATCTGACGATAAGCAGCCCAAATTAATTCATTCATTTCTACCGTGGACGGAGTTCCTTCAGTAGTGTAAAGTTTGGGTTGTTCGTCTCCAGGGATTTCAAATCCTTTAACTCGTTGGTTTTGACTGGAGGGGGCGTAGTTTTTTAAAGGAATAGTCATGGTGAGATTGTTTAGTAACTAATAATTAACATTTATAGAAAATTGATAATTTTAAAATAGGGATTTAATCCTGGATATCCTGATTTAGACAATTATTCAAAATCATCTGAATCCGTTCTTTAACAACTCGGTCTGATTCTTGCGTCATAGCTTGATGAAGGATAGTATTGATTTCTACTGTCGCAACTGCTCCCAAAGAAACCGCAGAAGCATAACGCAATGCCCAATCTTCAGCATTTAACAAAGCCCAAGACAGCTTGTCAATTCCTCTTTGTCTTTTTTCAGAGTCCGTAGTGGAAATCACCATCTTTTCTAAGCCCCTAGCCGCCACTCGGCGTACATTTCCTTGGCAATGATTGGCAACTTCTACACCTACTACATCTACTAATAAATCTAAAGCGAGATCATCGCCAAGATCAGCGAGAATGCTGATGATTTTTGCTTGTTCATTCTGATCTGTGCAAGTTTGATAATCTGCAATTAGAGATTCTACTTTTGTGTTCATAATTGGTAATTTTAGGTAAATTAATTTTTTTCTCACGCAGAGGCGCAGAGAGAGGAAGAAGAGTGTTTGGTTTATTATTAAAGTTGGATTAATAATTGATCAATGATTTGAAATAGGGTTTGCGTTGATTGTTGTTTTTCTATTTCTGATATATCGCTTTTTAATACTGTTTCTAAAATTCGTTTTAGGTTTAATAGTTTGAGACTATTACCAATTTTTGCTTGCACAATTGCTTCTGCTGCTTCTATATGACCAATTGCTCCTAAATCAAAGACCGCAGCCCAGCGTAAATAAGGATTTTCGTGATTAAGATTTTGAATAATGCGTTCGAGATATTCTGGTTTTTGGGTGATGAGATAAAGATAACGTGCCGCAGCACATTGAACTCTTTCGGAGGAATGTTTTAAAAATGGCTCAACTAGCGGACGTGCTTCTAATACTCGCAATTCTCCCAAGGCTTCTATCAAGGCTTCGTAGGGTTGGGGTGTAGCAGATTGTAAAAGTTGTAAGAGGGGAGCAGCCGCAGTGGAATCGCCAATTTTTCCTAAAGCCTCAATGACAACTTCCCGAAATTGCTCATCTTCATCACAGTTTAGGGCATTGATGAGGGCGGGTACTGCTTCAATATTTTTGAGTTCTCCTAAAGCGCGAGCAACTTGACGACGTAAGGGATAGCCGCCTTGAACTGTACGATAACGAACATCCTGGAGTTGTTGACAAAGGGCTGCACAAGCTGATTGAATTTGATGTTTTCCTAACCACCAAGCAGCATAATATCTAATTTGATTATCCTCTGCGTCTAGGGAAGAAATCGCAGTTTCAGGAGAGAGAATGGGTTCAGTAGGAGAAGTAGTAACAACCATAAATTGATAATGGGTAATGGGTAATGGGTAATTGGTGATCATAAATTGTTTTTAATCACCAATCACCAACTACTTTTATACAGGTCTGACGCTGATAATTTTGCCGCCTTGCTTGTGAATTTGCTGGTATTTCTGGGACAGTTGATCAAAAGGTACGTTGTACAACTGTCGGCTACGACGAACAGCTACTTTAGTACCAACTCCACCAGCGATAACTTCCATCATATACATCCGGTTGTCTCCGCGAGCGGGAGAACTCTTTAATTGTCCAAAACCAAGATCAGATATAAATCTAATAGATGTGGTGGGAGGAATGATGACATTAGGCAAATTCATCGCTAATTGTTGCCGTAAGCGGGGGCTTTTTGAGCCAGCATTATCGCTGTTACCATCACCCCGATACAGTGTAAATAGGCGGTTGAATCCAACCTGTTTCATGCCAGGAATTGACTTGAATCCCCGGAGATAGGGAACTGTGGAATCACCAAAGGCACTGGTGTATTCCATGCTATCAATATAAGAGTCTATTTCTGCATCATAACCTTGAGCAGCATAGACATCTACATGATAGGCAATTTCTGATTGATCGTAGGGAGCGCGTCCCAACAAATGTTTATAATTCAGTTCAATGAAACGAATTTGGGAATTGCTATAAAAGAAGCGCTCTTTGTAAAATTCGGATTTTGCTAATGTTTGCACAAATTGGCGCACACTAATTTGTCCGTTTCTAAGCATTGCTTCTGCATTAGCAAAAGTTCCACCAATATAAACTCGTTCGCGTCCAAATATATGTTCGTAAGCAGATTTGAGAACTTGCTGTAATTCGTCTTCGCTGTAATTAGGGCGCAGTTCGATTTTTGTGTCTAAAACCGCACTGATGCCTAACCTCTGTTCCATGGAAAGGGTCATGCTTTTAACTCCTTATGATCAAATAAGGGGAGAAGAAAGTGTTTTTCCCTGTCCCCTTACTCGTTTAACTGGTAAATTTTTAGCTCAATGCGTTGATAGCATAGTTGAGGTAAATATTTGCTTCTCCAGCTACGTCACCAGATAAGCCATTGTTGTCGCGGACAAATTCCAATGCGGCTACATACCAACTGGGGGATAAACCCAAAGCAGCATTAAATTCTTTTACACCTGCTACGACATACTCATCTAATGGACCTGTGCCACCAACCACACAGCAATAGCTGATGGTGCGGAGGTAGTGGCTGATGTCACGAACACACTTGGATTTACCTTCTGGGGTGGAAGCGTATTGAGAACCCTGCATTTGGGTGGTGTAGGGGAATTTTTGGTAAACGTGGTTAGCAGCAGCTTCAGCCCATTTTTGACCGTTTTGGTTGAAGGCTTTAGCAGCATTCAATCCAGCTTGAGCGCGGCTCATCCGACCAAATATAGCTTGCATTTCGGTGTTGCCTAAGTATGCGCCACGAGAGTCCGCAGCAGCAATAGCCTCGGTAAGAGGGGTCTTCATAGTTAAAATTCTCCTAAAAATCTATTATTTTGGCTGATCAAATGAATGAAAATTCGATTCAAAATTAAACAACTGCTGCTGCTGCACGATCAAAGTAACTAGCTACTTCAGACATTAAGTTGCTGCAATCACCACGGGTAATACCGTTGTTATTGTTAGCAATAGCGATCGCGGCATCTTTCATTTTGCCAATGCCGGAAGCAACTGTAGCGCCAGGTGTTCCCAATGCTTGATAGGTTTCGCGCAAACCGTTCAAACAACGATCATCCATAATACTGGAATCTCCAGTAGCTACGGAATAGGTAACATAACGTAAAATGAAGCCTAAGTCACGAATACAAGCTGCTTGGTTACGGTGGTGGAAACAAGCACCGCCAGGACCGAATACGTTGGGTTCTTCAGCTACTAATGCGCGATAAGCATTTGCGGTGATTGCGGAAGCGTTGCTGGTCAAACGGTTAACAACATCTAAGCGTTTGTTGCCATCTGCAACTATAGCAGAGAGAGCATTGATTTGATCATCGGTCAAATATGCGCCTTGGCGATCGCTTTGTTCAACTACTCTAGAAAAAGCATCAAGCATCTTCAATTTCTCCTAAATTTTTAGGTTTTGGAAAGTAGACATTTCCTTTACCCGCCTTGATTTAGAAGATTAAGGGGTTTGGTGTAAATAAATAGGTAAGGAAATTGTAAATAAATCGGAAAGATTAGTAGAAAAACTAAAATCTTTACAATTCGCAATTGAATGTGTAAATAAGTATTGCAAATTTAGAAGAAGTATTTTGGATTTCTAATTGAAAAAAATCGCTTTTTTGCCGATTTTGTAGCTAAAACGCCATAATTTACCCGTTAATAAACCCAGCCGTTGTCCGGTAAAGTGATGATTAAGGTTTGCTTTCTAACCATATACTCTGATGAGAATTCTTTTAGTTGAAGACGATATTCGTTTAGCGGAAACCTTGGCAGAGGCACTAACAGACCAGCTTTATGTTGTTGACATTGCCACAGACGGAGAAGCCGCTTGGGATTGCACCAAAGCCCTAAACTATGATCTACTGCTGTTGGATCTGATGTTACCGGAAATAGATGGTATTAGTCTGTGCCATCGGTTGCGATCGCACGGTTATCAAATGCCGATTCTGATGATTACAGCTTGTGATACAATCACCAACAAGATTAATGGCTTAGATGCTGGAGCAGATGACTACATCATTAAACCTGTTGATTTAGGTGAATTATTTGCGCGGGTTCGGGCTTTATTACGTCGAGGTAACACAAACTCCACACCTATATTGCAATGGGGAGATTTAAAACTTAACCCTAGCACCTACGAAGTCAGTTATGGAAATAATTTTCTCCATTTAACACCAAAAGAATACAGTCTTTTAGAATTACTATTGCGAAATGGTCGGCGAGTTCTTAGTCGCAGCCTCATTATCGAAAATCTATGGACAAGCGAAACATCTCCCGACGAACATACTATTAAAGTTCATCTTAGAAGTGTCCGCCAAAAACTCAAAGCAGTTGGCGCACCAGAAGATTTTATTGAAACCATGCACGGTCTAGGATATCGTCTCAAATCACCAGACCTTTTGCAAAGTTGCTGATTTCAAACCTGTCCTCAAGAGGATATAAAATTTCAGGTTTTTTGTTAAAAATTAAATATTCTCAAGAGGCAATTTCCTGGGATTGGGTTTTGTTCTGTGGCTACAAGTGGGATGATGCTAATGTGATCACTACGGTACAGCAACATTTTGAAAACGTAAACTATGAGCGATCGCTTGCATGACTAATAACCTCGTTTTTTACGACATACAGAACAAAAAAGCTGAGTATTATCCCTAATTTTCTTCCCACATAAACAAGTTCTAGCTGGAGAAGAATAGTTAAAAACTTTTGGGATTTTCATTTGTGTGCTTAAATTCCTATTTTTCCTACAAGCAGAACATTGAATCTCTCCTGCTTTTCTGATTGTTTTACCACATAAACATTTATATGTCATGCTTATAACCTCATTTTCTTGTCAATTATGTAATTACTTAAGTAGGCAGGTGTGAAAATCTGAATGTATGTCATTGCGAATGGAAGGTAAAGCCCTGACGGGTATAGCTGCGCTTACCGCGTAGCGTGGCGTTAGCTATAGTGAAATCAAGCAAGCGCAACGGTTTTGCCGATTTTACATTCTGTTGCTTTGCGTAAGTCCTGTATTTATTTCATTGGGCATACTGCCTAATTATAAAATCTAGCGATCGCTAGATGCAAAAACTCTCTTAAAAGCTATAAACTGCAATTGTTGCACCAAAAGATTTACCTGTGGATGCCATTTTAGAACGATCGCACCAATTAAAACAAGCCTTAGTCGATTTTGTCTTAGATGCAGAAGGCGAACTAGCAGAAGCACTCGAAACTTATGCAGCAGAACATCTGCGCCGTGGTAGCGGAGATAGTAGTCAGCAAGACTTAATTATTGATAGCTTTCTTGTAGAAGGACAAGTTGGTGATAAATCCCCTTTAGAATTGTTTATCGAAAACAATCAAGATTTATCAGAGAGCGATTGTAATTTACTAAAAAACTGGCATCGTAGTTTTATTGGCTTATTTGCCATAACTAATATTTTACCCGATAGCTTTGAGTTTACCAGTTGGCTCACAGATAAACGCTACATTGTCAAACCCAGTGATACTCAAACCTTAGAGAAATTATCTCGCTTGAAAGTCGGAGAAATATTACTAACTCATATTTTTCCCATTAATAATAGCGACTGGATGTTTTCTAGCCCTTACACAATAATGGGCAAATTGGGTAAGCCAAAACTTGCTGTAGCAATTGGTAATTTCAAAGAAAACTATAAAAATAATCTTTATAGCGATGCTCCTGACTTGTTAGAAGAAGCTTGGCAATCAGTAGAGCAATATCATCAGCAGTTTATAGACTTTTTCGGCAATGATGAAATTACATTACCGGGATACCAACTGAATAAAAAAATCGCAGAATTTCAAGAGTTAATTACTGAAAAACGTTTGGCTGAGGCAGGAATTGATTCTTCCAAATCTCTGGCGGAAATGGCAGAAGAAGCTGGCGTTAGCGAAGAAGAAATACAAACAGTCGCCAAAGAAATTGGTGCAGACTCCAATGTAGTTTCTCAAATTTTTAAAGAGAACAAGAGTACCAACAAGACTAAAATGGTCATGCCAAAGGTTGATTTACCTGCCGAACTTAGGAAAGCAGAACAAGTTACGACTCTTTCTCATCCTCGTTGGGGACAAATGTTTTTACCAACTTATAGTAGGATGCAAGCAATTCTCTCAGATGAAGATGGGCAAAATCTTGAAGGTAATGAAAAACTAATTCGCCACTATCTGGAAGACAAAAGTATTAATGCTTTTATCTGGCATCGTTTAGCCCAAAAGTATCCAATTCCACTAGAAAAATTGTTGCAAGATTTTCTACAACGTCCAGAGTTTAGCCTGGCAAATAACTTGGATTCACTTTTACAGGAATTCGACAAACCTATAGAGCCAGATTTACCAGAAATTGCCAGTGTACCGATACATCTGCACAACTTATTTCAAGAGGCCATCGCAGAAGTTAACAAATCTAAGCCCAAAGGTAAGGGACAAAAGAAGTCAGTGAAGGGTTTTAAATAAGCCTTGATTCCCCATAGAAGTTTTTTGGGATAAATTTAGTATAGATGTAGGGAGTATCAAAAATTAGGGCGGATCACTAAAAAATGCTGCGATTAAAACTGTGGCAATGGGTAGTATTAGCATTCCCCATTGCACTAATTATTGCTTTTTTGCTCATCTGTGCCGGGTTGCAAATTCACACCTGGGGTATTAGTTGGATCTGGGGTATATTTACTCTGGTATTTGTGGGCTGGCGTTGGCTGCTGATGAGATGGACTAAACCTCAAATCAATATGGTAGAAATGGCTTTGGCAGAAGTCACAGAAGAGTTAGAATCAGCCGCAGATCAGCCAGTAGGACTACCAGCCCAAAGCGATAGTATTAAACAGGCAGAAATAGCACTGCAACAGATTCTCAAAGCAGCAGATAGCGATCGCCCAATTTGGGAAGACTGGCAAACCTTTTGGACACGATGCCAAGATTTAGTCACAGCGATCGCGCATATATATTATCCTCAAGTTCAATATCCCCTGTTGAATATTTATATACCCCAGGCTTACGGGTTAATTCGGGGAACGATGGATGACTTAGATCAGTGGATGCAGAAGCTATCACCAGCACTGAATCAGATTACCGTTGGACAAGCTTACCAAGCTTATGAAGTTTATCGCAAAATTGAGCCATCGGCTCGGAAAGTTTGGCAAGCATGGAATTGGGCGCAGTGGCTATTTAATCCTGTAGTCGCAGTGGCCAAGCAAGCTACTAAGGGTTATACAAACCAAGCAACTCAGCAGTTATTAGTCAATTTAGGTCAACTACTGCGGGAAAATGCGCTGAGAAATTTATGCCGTCAGGCGATCGCACTTTACAGTGGTAGCAAATTACCAGTTGCAGAAGCCAGTATTTCTACACCAACCCTACCCACAGCTAAGACTCAAAACCTGCGAGAAATATTAGCCAAAGCCGAACCCGCCGAAGAAGTTGCCCAAAAACCTGTAAATATTCTCATTGTCGGGCGCACAGGTTCGGGCAAAAGCAGTTTGATTAATACTTTATTTCAGGCTGATCTGGCAGAGGTGGATGTTTTACCCAGCACTGATCAGATTCAAAATTATCATTGGCAAAGTTCCACAGGCGAAACTTTAACGCTGTGGGATTCCCCAGGCTATGAACAGGTGAATGGTGGTGATTTGCGAAATTTGGTGCTTGATTATGCTACAAACGCAGATTTACTACTTTTAGTTACCCCTGCACTTGATCCCGCCCTACAAATGGATGTGGATTTTCTCCAAGATATGCAGGCGGAAGTTGCCGAATTACCAACCATTGCCGTAATTACCCAAGTAGATCGTCTGCGTCCTCTCCGCGAGTGGGAACCGCCATACAATTGGGAATCGGGGAATCGTCCCAAAGAAATTGCCATTCGCAACGCTACCGAATACCGCGCCCAACTTTTGGATAACTTCTGTAATCTAGTATTACCGATTGTTACCAGCGATATCAAAACAGGTCGAGTTGCTTGGGGAGTAGAAGCCCTATCTTGGCAAATTGTAAATGCGATCGCACCTGCTAAACAACTGAGGTTAGCTCGGTTTTTGCGTAACTTGGAAGCTCGTACTGTCGCATCTGCCAAAATCATTGATCATTATACTTTCCAAATGGCGACCACTCAAGGACTAACTGCACTACTTAAAAGTCCTGTGCTTCAATTCATCGCCACAGTATCAACTGGTTCTCCCACTCTGGCGTATCTCCTAGCAGAGCAAATTCCAGTGGAACAATTACCGATTGTGATTGGTAAACTGCAAATGGCCTATGACCTATTTTCCCTATTGCATACAGGTAAGGTTAATCCGCTCAACTTTGATTTGCTATCTCTTTGGCCATTGCTACTAGAAAATTCTGCTGCACCTGACCGCAACGCCTGGGCATTTGGTCATGCGCTAGTGGAGTACTGGACTCAGGATATGAATGTGGAAAAACTCCGGGAACGATTTAATTACTATTTGAAAGCAGTTTAACTTTTACACATAAAATAAAAACTGCTCTTACTAAAAGTACATTCATAAGCAGTTTTCATTATTATGTCTCAATTAAATATCTAGTACCAATCGGCGGAAATAAACAGACAATTACAAATCAATAAAAAGCCGATAAAATCAGCTTCTTGACTTTTGACTTCACGGCGGCTACGCATCTTCCATTTCAAATTGAGCTACAGTCACAGCATTGAAAGCGAACGCTAAAACTAATGGCATGGGACACTTGAATACAAATGTAGAAATAATAGCTACGATTGTGCTAATTACCGCCGATGCTGACCAGACTCTTTCCTCAACAGTGAAACCCTTCTCAGCTTTAATCAAGTTGAGGACGTGATTGGGAATTGGTTCAGGCATGACACATCCGGGAGGAAAAGCCCAATAGTTGTTGCGCCGCTCAACAAATAATTCTGTCCAGCCATTTTCTTGACACCAGGCTTCTATCCAATCAATAGAGTAATGAGTCATAACGGTGTTGGTAATTAATACTTGTGGAATTTGTCTAGTTGGTGAATATAAGTTTGGAAGAGATTCCTGAATAGCTTAACGAAACATGATGAACAGAGAGAAATTTCTTCGCTTCTAAATCTGTCTAAGCATTTTTAACTGATCAAGAATTGCTGAACTGCTCACATAATTAAAAGACTAACAGTGGCGATTAGCTGTTGAACTCAAAATACAATAAACTTTACTTATCAATGACATTATGAAGCATTGTAAATAATTCAGTAAACAATGCCTAAGCGAATCGATATTTAACTTAACATAGGCGGGCATCTTTGCCCTCACTACAAGGATTTAATGTAATTTAACGTGAGTTCGACGGAACTAAAAACTCTT
>NZ_JAYGHH010000076.1:0-13409 GCF_034931045.1 Nodularia sp. UHCC 0506
TTAAGGGATGACAGATAGCTGAAACTGTTCCCTGTTCCCTACCCTGTATAGTAAGCATCAATGTCTGTGATGTTGGTGAACAAAACGAGTTTTTATTTTTTGATAGCGTACATCCCACAACAAATGCTCATCGTCTAATTGCAAATGTAGCATTTTCGGCACTCCACCCTCAATCTGTTCCCGAACCTGGCGCTGCATGGGGAATGTTGGCCTTGGGTGCTTTAGGTGCAGCAGGAGTCCTCAAGGTCCAACAAAAAAAGTTGGCTTTCACTCCAGCAAGTCCGGTTCTTGCCGTACAATCATCTCGTATAATGGCTGAAAACTAAGCCAACCCAAATAATGTGACCCCACCTGAGAATGTGCCAAACTTGCATACTCAGGTTTAATTGTACTAGGTTTACCCACAGCCTCAGCTAGTAATTGAGCTTGACAAGAACGCTCCATTGTGATGAACCACCACGCAGCTTCATCAACTGAGTGACCAACTGTAAGCAAACCGTGGTTTTTGAGAATAATAGCTTTATTGCTGCTTAATGTTTGGGCAATACGTTGACCTTCTTCTACTTCTAACACCACACCTGTATAGTCATTAAATAGGCTGTGATCTTGGTAGAATGAGCAAGCATCTTGGGTAATGGGGTCAAGGAGACGGCCGAGGCTAGACCAGCTTTTACCATATATGGAATGAGCATGAGCGGCTGCTACCACATCGGGACGCGCTGCATGAATTTGAGAATGAATTGCAAAAGCTGCTTGATTTACTGGGTAATTGCCCTGAATTACTTCACCTTGTTGATTAACTAGAATCAAGTCACTCACTTTAATTAAGCTAAAGTGCATCGCTAAGGGATTAACCCAAAAATGTTCTGGGTGTTCTGGGTCGCGTGCCGTGATATGCCCGGCAATACCTTCATCAAAACCATAGTGAGCAAACAGGCGTAATGCTGCGGTGAGGCGCTGTTTCCGATGCTGGCGTTCATCCTCAATAGAAGTAAAGGTTGACGGTTGGGGTGTATTCGGTTTTTCTTGAGGGATAACTTGCATATTGCCTCGAAAATTTGTTTTTTTAGGAAAAATATTTATATTATGGCTGAAATTCCTTGTAAAAACCCAGAGAAAGCGATGGGCAAAGCCCCGCCTCCGGCGATCGCGATCGCAGCACACAAAAACATCCTACATGGGAGAATACTAGAAGTGAAGTATTGTTCAGTAATTCGCCTTAAGCCGATGACGGGATTTGAACCCGTGGCCTGCTGATTACGAATCAGCTGCTCTACCACTGAGCCACATCGGCGCGTACAGCAAAACATTATAGCATTCTTTAATAATGGTAAAACCAAATTCTAAAAATTCCCTTAATTCTGAACAATATGCTCGCCTCAAAGCCGAAATGGCAGCACCCTATCGTGGTTTCCGACAATTTATCTATATTGGTTTTGGTGCATCTGCTTTAATTGGGGCATTTATTTTCTTTTTTCAAGTCCTAGCTGGAAGAGATATTGGCCACGCTGCGCCTAATTTAGCTCTACAAATCGTAGTTTTAGCTCTGATGATTTTTCTCTGGCGCTGGGAACAAAGTCGGCAAAAACCTTTGTAAAGATACTTTGACACCCTCGAAAAATCACAAAGATGTCAAAGATAGAAGTTTTACTGCGCCGTTACCAAATAAGGTGAAGGAATTGGTTCAGCACGTCCAGCATTAACTAGTGCCTGGTAAACAAAGGCCGCAATTTCTGCTCTAGTTGCGGGACGATTGGGATTGAGTTGTCTAGCTATGGGATAGTTAATCACTAATTGTCGTGTAGTTGCCGCAGCTACTGGGCCAATTGCGTAATTAGGAATTTGGGCAGCATCGCTGTAAACAGCAAGCGCATTCTGATTATTGGCAGTGAAACCCAGACCGTTGGCTAAGGAAACAAGTGCCTGTACTCTAGGAATTTGCTGCTGTGGTTGAAATCTACCATCAGGATAGCCTGCGAGAAATGCACTGCGGTAAGCAGATTGAATCGCACCGTAAGCCCAGAAATTGCTGGACACATCTCTAAAATCAATACCTGCGCGTTTCACTGGTGGTGTCAAAGCTTTGGTGACAATAGTGGCAAATTGAGCGCGGGTTACAGGGTCATTGGGTTTGAAGGTGCCATCAGGAAAACCAGCAATAATATTTTGTGATGCCAAAGCTTCAATATAAACTTTTGCCCAATAACCTTCTGGTACATCTCCAAAGGCAGTTTGACCAGTGGGCAGGTCAACAGTGGCAGCTACGAAATTTACTTGACCAGAAATGCGACTCTGATCAATATCGTTGCCAATAGCGAGAAGCGTATTACTAGAGGTGGCGTTATTCACATCATGACGAGTATTACCCCGAATCAGATTGCCGCCAGGACTTTCATTAGTACCAAGGTCAGGTTGAGCATTGACAGTTGCAACAATGCCATCTCGCTTATTGTTTTGAATGACATTCCGACGCAGTATAGGTCTAGCAGATTCTGAAATAAACAGACCATCTTGGTTCTGAACTATTTGGTTGCCTTCAATCAGAGGTGTGGAAGTGCCGCCAATAGCTAGACCAAAACCTGTATCTTGAAACAAGTTATTGAGAATTTCACCTTGGGCAGTTCTAGCTATGGAAATGCCGTTGCCCTGGTTCTGCACAAACAGGTTATTTTCAATTCTGGGATTACCTGTACCTGTAACAAAAACCCCGTCTCTGGAACTGTTAGTAAAAGTATTATTTCTGATAGTGGGATTACTAGATTCTACCCAAACGGCGGTACCACGCTGATTGGGGTTAGTCACAGTTAAACCTGTAACAGTACTATTATTGTTAGCCAATATTGTAATATCTTGTCGGGCAAAGGTACGACTGGTATAAAAACCACCACCAGTAATCAAGATTGCCTGACCTTTACTAGATTCATCACCCCGTAGCGTCACTCCTGGGTTGAGTAACAGAGGAAATTGCTCACCAGATTCACTGTTATAAGTCCCCGGTGCTAATTGAATAATTGTCCCTGGTTGGGCTTGTCTGAGCGCAAAAGTAATAGTTTTATAGGGCGCTGCTTCTGTGCTACCAACACCATCCGCATCTGTGCCAGTGTCTGGATTAACGTAAATTACCGTTGCAGATGTAGGCACTTGCGCCATGAAAGTCGATGTATTTGCCTCTGGGTGGGTAACATCGGCATTTGCCTGAGTAGTCATTAATATGGAACCGCCTGATGCAACTAACAAAGCTGTTAGCCCCACTCGCAAGGGTAGAGTCAATTTGAGGTGACTGTGCAACAAATGGCGAAAATTGTTTGCTGATAGCTGGCGTGGCGCAGCCATAGAAATATGAAAACCGCGATATTTCATTTGATGTCTGTGGTGAGCTGAATAATAGTTGGTTAAACAGGGTCAAATATAACAGCTAAGAGCTATTTAATCCATGCCAAACTATATCAGATGACTAACAATGAATCGGCTAAGTTTCGGAATCAAACATATATAATTCAAAATTATTCCACGCCAATTTAGAAGTTGATGGAGAATGCGTCAGGGTTTGCTTACCATCAACTTCGTCGCTTGTAAGTATGTCTACAAGATTACTTGAATTTTTAATAAGCTAAGGTTTCTAAAGTTTCTCGTAAATATCTTTGTACCTGTTGTTCCAGACGAAGACTCTGCAATTGAGGATAATGTTCTAGTTGCCAGCGTTGAAAACCTGAACTAGTGGCGATCGCGCATTTAAGACTATACCAAATTTCCGGGTCAGCAGAAAATTGGCGATCGCTAGCAGATGGAATTTGAGCCATAGTTCCTGAGTCCTTCGTTTTAACTTCAACTGTTATGGCAGTTTTCATGTTCAGCAAAGACGACATTGCCTAGATGCAAAAGTGCATAACTCGTTTCACACCCGTCAGGGTCTACTTTAAAGGTTTTTGTGGGTTTATGTTAATCCCTCTCAGGGAGGGAAATATCTGAGGCACAATTTGATTAACCCTTACACCCAAAATAGTAAAATCCTGCTGAATCTTTTCTAAAGATAATGGTTCTATAGCAGCAAATTCTGTCTCATTGGTCACCAAAACTCGCGCCACACTCACGGGAATTTGTAAAAATAAATTACTAGCAAAAAACGTTAAAGCAGCCAGCAGTAAACCTAAGCTGCGCCACTGGGGTATAAATTTAGCTAAACTTTCCAGATGTGGAACCACCTGATAGAGTTGCCACAACACTCCAAGTAATAATATTGCTGCCATCAAGGACAAAAAACGATTTAACTTTGTATTAATTAAACAGAGGATTTTACGCTGTTGTTCCGTGAGGTTTTCCGGCTTCAGTGCTACACCCAAAATGGCAAATATATAAAAAGGGCGGTGCAATTGCATCCATAATAGTGGTAAAACACCAATACCAGCGACTAGGAATAACTCCATCCACAGTGGCAAAAGCGGTTCACCCACAGACAAAAATAACAAACACAGGACTAAAAAAATTGGCAGCGTTGCCAACCCTGCGACATGAATCCACAAAATAGGTTCAGAGCGAAATGAGGCCATATAAAACTTGTAGTGCTGTAAACGCTGATGCGGCGTTAGTTCGGTCTTCTCCCAAAGCTATAGGAGACTTCCACATACAAAAATATTCCGTCGTTTTGAGAGCAGGGGGGCAGGGAGCAGGGGGAGGAAAGGTCATTTTAGTTGCAGAAATTTGGATCAACTTTTTTGTGGAGTTCTCTAGGCCAAAACCGATATACAAAAATTCCTGCTGTGCGGGGTGGCAACTGGCATTGCTGAACGCTGTAAGCATGGCAAGCATAGCCAGTGCGGGGGGATGAGTTTTGAAGTTTGAGTTGTTAACTCTTTTCAACTCAAAACTCATCATTTTTGCTCACGACCCAGCAATTAGTAACCGACATTACTTCGTCAGTGTGAGTGTACGACGCTTAGTTACCATCTGGAAGGCTTCAATCAGGTCTCCTTCAACCCAGTCATGGAATTTATCAATGTTGATGCCACATTCGTAACCGGAGTTAACTTCTCGCGCATCTTCTTTGACCCGTTTGAGGGAATCAAGAACACCTTCGTAGACCACCTTACCGGAACGACGCACTCGCACTTTGCAGTTGCGAACCAACTTGCCAGACTGCACATAGCAACCAGCAACGGCTCCACGACCGACTGGGAAGACGGCACGGACTTCGGTTTGACCAAGGGGTTCTTCCACCAACTCTGGTTCCAGAAGACCTTCCAAGGCTCCTTGAATGTCTTCCAATAGTTTGTAGATGATATTGTATTCTCTCACATCCACCCCAGACTCGTCGGCGGCTTGTCTAGCACCACTGGCGAAAGTGGTATTGAAGCCAATAATTACAGCTCCACTAGCTGCGGCTAGGTCAATATCTGTTTCAGTTATTTCTCCAGCAGTAGCCAATAGCATCCGAATTTGAACTTCGTTTTGGGGAATTTGTCGGAGAGATCCCACAATGGCTTCCACAGAACCTTGGACATCTCCCTTCAGGATCAAGTTGAGTTCTTTTAACTCGCCTTCTTGTGCTTGAGCTGAAAGAGTTGTCAGAGTAATACGTCCTTGTAACAGACGAGATAGACGTTGTTTGTCGGCGCGAGTTGCAGCTAGGGATCTAGCTTCTTTTTCATTAGCGAAGACTTCAAAATCGTCACCTGCGCCTGGCACATCGCTTAAACCTAGTACCTCTACTGCAAAGGAAGGACTAGCAATATCTACTCTTTTGCCTCGGTCATCAACCATCGCCCGCACTTTACCAAATGCCGAGCCAGCTACTAACATATCGCCGACGTGCAAGGTACCATTCTGAATTAGCAAGGTAGCAACTGCTCCTTTAGCCTTATCTAGATGCGCCTCAATGACTGTTCCTTTCGCAGAACGATCTGGGTTAGCTGATAGTTCTCCTACTTCTGCTACTAGCAGAATCATGTCTAAGAGGGTATCGAGGTTTTCACCCTTGATAGCACTCACAGGAACCATGATAGTTTCACCACCCCATTCTTCAGGTGTCAAACCATACTGAGTCAGTTCTTGTTTAACACGGTCTGGCTGTGCGCCTTCTTTATCAATTTTGTTGATGGCTACAACAATTGGGACTCCGGCAGCTTGAGCATGGCTAATGGCTTCTATAGTTTGGGGACGAACGCCGTCATCAGCAGCTACTACCAAAATGGCAATATCTGTCACTCTCGCACCCCGTGCGCGCATCGCTGTGAATGCTTCGTGTCCAGGAGTGTCTAAGAAGACGATTTGCTGTGCCTTGCCTTCGTGTTCTACATCCACATGGTATGCACCAATGTGCTGGGTAATACCACCAGCTTCACCAGAAGCTACTTTGGTTTTGCGAATGGAATCGAGCAGAGTTGTCTTACCGTGGTCTACGTGACCCATAATTGTCACTACTGGTGGACGGCGCTGGAGTAGTTCCATATCTGCCACATCCAACATTTCTGTGACTTTGCGCGCTTCTGCTTCTCGTTCGGCGGTTTCGATTTCTATTTCTAGCTCTTTACCTACCAAATTAATTGTTGGGATATCCAAATTTTGGGTGATACTAACCGCCATGCCTTTGAGGAACAGGATTTTCACGATCTCTGTATCGGCAACAGCCAACAGGTCAGACAGTTCTTGGACTGTCATTGGCCCCGTAATTTCTACTTTTTCTGGACGATCTAGCTTGGTATCCACTTCTTGGCGACGGTTCTGTTCGCGACGAGAAGAAAAGGATCTTTTCTTTCTAGTAGTGGGGGCGCTAATAACTGCCGCAGTGGGTGACTGTGCAGATCGAGCCGCTTTGGGTTTGGGAGGACGGGCGATGGAAAGACTGACTTGGACAGTAGCTGGTGAGTCTTGATCCTCATCATCGAGTAAATCGTCTTCTTCAAAGTCATCCTCAACAACTGGTTTGACTCGCTTGCCTTTAACCCCGACTTTGCCAGCCTTTTCTTTGATTTCGTCAATGATTTCTTCTTCTTGCCACTTTTTCCCACCTTTGGCTAAACGTGGTGGCGTGGGGCGTTTTAAATCAAGTAGTTCGACTGCAACTCGATCATTGCCTAGATCCTCTTTTCCTTGTCCGCCTGACATTGGTCTAGGTGGTGTAGCAGTTGGCATTGCGGCTACAACTTCAGATGGACGTACTGGCCGGCTGGGTCTTGGCCCATCTACCAGTGGTGATTGTCCGGGAGGTCTATTTCCTCTTGGCTCGGATCTTGTGGGAGATGGAGTCGGACGAGCTTGTTTGGGAACTGGAGCCTGTGGGGTATCGCTGGTGGTTGGTTTCGCAACTTTTGGCTTGGTTTGATCTCGTTTGAGTAATGGTTTCTCGGATGGAGTTAGCTGTTCAGTGGCTACTTGAGAATTCCCAGATGGCCGGGCTGGTGGGGACACCAGATGCGGTTTTTGGGGTTTTTCCGCTTTCGGTCTTGGTGAGACCGCTTTTTCAGGTTTTCCCGTTGCTATTGTTTCCGGTGCCTCTGTCTTAGAAACTTGAGCTGCTGGTGTGCTTGCAGGTTCTGGCGAGGTCTCAGATTGATTCCGGGGTACAGGTCGAATTGGTGCCGTCGGCTTCATGGGTGAGACTGTTGTATCGAAGGTCTTTGGTGTTGAAGTAGAATTCACTTCCGAGGAAGCTTGTTGGCTATCATGAGCAACTGAAGCTTCTGGGGCGTTAGAGGTAGTGTTTCTCAATATTTTGGGTTTGCGAATTTCCAAAATTTGCTGTTTGTGAGGTGGGGTTGGTCGATTGCGATCGCCAGTCTGTGATGCATTTGATTTATGGCTGGATATACCTTGTTCTTTTTTATGCATCGCATTGCTAGTTATCAGTTTTTCGGCAGTCATGCGGATGCGTTCTGCTTCAGATTCTGAAATAGTGCTGCTATGACTTTTGACCGCAATGTTGAGCTGGTCGCAGATTGCTAATAGCTCTTTGTTATCCAAATTCAATTCCTTTGATAATTCGTAGATTCTAACTTTGCCGTTGTTCATCCACTCTTCCCCTTTAATTTACAGTTTTTTAGCGGATGGTTGCCTGGTTTTCGACATCTCCATCCTTTGATTACTGTTTTTAGGTTGCCCTTGGTGATTTTGCCGGTGCCTCCAGTCAGGAAAGAGAGATGTTTCGGTTTAACTTTGGCATTTCCACCAGGAATGATGGTTGATGTCAAGCTGCGCCTGAGCGCTACCAGGTTGCCATTCTTTAGTTTTTTGTTTTGCTGATTCTGAGTCTTCCACAACACAATCGAGTAAAACTTGTTGGGAGTATTGCTCTGCCACTTTTTTGGTGAAAAAGCCGCAAATGACTACACCCATTTACTATTTTGGCATTCACCCCGTGAATTGCAGAGTCGGCTTGATGCACAAATACTCTGGGGATTACCGCCCGTAGGTTTTTTTACCTAATTTTAATTTTGATTTTGGGGATAACTTGGGGCTAGACGCTGCCACAATATTTGGTACAGTGCTTCTGGCACTGATGCGTGTAGCGATCGCCCTAGTCGATTTTTTTTCTGAGCTGCTTGTAGGCAACTCATTTGCGGGCAGATATAGGCGGAACGCCCCATACCCTGATCCAATTGTACCTTTCCAGATGGAAAGACGCGGACAATCCGCCAAAACTCTTCTTTCAAGCCTACTTTCCGGCAACAAATACAACGCCGATAATTTGGTTTCATTGGTCTTATTTGACTACAGGTGAGCAATCTGGGGATGAAAATAAAGTTGGCTTTATCAATTTTTACTTACACTGAAATGATTGATTCTGTGTAATCATTAAGACTAGTAATGTTGTCAATAGTAGCAGAACTCAATCAGACTAATAAATTAATCTCGATCACTCGTCTCAAAAGATTCGTCGTCCTCTTCTAGTTGTTCTTGATTTTCATAATCTAGCTCCTCTAGTTCAAGATCATCTTCCTCTGGTTGATATTTGGCTCGTGCAGCAGCGAACTTAGTGTCCTCTCCTGCATAATCGTACTTAGCTTTGTCTTTAATGTCGATTTTCCAACCAGTTAACCTAGCTGCCAACCGGACATTTTGTCCTTCTTTCCCAATAGCTAAACTCAGTTGATCTTCAGCCACAAGTACGTGAGTTTGCCGGGTTTCCGGGTCCATGAGACGAACTTCATCCACCCGTGCTGGACTCAAGGCGTTAGCAATATATGTAGACGGGTCTGGAGACCAGCGAATCACATCTATTTTTTCGCCACGTAATTCGTTAACTACGACTTGAATCCGTGATCCCCTGGCTCCAATACAAGCCCCAACTGGATCTACATCTCGGTCAAGGGTATCTACAGCAATTTTAGTTCGAGGGCCGACATAACGGGAAGGGGGGTTAGCTTCTCGTGCTACCGCCACAATTCTAACCACTTCATCCTCAATTTCTGGGACTTCGTTGGCAAATAGATAAACTACCAAACCAGCATCAGCGCGAGAGACTAATAACTGAGGTCCCCGTTGCTGCCCCTGGGAAACTTTTTTGAGATATACCTTAAACGTGGCGTTGGCGCGATAATTGTCATTGGGCAGTTGTTCTCGCTTTGGTAATTCCGCTTCCACTTCTGGCTGACCAAATCCACTGGCTACTGCCAAAATTACCGATTGTCTTTCAAACCGCAAAACTCTAGCTTGTAAAACAGTTCCTTCCAAGTCCTGGAACTCTTCTTGCACCATTTGGCGTTGTTGATCCCGGAGTTTCTGCGCTAGTACTTGCTTGGTTTGCATTGCGGCCATGCGACCAAATTCACCTTGATCTGGCGTGACATCCAGCACTACAGAATCTCCCAATTGCGCTTCAGGAGCAACTTGTTGTACTTCTTCTAAGGAAATATGATGGTCTGAATTATCAACTTCTTCGACAATGCTTTTAGTAGAAAGAACGCGAAACCCTTCTCCTTCAATATCCAGTTCTACTTCAAAATTATCAAAATATTCTTCATCAAACAGTCTTTTTTCTAAGTTTTGGGCGCGACGATAACGTTCATAGCCTTTAAGTAAGGCTTCTCTAATAGCTGATTGAACTGCTAAACGAGGCAAATTGCGCTCACGACTGATACTTTCAATTAATTCTTTTAATCCTGGTAAACTAACCATTGACATAAGCAATCTCCTTTAAAATCGATTCTAAAAAATAGAGATAAGAAACAGCGCAGACGCGATTAATCACGTCTGTAAGGGATGAGGAGTGAGAAACTACGCATCAAAGACTGGGGATTAGAGAAAAGTTTGACTCTACTCCCTATCCTTTAGCTTCTAGTGCCACTAGGCGTAAATAGGCGTACTATTTGAAAAAGTCCAAAAGCCCAAAATTCCAACCTTTTGACTTTTGACGAACGCCCTGCGGCACTAATCCTTAGTCTCTAGCCTCTAGCCCTTAGTTCCTTTTCTATTGGCACTCATCTAGCAGCACCCTAGTAATGAGGGTGCGGGGAATCTCGATCACGCGACCTTTTTGATTTAAGTAAACAGTGGTTTCGTCCCGGCGAATCAACTTACCAATCCACTCTTGCTGTCCGTCGTAGGGTGGGGAAGTGGAGACGATTACCGGAAATCCTTTGAAGGAAATAAACTCTCTGTCTGTTATTAATTGTCGTGAAATTCCCGGACTGGAAACTTCTAAGACATAAGCATCTGGAATGATCTCTGCCGCATCTAAGGAAGCTTCTAAAGCACGACTCATGCGCTCACAATCATTCAAACCAGTATCCTCCTGGGGATTGCGGATATCTATCCGTAATACTGGTGGACGTTGGTTAGTGTGGAAAACTATGCCAACAACTTCCAAGCCCAGTTCTGCTGCTACTGGTGTCGCTAAATCGATAATTTGTGGAACTAAAGGATGAGTCATGCGAAATTTCAATAAAAAAAGTGGGCATAGACCCACTTCCTGCGATAGGGATATCTTCCAAGAAGTCTTGTGACGAATCAATAATGGTTCGTCTCTATTCCGAGTTTAGCGCATTTCTTTCATAGTCAATAGTCATTAGTCATTAGTTGTTGGTCATTGGTCATTGGTCAATTTTTCCTGGACTTGTCTCCCTAATGGCATTAACTTTGCTTCTTGACTGGGAGAACAGTACCTTGATCTGCTGATGGCCGAACTGATGATTTTGTTCTTAGTTGTTTAGTTTGTTCCATAATCTGGTCTATGTCTTCTTGGGATAAGCGCTGGACATAGTTGAGCTTAATTTCTTCGAGGAAGTCGGACATTAAGCTTTGAATTTCGCTAATTATGTGTTTTTGTTGCACTTCTTCTCTCAAGGCTGTGGTGAAGCTTTCGGCTAGTTGACTAGAAAGTTTAGCTCCCACGGGATCTTCTATAGCCGTAGTGACAGCACTGTAAAGGTTGGTGGTGATTTGAGTTGCTAGTTGTTCGCTGAGTTGGTTTTGCATATCTCCTATTCCCGGAACATTGTGGAGGTTGCGGTAGACAGGGACTTGATTGATGGTGGTGGCAATATTGTGGCGTAAAATGGCAATGATTTCTGGTTGAATTTTGGGTAGTATTTGATAGACTAATGTTTTTACCAAAATTCCGGCGATCGCCTCCAATTCATTCGTATTATTAATATCTATGTAGGGTCGCAGATTCTCTTTCTGCATTAGCCAGCTGGTTAAATCACCGCGCCGAATTGACCCTTGAATCTGGTTAATTACTCTAACTACGACTATTTCTGTAAGGTCTTCGGCAAAATTAGCTAATATTGATTGATTTATTTGCTGTTGTAACGGTTGCAGATTCAATAACCGGGCTTGGTCAAGGCGAATAATTACGGGTAGGATGCGTAACCAACGCATAAAAGGGAACAGGAGAAATAGATCGTACCATCGCCACAATATGGCATTTACCCAAGTAAAACTGGGGTGACGACGACGCAGATAAAAGGAACGCACCAACAACTCTGCGCCAAATAAAAATACGAATGGTAGGTCTATCAGCCAAAAATTATCCAGAAGGTCGCCATTTTCACCGATACGGCGAAAATAGTTGCTGGCGATTAAGGGGCGAATTTGCCTGTTAAAAAAATCAATTTCTTGGTTCCAGCGTTGTTCGGATAAATATTCTGGACTCCAAAATTGCGAAAAAGACTCTTTTGCCGATTCTTTACCAATGCGATCGCGCAGCCGATTTTTGGCTTTTTCAAAGTTACCACTTTTATTCACTGCTGCAAATGGATTACTGTCAACCATTTCGCTGCTCAGACGGCCAAGTTCCTCCAGTTTGGTCTTGGCTTCTGGTGAAGTTAACCTAGTTTGACTAACCTGTTCTTGCAATGCATCGACTTTGTTTAAATAATTTTTTGTTTCTCTATGGTCTTCAATTCCTTTAATGGGATCATAAATTTGGGTGATTTGGGGAAAATTCCGCAAATAAAAATCCCGCCAAGGTACGTAGCTTAAATCAAACAACACTAATCCTAGATTTACTGTGGCAATCAATGCCATTAGTCTTTCAAAGATTAGATTTTGGCGTTTTGAAGATTTTATTTTTGTCATTTTTATTGCTTTTTTATACATGAAAATGTACTTATTTTCGGGGCATAATTATTAAGCCCATGATGACGGCTCAATCAAGATACCTCTATAGGATGATGGCAAATATATTTGTTTAGATATTTAGTTAAATTTAATTAACTAAAATTACATTAATAAATAATACTTAATAATTGTGAACACAAATTTTAAAGGAATGTCAAATTCGGCTGTAAAGTTATATATACTTTTGAAGATTCTTGATTTAAGCCATAGGAGTTTTAAATTATGTGGTGTGGATTTGGAAAATCTAATATGGTAATTTTAGTTACCTGCTGTGTCACTGCTAGTTTAGTGGTTGCAGATACAACTTTTGCAGCTCGTCAGCGTAATTATACGCCAGAGGAATTCCGGGCTGTGCTGCGGGGATTAGGCTATGACGTGAAGGTAACAAATACCACTCTCACAGATGAGGAAACGAGAAAGGCAATTAGTGAATTTCAAAAGGGTTATAAGCTGACTATTGATGGTATTGCAGGCCCTCAAACTCAAGATTTCGCAGCTACCATTGTCCAAATTTTGCAAGCAAATTTGAATGCGGTACTTCAACCAGATACGCCTTTACCCCGTAATCAATTCTACGGAACTCAAACAGAAGCTGCGGTAAAAGAGGCTCAAAAAAAATTTCAAATGGAAGAAACTGGCATTGCTAATTTGCGATTTCGCCAGATGTTGAATGAAGAGGCGAGGAAAATCATAACTCAGCCGACATCGACACCAACACCAACTCCAACTCCAACTCCAACTCCAACACCCACACCAACTCCAACACCAACGCCTACACCAACGCCTACACCAACGCCTACACCGACACCGACACCGTAAGCAGTTAGTCCAAATAAACGAACCACAGAGACCTT
>NZ_JAYGHH010000077.1:0-13227 GCF_034931045.1 Nodularia sp. UHCC 0506
ATCTGCTCGTCTTGAAGCAGTCAGGCAGAGATATTGCTTTTCAAATCATTTTTCAGACTCAAAACGTCAAGATACCACGCCAAAATGAAGCTGCCTTCTTCAAGAGATAATCCCCAATTGTTGCGGACTAAACAACTGTGTTCCATCATTTAATTGGATGAAAGAGTCCATCGTCACCAAAACGCCACCCAACAGAACCAGGATCTTTCGACCTGCACCATCTTTCAAAATCCTTAGAACTCTGATTGTTTCGTTCCCGCTCTAAAGTCGCTAAATCGACACCTAATCTTTTAGCCAGATTTACCCCCTGATACGCTTGCAGTTCTAACTGCGGTGGATGATATTGGTAGGACTGCCTTCTTTGAGGAGTTGCAGAACGCTGCCCAAGTAAAGAAATAGCCCCTTCGATTTGTGCCAATCTCAAAGATATGGCTTCGGTCTTTTGCTCCAACAGTGAAAGTCTTTGTTTTGAACTATCTTCTACACCAGCATCTTGTCCATTGGCCATTTGAGTCAAAAAGGCTTCGATTTGGTGTAGACGAGTTTCTACACTTGCTTCCGTACCAGGAACTTGTCCCAGGATATGGTGCAAGCCTTGAATCACTAAATCGGTAGCCGTAGTTTTACGTTCTCGTGCAGCTGTGCGGAGTGCATTGGTGAGGGTTTTGGGGAGTTTGAAGTTAATTGATTCGCGTTCTGTGTTAGCCATCTCTATACCACGTATATACTCTGGTACAGAGAGTTTAACGCATCGGCAACGAATCAAGTCAAGCCGGTAGTGATGAAGCCGTCAAAGCGGAAATGGATGTCCGTAGCAACCTTGTTAACGTTTTGACCGCCTCCTCCTTGAGAGCGAATCGCGCTCATTTTGATTTCGCTATCGGGGATGATAATTTTACTAGCAATTTGCAGCATAACTTATATATAACGTAGTGCGAGTCAAAAATCCGGGTGTGGGGGGGTAGGGTGTAGTAAATTCGGCATTGGACGGAGCTTGAGTTTCTATTGGATTTGGTTTGGTCTGCTCCTTTTTCATTTGTCTTTAATTTGACAAGTACTCAATCTACTACATAAGTAAACCAGCACTTTACATAACTTAATAAATCATCTAGACGGATCTGGAATACCCATTAAGAGGGACAATAAAAATCAGACAACATAAAACCAGACTCAACTGCCGTTATGTCTTGTTAATCAACAGGTAGAAATTATGACTCTCTCACTGGTTCACGTCAGCAACTACCGTCAAGCAATCTCGGAACTACCCCCGGCGCAAGCGGAGGCGAAATTGATTACCCTATGGTTGGATGGAAAGGCGGAGTCATCGGTGCGTGCCTATCAACGTTACGTGAAGCATTTTCTGAGGTTTTTGAGAAAACCCCTGCGCCAAGTAAAATACGAGGATTTGGTTGATTACAGCAGCCAATTTTCCACACAAGCTGCTAGCACTAGGCGCATTTATCTGGCGGCGGTGAAAAGTTTAATTAGTTTTGCTCACAAAATTGGTTATTTGCCTTTCAATGTGGGGATGGCGCTGAAGTTGGCAGAAATTCCCGATGCGATTAATGAACGTTATTTAGATGAGGCAGACATTAAGTTGATGGTCCGGGCGGCCGCCGCGATGGTAGACCATGCTAAAACTACTAAACGGCAGGCGATCGCTCGACGTAATCTGTTAATTGTAAAATTATTGTATCAGGCAGGCTTGCGATCGCATGAGCTTTGCCAGTTAACTTGGGGCGATTTATCAGCTAGAAATGATAGTGGGCAAGTGTATGTGCGACAAGCTAAAGGTAACAAGTCACGCACTATTTTGCTCAAACCAAAGCTGTGGAACGAACTGATGGAATTTAAAGGCGATGCCCTGGCTACCGATGCTGTTTTTTTTAGTCAGAAGGGGGGACATCTAGAACGCCAGAATCTCCATCCAATTATCAAGGTGATAGCAGATGCAGCTGGTTTGAGTGAACTTGTCAGTTGTCACTGGTTGCGCCATGCCCACGGGTCACACGCGGCGGAGCGGGGGGTTAATCCCGTCTTGATTAAGGATACTTTGGGTCATAGCAATCTAGCTATTACTGACAGGTATCTTCAGGCTAGACCCAATGATAGTAGTGCTTTGAAGTTAATGGATGTTTGACCTTTTTTGGAATTCAAAATAGAGCCTCCGGCACGCTACCTCGGTAAGCGCAGCCATGCCCGCTAGGGCTTTACAAAATTCAAAATGAAGAAGAAATAAAATTTTTAATTGATTTGACCGCCCTAGAGGACTTTTGCTATGAGACAGAATTCATTCCCTGGCTTAGTGAAATATTTATTTTGGACGCTTAATACCACCTCGACGTTTGACTTCAAATCCATACAAATAAATCTCAGGCATATTAATCCGCCCATCAGAACGGCTTTCAACAATTCCCAGTTGTAACAAGTACTTCAAAACTTCCTCTGGTTTGGAAGTAGGAGGAAGTTTTCCCAATTGTTCACTCCATTGTGTCGCTGTAAGTACTTCTAAAAACTTCGCTTTGGCAGTAGGAACTTCCAAACCTATTAGGCTAGTTTTCAACGCTTCTAACCAAGGATATTCTTCTTGCGCTAACTCTCTAATTCTATCTTCAGAAGTGTCCATCAGCGCCCCTTGTAAATCAGATGGCTGTAGTAACGTCGTTTCTGGTAGACTTTGTTCGTTTTGTTCGTTAAATTTTTCTAATCTACGGCTTGCGGCTAGAGAAAATAATTTTAAAAAAGAACGTGGCGCAATTCTTCCTCCAGCATCTTGGAGATGATTTGGAATCCAGCTATAAGTGTAACCCTTCCTGGCATTAGCACCCATGAATTTACCAATCATTTTCTCAATGATCGATTGAAAAAGTGATTCTTCTGCTACTGTCATTATACCAATAGCAGTATTACTATCATTAATCAGGTTGGGAACCATGCGGAGATATTCCGTCATTTCTGAACCGGAATTTGCTAGACGTTTAAATAATAATTGATATAACCATAAAGGTTTCCATTCCAGATTAATTTGATGCGCTCTTAGCTTAGACGCATCAGGAAAACCTAAAAAGTCTTCCCGAAATAAATCTGTACGTAAAAAAATCTTTGGTCGTATTCTTTCCCATCTCCGCCATTTATCTAACCAAAATGCCAAAAGTTCGCGGATGGGGGCAGACAATTCACTATAAGATGAAACCAATCTATCTAATTCATCATAAGTTACAAATAGCCATTCATCAGCCTCAAGTAATTTCTCGTCTAAACAATCTAAAGCGTAACTCATTTTCTCAATGTCTTGGCGTACTAAAGGCAGCCATTCTGATAATAATGGTAGCTTATGTATTAAAGTTTCACGAATTTCTAAAGGAATTTCCGCAGCCCATTCTGTATTTAATGCTTCACTCGAACGCCGCAGCATTCTTCCTAACATTAATCCCATCCAAAAAGCACGCCAATCGATATTACTGGCGTTTTTCATCCGTGCTTCTATAGCTTCTGGTGTGGGAAATGTTTTTTCTTGCTGCCGAATCCGGCCAAAAGTTGCAATCCATATCGTTTTATCCAAGCAGGGTAAAGCCCTAATTTCGAGATTTTGGACTAAGGTGGCGCGTCCAGTTTCAATAGCTAATAGACGAAATAGTTCTGTTTTGCCTACACCTCGTCCTCCTAATATCAACAGTATGTCTGGTTCTAAGGCTCGTCGATAATCGGGAACGGGAAGAAAATTTTTCAAAAAAAGTGCTTCATCATCACTTTCATGTTCTGCTGTGCCTCTTCCCGGTGCAATATCAACTATTAATTGAAGTAGGTTTTTTTTCTTAAAATTACTCATGCTTCTATCCCATTTTTTTGTGAAATTCGCGTCCAAAAAGTCGGCAAATCTTCATAGCCAGTCCTTGATAAGGGTCACTTGTTATGACCTTAACGAGTTCTGATAAGCGACTGGCTTCTTCTGGACTTTCATCACGCAGGAATAAAGCGATATCTCCCCGTAAGTCATCTTGCAAAGGTAAAACAACTGGTGTAAAAGGTGCATCGCTATCATGAATATTCGGAACTATTTCGTTATCGTCGTAGTAATTTGTTTGAAAAGTTTGATATGCTTTATCTGCAAAAGCTTTCAATTCTTCTACTCTTCCTGCTTCGCGGAGTGTAGGTGCCATCGCGTGAACTAATATAACTGGTAATTGTTCTTGTGCGAGTGGTCTGGCAAGCCTACGGATAACGTTAGTTAATCCCGCCCAACTTTGCCGAGATTGTGTACCAAATATCACAGCACCGTGGGATAAATCAGCTATGGCTAATCCACCGATATCGTGAAACCCTGCTCTAGCATCCAGGAAAATAAAATCTAAGGGTTTAGAAGCACTTTCTAATTCGCGCAATAAATTTCGGAGAGTATCAGGTAATTCATGGTCTACGACATTTTGAAAATCTAGCCTTGCTAATTTTTCTAAATAGTTATTATCGACTGTACCAGCAGAAATTAAACGCAGAGTTTCGCCTCTATCACCGAGTAAAGTTTGTTCGTTAATTGATAATATATGAGTTTTTAAAGGCCAGTTATTTTGCTGAATTTTTTTTTCTAATAGATAATCAATTACACCAGGGTTTTCAACATCATCTGGAAAAAAGATTGTAGATAAACCCGGAGCTTCCAAATCTAAATCTACTATAGCTACGCGATGACCGCGACTGGCTAGTGTAATAGCAGATGCAACTAACCCTGTAGTCCGCCCTACACCACCTTTAAAGGAAAAAAAAGTGAGTATAGCTGGTTTATGTCCCTGGTCTACAAATTTTTGTTCCCAAGGTGGGCTACCTGCATCTTTGTCAGTCCAAGCTTTTTTGGCAATGTGACGTTCCAATATATACCAACGCGGTGCAACAGTGTCATCATCCCACTCAGCAGGAACTCTCTGGTCAATAATTACTTTAATTAAAGGTTTATAACCATCCTGCTCACCTTGTGGGAGCCAGATATCTTTACCATAGTAAGAACCGAGTTTTTGAGACAAGCTGGTTTCTAAAGTAGTTATATCTGCCTTTTGAGGGATGAAATTGTTGTCATGCTCTAGATAAAGCCGTATTGCTCCATAAACATCACGTATAATCGTTATAGACTGAAGATTTTCCGTCCAAAGTGATGATATCTCTGGTTCCTGAAAGCACTCCCGTATTTTTGTAAAAGTTTCACTAAAACTAATCGCCATCTGAACAACCTAGATTTTAATTTTACCGTCTAAAATAAGTTGGGGAATAATCTCAAGATAAATTTCTTCTGCGCGTTGGGCTGCTTGTTGAGCTTGAATTTCGCTCCACAGTCCTGATTTTGCGTACCGTCGTGCAGGGTGATTTTGGTCTAGTACAGTTCCCATTGTACGGCTTGCTGGCAGTTGCATATCGACTGCTGGATATATTAAACGTAACCTTTCCATCGCTTTACCTTGAAGTTCTGCTAAATCGTGACCATATTTTTTTGCTGACGTAGAATCAATATATACTTCTACTAAGACTTTAAATGAGCATTCCACAACATAACCTGCAAGGTATACAACATTGTCCCATCGCTGCTGATTAAGCAGATATTGTGCATCCTGTAAATGCCTTGCTGCTGCTTGCTGAAAATTTTCGGACATCATATATATATGTGCTTTGGTTGGTGGTTCGGCGGGCTGTTTTATGGCTGATGTCGCATGAATCCGACTTGATGAGGATTTGAAAACTCAAATCTCGCCAGCCAGGGGGGAGCAATGCGATGTTGTGATGTGGGTGCGATTCGTTGGCTAGAAAATTGAGTTTTTTGTCCTGGAAACCACGCAGAGGTCATTGCCAGAGCAATCAATAAAATATAGGTGTAGAAACATTAGATAGAGGGAGTTTTGCCATAGGTAGTGCCTAAAATGCCACCTTGACCGAAAATGCGATCACCTAATTTTAGCTTACCTTGCTCCACCAGTTTGATGATAGCGATCTGCTTTGCAGCAGCGCTGAGTGCAAAGCACACGCTCCGCGGTAAGCGCAGCTATGCCCGTCAGGACTTTACGCTATCGCAGTCATGGGTTTCGAGACACTAGCAATGCGGAAACGGTGACGGGGTGGGACTCTTTCTTTCCAGTTACTTATTACCTTGACTGGGTGGAGCTATCTGCGTGAAAATACTGAGAAAATAAAGCTTGTGCAGAGCGGCGATGCTGTTCCACCAACTGGGGAGGGGATAACACCTCTGCTTTATCAGAAAATTGGGTTTAAAACCCTGTGCTTTGAGAATAGAAAAAATTCAGTCGTTCCCAGTCTAGTGGTCGGGACAGGTTCACACACAAATATTATTAATGAAAATATCGTGCGTCTCCTGTGATGCGATCGCTTTTAGCGGGCGCTCCGCGCCATCGCCGGAGGCGGGGCTAAGTCCTGCGGACACGCTACGCGAATGCCCATCGCCAGGAACAAATTTTGTGGTATGGTTTTGAATTCGGCAGACATTGTATGCAGAATTGGAAAATTGCTTGATGGTAAACTCATTAGAGTTAAAAAAACCGACAAATATTCAATCTTAGCCCAGCCTGGATAAGTTAAGACAAATTATCGAAAGTTTGGAAAATTGTAGACAGAAATCCCTTCAATCTGCCAATTTTTGAGGTCATAAGCTATTTTTTTGCTCAATTGTGTGCCGTTCTCAATCTAGATAGTAATCACAGAAAATTTCAGTTAGTTTGACTTCCTTTCAACACTTGATCTAACAGGTTTCTAGCAGGTTGGGCTTTAGCTAAAGCGGCTTGATGGTCGCTATAAGCACGAATGAGGCGAGAAAGACCACTTACACCTGTCTTAAGTTGCTCAAGTTCTTCCCCAGCCATCAGTTCTCCATCCAGCATCCGGCCAATCAAAGGTTTGACATCACCCACCTCCTGGCGAATTTTTTGGAGCTTTTCTACACTGCTTAATAAAGTTTTGAGTGAGTTCAAAATGCCGTCAATATCTTGGACATCCGCCACTAATTCACCCTGTGCTTCACTTGCTACCGGATCTTGAATATCTGATACTGGAGGCAATTCTTGTGCAGATGTTTGATTTTTCACCCAGATTACAGACACTGAGAGGGCAAGATTGACTAAGTTACTGCCTCTATTGACTAACGCGCTGTGGATTGAGCAAAGACTGTATGAAATCATCCAAGAACATATCAGCAACCCCAGAAGAAAGGGTGTTAATGACTTAGCATCAATCGATACACGCAAAAATACCCTACTTCCCGATAGTAAATATTCCTTTGGATTTGGTGCGCCAACCGACCTAGCATTACCGATAATTGCGTCTTATCGGGTATTTCTGGATGAGAATTATAACTGGATTATTCCTTTCGAGGAGTTGGCGGAAGTTTTTCTCCAACATTTATGGGGTAATTATTACCGGAAATACTTGATATCCGAGAAAACAGCCGGAAATACGGTAGGAACTAAAATCTGCCGCAACTCAGAGATTTGGGAAAGTTTGTACATTTCCGCCCAAAGTTATCTGAATCAGCATCTGATGAAAATGGTTAATTCCACTAAGTCTGATGAATTAGTGCTAAATCGCACTTGAACGCATTGAGGCAATTTCTATCTCCCTAACTTCAACGTACCCGAAAGGTAGGGAGCAGAAGACCTGCGGGCGGGAGTAGCCCGGAGGCGAATATGGTATTGAGCCGAGACCCTCTCAAACCAGCAAGATAGACTGGAAACGCTTGCTGTGTATGGATTTCAATAATTTATACCCTCCATACTTATAAGGTTTCTTACACAGAGGACAAAACTTATACCTCAACGATGCAGCACAACGCACCTGGAGGAGGCGATAGCGCCAGCGCTGTTTCTTGGATGTCGGGCTTTTGTCAGTTCGCCTAAAATACCCGTAACGCTTCTTCAGTTTGCAAATATACGTTCTAAGAAAGTTACAATTTCAGACCAAGCAGAGGTAGCCGCCGCCGAATCGTAGCGATAACCGTCGTCCCGCATAAAAGTATGTTCTGCTTCATACAAGAGAACTTTGTGGGGTACATTAGCATTCTCTAGAGCTTTAATTAAAATTTGACGGTCATGTTCTGGGATATGAGGATCAAGAGTTCCGAACACCAATAGCATCTCGCCTTTGATTTCACTCACCCGATGGATGGTATCAGCTATCCCCTGACCTAGCTTACCACTGGGAATCCCGGTAGGGTAGCAGCAGACGTTCGCTTTAATTTCGTCTTGAAAAGCGGCTCGGAAAGCTAAATGTCCACCAATACAAAAGCCGAGAGTGCCTATTTTACCTGGAGAAACTGCACTTTCTGTTTTGAGAAATTCCATTACTGCAAGGCAATCAGCATCATAATCAGCAATTTTTGTGCGCCGAGCATCATCATTGCCCCGCATCCGACCTAAATCATCTGGCTCAATTACCAAACCAACTGGCTCTATGCGATGAAAAATTTCTGGTGCTGCTACTACATAACCATATCCTGCTAAGTAGTTAGCTAAACGAATAATTGGGCTACCTAACTGATAAATATCACTATAGAATACAATACCTGGGTAAACTCCTGCTGCTTTGGGAGCCGCGACATAAACACGCATTAAACTGTCATCTACTCTTAACTCGACATTGCGCTTCGTAATTTGCACTTTTTTGTCTCCGTGTTATGCCTGAAGCGAATTCGCTTGTGGACAAGTGGGTTGGATTAAAGCCGTTAACTTACAGATTTTGGCTAGTAGGATACTGAAGGCGATTGCTTAGGGCTAGAATATCGCAGACTTCACCTTTAACAGATTACTGTTGCTGTAGGGTGGTAAATCCTAATAACTGCTGTAGATTTTATCCCAAATAAAATCTTCTAGTGTGGCAACTGATGCAAATTCCCAAACCTCACCCGTCTTTCTTAAAGCAGCACAAGCCAGCATACATGGGCTGAACAGCGATGGGGCGGAGGGAGCGCACCTGGATGTCTCCCAACTTTTCCCTTACATAACCAGGATTTCAGGCGACAACTCTGCTCCATCTCCAAAATATGCAATAATTCCGAATAAAGTTATGCTCATGCTAGATTTTAACAGTGTTGTCTGCTCGTCCCACTTCATCAATATCTGAACATGAACATCGACCGATTGCAGGAACTTAAGCAAAAACTGACTATTGAAGCAGACTTATCCGATATCTGGTTATTTTATATGGATCATTTTGCGGATCATCCCGAATTTACTGAACTGGGTAAGCCTGCCTATAATGAATACCTAGATGCTGTCCTGCACAACACTTGTCAGCAAATGTTTGGTAGGGCAATAAAAATTACTGACTTTCTCCCGATTTACATTGCAGAGTATCATTTTTTTTCATGCCCCTTTCCAAGTTGAAAGACGTATTGGGGGTGTAATTTATTTCGAGGATATAAAAATTGGCTTAATTGCTGTATCAGCAGATTATCCTCCTACAGATGAAGTTAAGTATTCACGTTTTTCTGAGATCATGCAATTGCCGACACCTAATCGTAACGATCTTAATTGAGACAAGTGCAACGTATGTAAAACTTCGCGCAATATAGTGGGCTTCCCAGAAGTGTTGTCATTATAACAATGGTCGGTTGAAAACCCCAAAGTAACAGCAACGCAGTTGCGTATTACGTGCAATAGGTGCGGGGATGAAAACCACGATACAGGGTAAACCAAGCTGTGATTCAATATGGTAAAATTGACAATGTGGAGGGGTAATCAACCACATTAAAAACCCTACACTGCTTAACGGCAATCTGTACCTTCTCCCAAAGGGAGACTCTAACGCGAAGACAATTGTTCGCGTAGCGTGCGCGATAGCGCATAAATATGGGGTTCTATTCCATAGTTCTAGTTTCTTACCCAGGAATAGGTAAAATTTACCCTACGGGACGCTAGCGCGAACATGGGAACTAGACGACACAGAATTTAACCAAACAAATTTTGGAGTCATCCAACTACGGTAGGGCATACCGAAAGTTAACGCTAAAGCCCTTTGGGCATGGCTGCGCGTCGGGGGAGAGAACCACCTCTGGGTGAGATACCGCAAGGGGTGTCATCTAAGTGGACTCGTTGAACCAAGAATCTTCGTGGCTTGGCTCCCGGAGAGTGTCAAATAGCTGCGTTTCTATTGAAGCTGGGCTTCCAAGATGCGTCCTATACTTCTTGGTGATAGTTTGGGTAATCCCCTCAGAGTGGCTTCTTCCGCTACCTGCATATGGTAATGGTGCTTTGAGCGACTGAATTTTTGGTTCTTGTTGCATTCGCTGATTTCAACGATCTTGCTCGCTTCTGTACTTTTACATTTCTTGGGCCGTCCTACATTTACACCCAATACTTCATTAGCTTTAGCGATCGCCGAATCCCAGGTTTCTGAAGAGATGGTGCTTGATGTCCATCTTTTCTTCCATTTTGCTATCGATTTTTCGGTTACGCCAACCTCCTCCACGATGGCTAAGTACTTTTTGCCATCGTCCAATTTCAGAAGAATCTTAGCTCTTTTGCTAACTTCATCGCGGCTAGTTACCGCTATATGCTCTAGGGCTTGTTTTTCTATGGAATTTAGGAGCTGAAGATGAGGCATCTAACAAATTTACCCCTCTTTACTGTATAATTTTGCCAAATGGTATGAAAACCTAGTATACTTTTTTATAAGGTTTGGTTTTGATAAACATTTTCCTCAAACCCTGCTGCCAACAGGGCTTTAAGGAATAACGAGTCCACCTATTACTAGAACAGGACGGAGCTTTGCTATGTCTACTCATTTATCTGCATCAATCATACCATGAATTTACACACTTTTATACATCTTCCTTTAGATAGATGTCTATTTTCCCAAGTTCGGCATCTTAAATATCACTACAGTAGTATTACTTCCCCAGATGTTTGTAATAACACTTTGTGCTTGAGAAAATCATCTAAGATAGGTTTTCTGGTGGGCAATATTGGGTTACTTGCAATATTGAATAATTCCTGAGTTGGATCATTTTTGCAGATGGATGTAAATGCTCTAAGTATTGCATCTTAAGCTTTTCTGGCTATTTGTGCGGATTTTTCCCAATTAAAACTGAGCTTTTCTAGACAATTTGTAATCCGGTGTATCAATATGTCTGAGGTGCATCATCCGGCAATTGTATATATTTCTCCTGCGGAGTTGGTTGTTCATCCGAAGCTGATAGAAATATATGGTGAGAATGAGAATCGTCCTGCCTTGGAAAAAAGTATTTCTGAAACAGGAATTCTGGAATCTTTGAAGATATCGGCGCGTAATGGTGTCAATATTGTCTTGGCAGGTAAGTGTCGATTGCAAATAGCTCGCAAGCTTGCAATTGCGGCTGTAAGAGTGGAATTTGTCGAGTCTGCTTCACCTGAAGAGGATTTGAAGCTGGTGCTTGACTATAATCTCCATCGGGAAGGCGGAAAGACTTATTACCAGAAATTTCATGAAGGGCAATACTGGGAGAGCGTACTTCGTCCCCAAGCGAAAGAAAGACAACGGGAAAGCGCCCGTCGTTTGAATAAGTCGAAGTATTCAAATTTGAATACTTCGATAGATGAGAATATTTATCAAGAAATTAAGGGTAAACCTGTGATTCAGGAGGTTTCTGAAAATCTCAATATAAGTGTTGGCAGCTATCACAAGGGTAAGAAAGTATTTCTCGTAATTGAGAAATTACGAGAAATGAAAAAATTGAAAGCCGCCGTTGCACTGGAGATGGAATTAAACCGAAGTATTGATGCCGCGTACAAGTTTATTTGCAATCAAGATATGTGTAACCAGGTGATAGACCTGATTGAGGCAGATGAGATACGTACTATAGGCGATGGTATTGCTTGGATGCGTCATGGCGAACGCAACCCATTTCGGCGTTTCCAGCTTGACCAAGTATATCAATTTCAAACAAGACTGCGGCCAGAGTGGGAAATCATGGGACGGGTTATTGGTATAACGAATGAATTTGTTGTGTTTGGATTGAGAAATTTAGTGAATATGAACCTAGAAATTGTGAATTTACGTCCGCGAGAGATTGATGCAGAGTTACAAGATGAACCATCGGCGGAACAGAGACAGAGAATATTTCATTTAATGCAAAAATTTAGTGATGTTTTTCCAATTCAGGTGTCTCTGGCGGAGTTGTTAAAACTTCCTAATTTGACCGATAAAGAAGAAGTTTTGTTGCGGATCTATGAGTCTGACGTGTTTGAAAAAACTTGGGAAAATTATAAAAACCAAATGCAAAAAATAGAAGTAGCTATGAATAGTCATAGGGATAATATTCGTGCTGCATAGTAACTTAGGCGTGGTGCTGAATTTGCAGTGTCAAACCAAAATTTGCTTCTATAGGACTCATATTTGATTTTTGATAGCTTGCGCGGATTTACATCTGTAAATTTACCCCCTAAAATATCACAAAAAGCTGAATTTGAAGAGCAAAATATACCTTCGGACGATCCAGTTGCAATTGTTGTTTTAGAAGAACTCAAAAATTTGACAAAGCTGCGCCTCCTGGCTGTATCTTATGCCAAGCGTGTAGCTAGAGAGTACTGCTTAATGGCGCGATGCATGATTGGAGGCAAGGAACGCGAACATTTAGAACAGAGTGCCAAAATGCAATTCTATCTCAAATCGGGTAACAAAACCCTGATTGCAGAAGCCAATGAGTGGGTATCTACCAATTCGGGTTGAATAAGTTTAAATTGAAGCGAAATGATCTTTTTTGAATTCAAATCAAGAAGAAATAATTTTTAATTGTTTTGCTACCAATAGTTTTCTTTAATTTTGAATTAATAATTTTTAATTTTGAATTTGAGCGAACGCGAGTGCGTCTCGTAGAGAAGCGACTTGACTTATCTAAATCTTCAATTCGATTTTGTTTTCGGGAAACTTTAAAATATGCTGCTATTTCCACTAAATTGAGTTATTTTAGCCTCTTATTCTTAAATAATGCAATTTTATCGACTATCGCTTGAATAATCTACCTTTAGCGACATCGATTGTGGTTTTTCAGGTTTGATTACACATCCACAAATCCTGAAATTAATTGTTCTCTTGTTGGGTCTAATTTTATCCCTCAACAACTTGCAATAATTTTTCAAACAACGGCACTTTCTGTCCAAACTATCTCTAACATGGGCATTCTTCCTCAGTTCCTAAACTGTGTGCGCGAATGGGCAGACAGCTATGCGCCACTAAAGATTTCTGTTAATTCAGGTTGGTTCTTCC
>NZ_JAYGHH010000078.1:0-2839 GCF_034931045.1 Nodularia sp. UHCC 0506
AAATGAATGATCGGTATTGCTATATTAAATTGATTTACCAAGTCAAAAATTATAGCTTCTCTTTCATCGTTTGAAGTATTCTTTAACAATAATTGCCCAATACTGAGGTGAATTAATGGTTTTTCTTTTTTAGAAATCAAAGAATAAGCCGCTTGTTGTACCCGATCATGAATAAATTTGTATTTAGGCAACTGTTTCTGATTAACAGTAAATTTCCTATCTACTTGAGGATTTATTTGATCCTGACTATTTTTTGGAACTAACTCGGACATTTTAGCTTGTGGTAAAATTAGTCCTTGTAGTATTGCTGGCCATAAATCTGAAGCCGTATCTACTGCTAATTTTTCATGTACAATAGCCAAAAATTTTAAATCAAATTCGTTACCTATACAGGCAGCTAACTTGAGAACTTTCTGAGTTAGCATTGGCAATTTCCTCAGCTGAATTGACATGAACTCCACAACATCATCTGTGAGTGCTAATGCCTGAATACGTGATATATCATACTGCCAATTACTCAATTCAAGATTAAATCTAATTAGTCCGTCTTGATGTAAAACCTTAAGAAATTCATGAATAAAGAAAGAATTACCTTTGGTTTTAGCAAATACCATTTGTGTTAGATCAATCACATCATTTTCCGGACGGCACAAAGTATTAGCAATTAAACTATTTACATCACCCTGTGTTAAAGGTGTTAGCTTTATTTTATTAATAATGGCTCCGTTATTTTCCATTTCCTGAATAGCTAAATTCAGTGGATGTGATTTTGCCACTTTTTCTTCTCGATATGCACCAATCAGTAAGAGACTATTTTGGGTTTGCAGAGGAGCAACTAAAGAAATATTTTGACTACTATGATGGTTATGATTGATTAATAATTGAATTAATTTTAATGATGCTAAATCTGCCCATTGTAAATCATCTAAAAATATCACTAAAGGATGTTCCTTAGTCATAAAGACTTGGATGAATCTTTGCAGTAATAAATTGAATCGATTTTCGGCTGCACAGCCAGATAATTCTGTAATTTCTAGTTGTTTACCAATAATTAGTTCTAGTTCAGGAATGATATTAATAATTAATTGACCTTGTGTACCCAATGCTGACAATAGTTTAGACTTCCATTGTTGAATTTCAGCATCTGTTTCCAACAAAATTTGTCCGATTAAGTCCCGAAAAACTTGGATAAATCCGAACAAAGGAATATCTCGTTGAAATTGGTCATATTTCCCTTTAACAAAATAACTACGTTGCTGCACAATGTGTTTTTGAATCTCGTTAACCACTGCGGTTTTGCCAACTCCAGAGACTCCTGTAACTAGAATCGTTTCTGTTGTCCCACTACTAATGCGCTCAAAAGCTGCAAGTAATTTTTCTACTTCTGTTTGGCGGCCATACAGTTTTTCAGAAATCAGGAAAAAGTTAGACATATTTTTTAGTCCTAACTTGAATTTTGTGATCTTGCCTGTATTTTGCTATTGCTGGCGGCATTGCTTGACCATAAATATTTTAATAACATTTCTCAATATTAAGATTGGCATTGGTGAAGAATTGAATTTTGTGCAGTCGTAGGAAAGGAATACTAAAACGTATCAGTTTGATGTTAAAAGTGATGAGGTGAATTAATCTATCGACGGGTTTGATATAGCAGCCCTAAGTCCTAAATTTTTTTTAGCTGAGAGTATCACTCAATTGCTGAAACATTGAAAATTTTTTGTTTTTCTTCTCCGTGAACACAGAGACTGAAGACTAAATATTTTAGATTTCAGATGTTTATTTAATTCAAAATTTAAAATCTAAAATCGCTTAGGTCATTTAGGGTTGCTATATGTTGATAGATAATGGGAAGGTCATTCCTTTCGGTGGGGAACGTGACACGATAAGCGCAACTATGTCTGTCAGCGCTTGACTTTATGGCGATGTAGTTTTTATGAAATAGTAAATATAGTATCATAGAATACAGAAAATGTTGAGGCACTTTAAAACATTCTTTTTCTTTTTTAGTATTCCCTAAATACTTATCTGAAGTATAGGAATCCGGTTTGGTTTATGTTCGCGTAGCGTGGCGTAGCCATATTTACTCGTAGAGGTAGGGAACAGGGAACAGGGAACAGGGAACAGGGAAGAAGGAATCAAGGAATAGGTCGTTTTGTATGGCTTACGCCACGCAAGCTATCAAAATTCAAATAGGAGTCCTATATTACATCACATTCAAAAAACGTAATTACTCAATAATCTGGGGCAAATATAGCTGGGCTTAGAGCGGTAGCGGGGCGTTTAGCCTGTGCTGAGTAGGGCGGGTTGATAAAAATTATTATTGGTAATCCGCCCCAATTGTTGAGCGGATACCTCTTACTGATTAACTTAAATTTCAGCTACAGCTCGTTCAATCAATCGACGTGCCAAAGTTTGCGTACCTGTGTGTTCATAGTAATTGGTGGCGACATCTAGGAAAGCAGCCAGATAATCTAACTTGTCATCAGCTAATTGCACAAAATTTTGCAAATTGCCAACTACTTTTTGTGGTGTTAAATTATTTTGGGTAACTAGCCCACTCATCCAACCTTGAACGGAGTTAAAGCTTTCGCCGATAAAGTTTAATTTCCCACTAGCATTTTTACCTGGAATTGCATCTTGAATGCCTTGGAAGGTCGAGTTTTGTTCTAACTCCTGGGGATTCATTTGATTCAGTCCAGATAATGCCTTGTCAATGAAGTTTGGCCCTAGAGGGATTAAACCATCAACACAAACCAAAGCCACCATCCGAATCAGAGACTCACCACTATACTCGCGCAAAGAAGCGACAAAATCGCCAATGCTATCTCCGGGAATACCG
>NZ_JAYGHH010000078.1:2869-12706 GCF_034931045.1 Nodularia sp. UHCC 0506
AATTTGGCAGAAAGCCACTAATTCAGCTACTAATTTCAGAGACAAATCAATGGTTTGAGCTTTGTCAGCCTTGGGAGTCACTTTGTTTAAAAAACCCAGCAGAGGAATTGCTTCACCGACTTTGTTAGCTAAAGCTGCTGCACCTAGAGCTTTATCTGTCTTGTCTACAGTTTGATAAAGCCACATCGCTCGTTGGTATCCTTGGGAGCGGTCATTATAAAGATAAATTGCTCTTTCACCAATTTGCTGAATTAAATCTTCATCAGTTTCACCAGTGACTTTTTTAATGGTGTTGACAAAGCCTACAGTATTTTCCCATTTACCAGGAGCCACAAAATCTAGGGATTGCAACATGGAAATGGTCAAGCCATTAGTTGGAAGTTCATCAACTAATTCAAAAATCGGTTTATTCACAAGTCTCTCCTGATTTATGGTTGGAATTTGAGGTATTGAAACTTATTTCAATGTTGCTAGACCATCAAGATTAAATTTTTCAATCCATTGGGCGCGATCGCTGGCAGTAAATGACGGATCACTGGATAATACTTTTACTTGGTAACGATTATTTACTAGCACTGCTGTTTGAGTATTGCCAATTTCTCGCGCCGGATAACCTGCAATTGTTGTGGTGCTATTAGAATAGTTGGCTGCGGTTTCTGGTGTGCTGCTGGTATCAAAAATAGCTAACTTAGCTAAATCTTGACCATCTTTTTTTAATTTAGCTTCGGCGAAACCTTTTTTTTCTTGGGTAAACACTCTCTCGTAGTCATCATCAGCAGTAGGAAAGAATTTGTTAAATTCCCCACCTTGAGTAGCGGTTTCGACAACTGCTTGACCTCTTTTTTGTTGGGTGCTTTCCTGCTGTACTTGGTCAAAACGACCGGGTTCTTGGGGGGTACAGGCGCTAGTAGTCAGTAGCAAAACTGACAGTAACAAAGCAGTGAAAATTTTAGACACGCGAGATAAATTCATCTTTGAGTGTTCCTGATATTTCAACTTTGAGAAATGCGGTGTGCTATTACAGCATAAAATGGGTCTCCTCCGCCAGCACCTAACCACTGTAAAAAATTTGGGACTGTGGTTTTATTGACAATTACCTCTGGAACTGTAAATCCAGGGACTGAGGTGAAGTAGTGTTTAACCAATTCCACTCTAGTGGCTTCTGAAGCGTCTCGCCAAGCTTGAATCGCCTTTTGGAAAAACATCCGGTTAGAAAAGCTGATAATTGCTACACCACCTGGTTTGAGGATACGATGAATTTCGGCAAATATGGCTTCTGGATACTGCACATATTGTACAGAAACGCAATTCAAAACAGCATCAAAACTTTGATCTGGTAGAGGTAATTGAGGATGATCATTAAGATTTTGGACAAAATAATGATTTAAACGACGATTTCGGGCTAATTCTTCGGCGTTGAGTCCGTGTCCCTCAATATGGGCAAATTCTATCTCTGCTGGCAGATGGGACACCCAACTACTCATCATGTCCAGTATACGGGTATTGGGTTGGAGGCGATCGCGGTATAAATCCCTTAGCTGTTGAATAAATCCTTCATCAACATGGGTGACGAAGCGGGGATAGTCGTAAAATAACTGATCATCTGTATCGTCTAATTTTTGACGTTGATCGGGTTTGAGCATCATCAAGGTTTATGCTTAATTCAATGTTTTATAGAATTCGTTTATTTCCTTATCTCAGTTTACTGCTTTGGATACTCCCCTTATTGCTATTCAGTTCTGGGGATAATAGCCTGATGGCCCATGATGAAGGGCTGTACGCTAGGCGATCGCGTGTGATGTTTGAATCTGGTGATTGGATAGCCCCTTGGGGTACAGTGCATCATAAAACCCCTGGTCCTTATTGGATAATTGCCATTTCCTATCAGTTATTTGGGATCAGCGAAGCTAGTGTCAGATTACCGAGCATGATTATTGGTATTTTGAGCATATTACTAATATATGAAATTGGCAAAATTCTGCTCAATCAAAAATTAGCTTGGCTAACCGGATTAATTTTAAGTGTGCAATTTCTCTGGCTACAATATTGCCGCTTAGGTACACCAGATGTCCCCATGATATTTTTAGTATTATTAGCTATTTTGTCTTTGCTCCAAGCAGAACGACATCCTAAATATAAGTATGTTTTGACTTTTATCGCTGGCTTCAGCTTGGGTTTGGGTTTCTTAGTCAGAAGCTTTATGATTTTTCTGCCAATTGTAGCTTTATTGCCTTATTTAATTGGAGAACATCGCCGTCATCACCATCTTAGCAACCCTTATTTATATTTAGGTTTTGTAGTTGGTTTCATTCCTACATTGGGTTGGCTATGGCTAAACTGGATGCGCTATGGCAATGATAGTTATGAAGAATTATTCAGATTTGTTTTTCAGTTAGGCTCTAATGAGCGTGGTGGAAATGGCATAATATTCTATTTGTGGAATGTGCCACTAAAAGCCTTTCCTTGGTTCTTTTTCAGTTTTCTCGGCTTAGTTTTGCTGATTCGTCGTCCCATTCCTCGCTATCAATTGATATTAGTTGGTTTCCCTGTGACGCTGTTTGCTGAACTGAGTGTTTTCTCAACTCGTTTGTCTCACTATAGCCTTTGTCTTTACCCCTTTATAGCGTTGCTGGCGGCTGTGGGTTTAAGTTGGTTAGGAAAATGGGGAGATGGAGAAATCAAAAAACTTCCTCGTAATCTCAGTTATATTTTTGGTGGCTTGGGAATTTTATTGGTGTTAGCGGGGATAGTTATTTTAATTGGGGTGGATGACATTGAGATTCGCAAATACGCCATCCTGGGCTTAATTATGGGGTTAGGTTGGCTAATTTTGCCTCTGGTGTGGATTGGTCGTTACCACTTTCATCAAAAGTTTCTCACAGCTAATTATTGGCTGGCGGGTTGGTTAATTCCTTGTTGGTTGGCTTTGGCTGTAGCTGGTGGTTTAGGCTTATTTAGTGACTATAACCCGGATGTGAGAGTTTTTCTGCAACAACCTGCGATCGCCTCAGTTCTGCAAAATCATCCCGTCTATTTTTTACAAGTAGATGGGAAAACTGCGGTATTACTGAATTTTTACACTCCCGTTCATGGACAGCCAGTAAATTCAATCACCGAATTACCAACTTCTAGCTATGCGTGGATTTCTGCAACCCAAGCGGCGGAATTAACCACACCTTACCAAGTTATTGGTACTGTGCAACAACACCAATTGATTCAAGTTCTTTAGAATTGGGGACTGGGTGCAGGGTGCGGGGGGAGAAGATGGTAACTTCTCAATGACCAATGACCTATTTTTTACCTTTCTTGGTATTAAATTTGGTGGAAAATACAGTAGTAAACATCATTAACATACCGCCTATAAGAATAGCGATCGCCAATCCTCCTGTAATTAAGTCCAGTAAATTGCTGTCTTCCATAGTGAGTAATTAAATCAGTGAACAGTTAAAAATCTACACCACGTTTGAGTTCTACACCCTGGTTAGCATAATGTTTGTGACAGTATACCTCAGAGTGAACGCTGGCTAAATCGAAGTAAGCTGGTTGATGTTGACAGCGACCAGTGATAATCACTTCCGTATCACGAGGTTTGCGGAGTAAGGCTTGGACTATGGGTTCTACAGGAAGTAGTTCTAGGTCTACTGTGGGGTTGAGTTCATCGAGAATGATGGTTTTATACAATCCAGAAGCGATCGCAGTTTTGGCAATTTCCCAACCTCTTTCGGCTTCTACATAGTCCAATTCTTGGCGAGAATTGCGCCAAACAATGGCATCTCGACCACAACGTTGATGATCTACCACCTCTGGATATGATTGCTGTAAGGCCGCGATCGCTGCGTCTTCTGTGTAGCCACTACCACCTTTCAACCACTGCATAATTAACACACGGGTAGAACCTGGATGATTAATTCCCCTCCCAATGGCTTTTAATGCTTTGCCTAAAGCACTCGTAGATTTACCTTTCCCCGCACCAGTGTAAATTTCAATCCCCTCAATAAACAGTTCTTTGGCTGTGGGGTGGTCTTGGGGTTTCATTTCCGAATGCAAATCAGCAATATCAAGCAAACTTTGCGGTGCGGCGCGTCCGGTGGCGATGATTTCTAATTCGTGGGGTTTGGATTTTAATGTCCGTACCACCTCATCTACTGGTAGCAAACCCAAGTCTAAAACCGGGTTAATTTCATCTAAAACCACAACTGAATATAAACCAGAGGCGATCGCACCTTTAGCCACATCCCAACCCCGTGCTGCTTCTTCTCGGTCAAAGGGGGTGATTTCCTCTTGTCCAAAAAATTCGGCTCTCCCAGTGCGAACCTGATCAATTAAATGGGGAAAACCACGCTGTAAAGCTGCGATCGCGCCATCCTCATCATAATCACGTTCTGGCCCCTTTAAAAACCGCAACAGTAAGACGCGGCCAGAATCGCCCGGTGTATTTATTCCCAAGCCAATTGAGCGTAAAACTACCCCTAAAGCTGCTTGAGACTTACCTTTACCCACGCCATCGTAAACGTGAATTTGACCTGTGAGCCGTTCAGGACGCACTTGCGCCGTGCGAATACCGATGCCGTTCCTTGTCATTTCTTGAAAAGCTATAACGTGGCAATCCCTAATTTTACCTTGAAAAAGAAGCAAGGGGGCAGGGAGCAGGGGAGAAAGATATGGCACACTTAGATGATTACTCACGATAACAATGAGATAATTGACCAATCAGACCCGGATTTCTCAATGATTTCCCTAGCGTTCACCCTTACTATTGACACTTTATGCTTGGACTTGGAGATGTAAATATTCCTAGAATCCTGCCTGTCGGTGCAATTTTGCTGGAATTGTTGTTTTTACTGCTGGCTATTCCCATAGAAGCATACGTTTTGAACCAGAGGCTCAAATTTGACAAAAAAACTAGTATTTTTTATGCCATATCTATCAATCTTTTTTCCAGCACTGTTGGTTGGATTATATTTTTTATTTTAGAACCAATATTACCTATAGGTTTAAAAGCGGAATTAATCAGTTACGTATTTTTCCATAATTTTATATCACCAACCACACAATCTTTGATGATATTTACTGCTTTTATAATTTTCTTTATCACATTTTTCATGAAATTTATTTTTCTCAGAATTTTTGTGATTTCATTAAAAGAAGATGTCCTGAAAATTTATGAAAAAACACCAGAAAATAATCGATTAAAATGGAGGCGCAACAGTATTGTTAGATTACAAAGTACCAATTTAGTTACCACGATATTAATAGCAAATTCGCTGAGTTACAGTGCCATTAGTATAGTTATTTTGTTGATTCGCAAGTAAAAAACCTGAGATCATTACAGAAAAAATTAAGGGTGTGAAGGATGCAAACATTATTTAAAGATGTTTTCGTATTTTTGCAATTCTTTGTCGGAATTTTTGAAGGAATTAGAAAATTATTAATTCCACCCAAAGCTTATTCCTGGCAGACATTTATTTATTTGAGTGTTTTTTCTTGGACACTTTCATTGTTGGCTGTGGGTTATGTCAAAGATTTAATTGCGTTTTCAGGTTGGTTATTTTTAATTGCTGGTACAGCCTGGTATACAACTGATGATCCTTTAAGGGTTCCTGGAACTTTTATGCCAGTGGGAGCTGTAATAACTGGATTTTTAGTGAGTGTTTTTGCATTTGGTAATCAAGAAGACGTAATTACACCCAGAACAATTATACTTTGGCCAACAATTTCTGCAATAATTACAGCGATCCCAGATTTTATTGAAGGTACTGATACTAAGACTACCGCTAAACTTCCTAAACCAGAAGTTCGGGAAAAAATCATAGTTTTAGTAGCTAGTTGTATGTTAATCAGTTGCTGGATTCAGTTTTATTTTCTCATGGATAATTGGTTAACACAATATCCCAGCTTACTCACAGATAATTTTGAGCGTAGTACCTTTGTGGTCAGAATAGTAGATCCAGAAATCGAAACTGAAACACCAGCAGAACTACAAAAAATCCCAGAAAATGGTGTAGCCATTCTTGATGCACTCCAAATACAAGTAGAACAAACATTAAATAAAACACCTTGGTCACAAGTCGAAAGGTGGTTGATAGACGCAACGCAGGAAGTACAAAAATTGGGTGATCAAATCATAGAAGAGAAACTAGGACAATATGAAGAAAGAAAATTATGGGGTGTTGAATCGCGTGTTACTAATATCAAATCTGGATATAAATTAGATTTACTCAGTATTTGGAATGGTCCAAGTTCTAATCCCAAAGGATATTATCTGCAAAAATCTTGTCGAATTGAACCCATAGCAGTGGCAGAGGGATCTTCTAGAGTTCCTCTCAATGAAGTAGAACAAAGGAATACAGTGGCAGAAATTGAATGCGATCGCTTGAGTAAATTTATTGCGGGTGAACTACCACCACAGCGCTGATGGTAAATGTGAGGAATTGGGGAATAATTTAATTGATCATTGACATTTAACTAGAAAACCATGAATTTCGGTCGAGTTTTTGTAATTGCCAAAAATGTGTTTCAGGAAATGGTACGCGATCGCATTCTGTATATTATCGGGTTTTATGCGCTCATACTTGCCATAGCCTGGCGCGTATTACCTGAATTTGCAGCCACGACTGAAAATAAAATGTTTTTAGACTTTGGTCTGGGAACAATGAGTATGGTGAATTTAACTGTGGCAATTTTTCTGGGTACGGGACTGATTAATAAAGAAATTGACAAACGGACGCTTTTAGTATTAATTGCCAAACCTATCAGCCGCAGCGAAATTATTTCTGGCAAATTCTTGGGTTTATCGGCTGTGCTGGCTGCTCTTGTCGCTGCGATGACAGCAATTTATTTAGTATTTTTGCAGATTGGTAATATTCCCTATTCAGTTCTCAGCATTTTAATTGCAGCAATTTTTTTAATTTTGCAGTTGTCATTAATCACTGCTGTGGCGATTACCTTTGGTGTCTTTACCAGTTCTTTATTAGCAGTGACGTTAACATTTGCCGTGTACTTGATGGGGAATATTACTCCAGATTTAGTCAATTTGGGTCGTCTTAGTAACAACCCCGTCATTGAACGCATCACTCAAGGTTTGTACCTCATCTTGCCAGATTTATCTCGATTAAATTTAAAAAATGATGCTGTTTATGGCTTACGAGCTTTACCTGATGCGACCGTACTGATTACCAGTGTAGGTTATGGCTTATTTTATAGCGTCATGCTGTTAGCGATCGCTAATTTTATTTTCTCCCGACGTGAGTTTTAATCTAGTAGATCACGACATGGCTAATCACTAATGACTAATAACTATCTCAGGGGCGCGAATTGTTCCATCAGGCATGATAGTATGCCGCAACTTAGCATAACTGATTCTTGTTTCCCAAAGATTAGCCTCACTCAAGTTAGCCCTAGTCAAGTTGGTTGATGTCAGGTCTGCATTAGTGAAGTTGACCTTAGTTAAATTCGCTTCAACCAATGTCGCTCCACATAGCTTTGCTCCTGCAAGATTTGCTCTCAACAAGTTAGCTTCAATCAAAGATGCTTCAATTAATATAGCTTCGCTGAGGTCTGCTTCAGTTAAATCTGTGTTACACAAAGAAGCTCCCCACAGGTTAGTATGGCTGCATAGTGTTCGTCGCAATAAAGAACCACACAAATTGGCATAGCTTAAATCAGCCTCATATAAATTTGCTGACGACAAATCAGCCTGAGACAAATTAGCTTGACGCAAATTAGCTTGGATTAAATTTGCTCCACAGAGCTTAGTGTTAGTCAGATTGGCACCAGACAAATTAGCCCCATGTAAGTCTGCTCTGATCAAACTAACTCCGCTTAAATCCACTCCCATTAAGTCAATTCCGCTTAAATCACATTCACTGAAATCCCTACGTTGACACAATTTATCTTTAATTTGGCTTAATATTAATTCCTGTGTATCAGCATAATTTTTCATGGTATTTACCTCAAATGTCAATATTCACAAAGATGAGTTTTCTGAGCTTTGAACCAGGAATTATTCAAAATTTATCAGTCTATGGGTGATAGTTACTGTATATCGAGAGTACACCTTAAAACCCCATAAAGTGAATTTTGATGCAGTAATAAATGCGAAAAAAATTCTTCATGAACCAAAAAGTCACTCATTCACTAGTTTATCGAACAAAAAATGAATCCCATAAGTCATCAAAAATTGATAATCTAAAAAAATCAGGATCAAAAGTTAATAGCTCATCTCTTGTATAGATAAACTATTCTTGGACACCCTATTGATTATGACTAATAAACATTTCAAAATTAGAAAAAATTATGGCACAATACCTATCATAAGGAGGATTTATTTAGCTTGCTGGTTAGATTAAAAAAACGAATATTTTTATCTGTACAATTTGTCAAATTGGGCGCAGGACTTGCTAACAAGGCCTTGAACCTAATTTTTTATCTCATGTATTTGATCACTTCCAGCAAGCAGATACCGCCACCACCAGAAAACTTGGGGAGTTGGAACTGGGACTAGCAATTGTGCGACAATTAGTAGAACTCCACAGAGGAAGAGAAGGATAAGGGGCGACATTTACGTGCAATCAATCACAACATCCAGCCATAGTGACGGAGAAATGGACTCTAACTTGGGCAATCTTCAGGGAATTAAGATTTTAGTTGTAGATGATGACTTGGATTCACGAGACTTTATTTGCTTTGTCCTGGAAGAAGAAGGCGCAGAAGTTATATCAGTGTCCTCGGCGATGGAAGCACTGCAAACTCTGCCAGAATCCAAGGCAGATGTCTTATTAAGCGATATTGGAATGCCAGAAATGGATGGCTATATGTTGATGCGTCAAATCCGAACCTGGCCATCAGAACAAGGAGGAAAGACACCAGCGATCGCACTTACGGCCTATGCTGGAGAACATAATCAGCAACAAGCAATATCAGCCGGCTTTCAGATGCACGTCACTAAGCCCGCCGAACCTTCTCAATTAGTTGCAGCTGTGGCTGGACTAGCTGGGAAACAAGTCATTAGTCATTAGTCATTACCTCTAAATAATGCTTCTCCCAGTTTCAATCGCCTGGTGGACTAACCCACTTTAGGCAGAATTCTACTGTTTCTGGAATATCAAGAGATTTAGAGGTATTCCCCGCTCGAATATAAAGTTCATATTTATTATTACCTTTGAGTAAAGCGATTGTGTCTGATTTCTTGACATCAATAGCACAGACTGTGTTACTGTCAATCGTCTCAAATCGAATTTTTACCTGTGACATAAAGCCTGCACCGATGCGATCGCAAATCAGATTCACAATTGTCTGCTCAAATTGATCAACAGAAGCTTTAGAAAGTAAAGCCAAGTCTTTCTCTAAACCAAAAATATTACCATTATCTTCTACTCCAATAATTAGCGTTCCCCCTTCAGCATTAAGAAATGCAGCGATAGTTTTGAGGACATTAAATTTCAATATATCATTCTTACAATTTTGTTTAACATCCCATTGCAAGGTGCTTTTGTACTCTAGTGTTGAACTTTCCGGTAATTTAACTAGTTGGGAAATGGGTTGTAAATCTCCGATTTTTTTGATCGTAGTTAAAAAGCGTCTCAACTTCCGTTGCTCAAGCAATGCGTTCAGGCTATCTTCATTATCTGCTGTTTCAATTACAGTCTTGTTAATGACAGCAATGTATTTCCCCCAATAGTCTTGTTCTAAAATTTTCAGATTCTCAGTTATCCACTGTTCATTTTGGACATTACCCCAACGATTAAAATAGGCAATAGCCTCTTGAATTGAATCATGTAGAGCATCAAACACATTACCCCGCATATTTTTAGAAATGTAATCCCACGCCCCAAATTC
>NZ_JAYGHH010000079.1:0-12070 GCF_034931045.1 Nodularia sp. UHCC 0506
TAAGCGCATCGCAATGCTACCAATATCAATTTTGGACAATAAAAAACCCCGGCGAAACTAACCGGGGTAAAAAGGAGAAGTCCAAATGACGATCAGAAATACCGATAGCAAAGTCAATCAATCTTAGCTAACGCCCAAAGCAACCAAAATTAACGTAGTCACAAGCAATGTAGCAAACGCACCTTGTTTAGCGTATTGACGTTGCTCCTGTTCGTTGGGGTAGGTAGCACAGTAAATTTGGGGTTCGTTGGCGTAGTTATTGAGGATACCGCTTTCGTTAATGGTTGTATACATAATGTTTTCCTGTATTTGTTACCTTATGTAAATAAATATAACAACATTGTTACAAACCGTCAATACTTCTTGACAAATAATAATGGATGAGTGTGATCAGTTATGCTTATGCTTTTGTTTTCAGCACAACCAGCACATCTTGGAAGCATTTCTTTCTTCACCGCGCACATAAAAAACCGACAAATGAAGAAACTAGGATTGAGCTGATCAGGAACCATTTTTTGATAGAGTGATGCTTTGTCGAATGCTGGAATCTTTATGTCCCAGGTATCACTCCCCCAATCTCTCCAGAAAGACTTACCTCTGACTGCTCTTGCGCCCATGCAGGATGTGACCAACCTCTGGTTTATGAAAGTCATTGCCCACTATGGCAGTCCTGACTATTTCTTCACCGAGTATTTCCGGGTCAATGATACCTCACGGCTCAATCGTAGTATTCTGGCAGCAATCACCGAAAACGACACGGGTCGCCCTGTTTTTGCTCAAATGATTGGTGAAAGCATTCCAGACTTAGTAAGAACAGCGCAGGAACTCTGCGGCTATAACATCGCTGGAGTTGACTTGAACATGGGTTGTCCCGCACCTAGAATTTATCGCAAAAATGTTGGGGGTGGATTGCTGCTGTCACCAGAAAAAGTGGATCGGATTTTGGCAGAATTGCGGCAGGCAGTGAATGATCGGCCTTTGACTGTTAAGATGCGGGTAGGCTTTGAAAATACAGATACCTTTTACGAAATTTTAGACATTATTAATCGCCACAGTATTGATTTACTAAGTGTGCATGGTCGCACGGTGAAAGATATGTATCACGGGGCAGTGAAATATGATTTGATTGCTGAAGCGGTCAAACGGGTCAATTGTCCAGTGCTGGCTAATGGCAATATCCACTCGGCAACAACTGCCCTGGAAGTGCTTTCTCAAACGGGTGCGGCTGGTGTCATGGTGGGACGCTGGGCGATTGGCAATCCTTGGCTTTTTGAGCAAATTCGCCAGGCTTTACGCTGTGAGTCGATTACACCGATTCCTTTAATGGAGGTACGCAACTATATTGATCGTTTATGGCAAACTCCAGCATCTGCAACTATGCCAGAGCGATCGCGCATCGGCTACCTCAAAAGGTTCCTCAACTATATTGCCCTGAGTGTTGACGCTGAGGGTGATTTCCTGCGGCGAATGCGACAAACGCAAACTGAGGTAGAACTGCTTAACCTGTGCGATCGCGTTCTGCTTGCGGATATGAGCAAAACTTTAGCTCTCACACCCTACTCAGGCGTGTAAATAGTTTCAGTCTGAGAAGAATCTAAACGATACGATAAATCAAGATTTTCTTACCTAGAAGGTAAAGACAACAGAAAAATTAAATAAATCAGTGTTAATTTATACGATTTATAATTTGGATAGTGCTTATACTCATTTTTAGGTTCTACCTGGGAATTATGAAGTGGCCAAGCCACTTCATTTTTATTTATATTTTTTTTAGCGTGTGTCTATCAATCATTAGACTTTGGATCTTCCCATTTTTCGCGGGTTTGTTTAATTTCCACATTTTGCGATCGCGCTAATTGCCAAGTCTTTAACATCAGGGGTTTTTGTCGTTCCAGATGGTTGACAAATTGCATAATTGACTTATCTGCCTTGATGGGGGTTTTTAATTCAAATTTAATTGTTTCCAGAATCTTCAAGTCATCTTTAACAAAATGTATACCCACAATTTTAGTCAGCCACAAAACCAAACGATTATATAGCCAACCAAAAATTCCCTGACGCTTCTGACTAATCAGTATTACTTGACCTTCAGATTTACCTCCTTCCAGGAGACGCACGGCAAACATAATGTGAATATTTAGAGAATCAGTCCCAATCGTCACTATATTAGTGCTACCGTACCAATAGCAAATATTGTGATAAATATTTTTGCCGAATATACGAATTAGCCTCAATAACAATGAATTACTATCATTAGAAATAGTATTCTTGAAAATAATAGCATTCTGATTGATTTCCTGTTTTTCAAAATTGATTTTTGATGGTATTTTGTGAACTGTATTAAAATGTTGAGCATCGATAGGATTAATCATCACCGAATTAGGGTGAGAATTCACCAAGAAAAGAGAACCAAAAAGAACATCACATTCCTTGTTTTCTAATTCCAGGACAAAAGGTAGGGGTTGTTTAGGTACTTCTCCAGTCCAAACCCAAATCATCCCATACTTCTCATCTGTAGGCCAAGTTTTTAACCTGACTGAAATAGGTTCTTGCAAAGACGGAATATTAACACAAAATCCCTGTTCATCAAACTTCCAATGATGGAAAAAACAACGCAGTTCGTTACCTTCAACCTTGCCTTTAGCAAGATGAGCGCCCATGTGTGGACAGTAGGCATCAACGATAACCACTTTTTTATCTTTACCACGGTAAACTGCTAATTCTCTACCCAAAACGGTGACAGCTTTTACCTTCCCGACCTGTAGCTGTTTTGATGGAATAACCCAGTACCATCCCTCAACAAAACGTTCAGGATTATTAAAAATTCGCGGTTGATAGTTTGAGCTAACGTTCGGCAAATTAACATTCATTTTCAGAGTTTCACTTAAAGTGAAGCGGTTAATCTAGAAATAACATGAACATCTCCACAAAACAGTTACTTTTAGTACGGGGAAAGATAGTTGCATCATTAATTAATTCAGAAATTCAGGGTAAAGATTTAAATAATTCAAGAAAATTGTCTTGCTTTTATCATGGTAATTATTTTTAATATTGGCTATTCTTCACTCAGGATAGATGTTTGAAAAATCAAAACTTAGTATAAACTCTCATAAATAAAAATTTTAGCTGCGGTAATTAATATGTTATTAATTTCTCATATATGTTAATTATTCATGGAATATGCCATAATAATTACCAGAGTTGGGGAAATCTACCGTGTTAACTCAGGATAAAAAACTGTTTTTAATTGGTCAAGTAACAAATTTAAGCGGAATTCCAATCAGGACAATTCGCTATTACGAAAGTTTAGGCTTAATTGAATCATCAGGACGCACAGAGGGAGGCTTTCGCCAATTCTCAGTAGATGTGCTGACTCGGTTAGCTTTCATTAAAAGAGCGCAAAGTTTAGGTCTGAGTCTGGAAGAAATTCGAGATATTCTTCAGGTTTATGACAAAGGAAAACCCCCCTGTGGCGAAATTAAAGAGAAGTTGGAAGAAAAACTTTTACAGATTGATAGCCAAATTACTCAGTTACTGACCTTACGTACCGAAATCAGGAAATTACTGGAAGGTTGGAATAATGAAACTGGTCAGCAAGAGGACACAATCTGTCCGATTATTCAATAAAAGTGCCGAGTGACTCTATACCCCCAGGGGTTAACAGCACTCAGCACTCCTGTAAAGGCGGGTTTATTAAGGATTTTGCCGAACCACAAACCCACTGCTTAAACCCGCCCCTATCGATGCAGCAATTTCTTAACTCCACACTCAGCACGTTATTCTTCAGTTAAAAATTCTTGTTCCTCTAGGTAACGAATAGCTAATCCATCCACTACCTTAATCACTCCCTTAGTATAGGTCGCTGCGTTATGTGCTGCTCTCCATGCTCCCCAATTAGGAACAAAGCCGGTGAGGGTAACTCTGCCATTTTCTACTACGACGTTGACATCTTCAGCCTCTACAAAGGTATTATGCTCCAAAGCATTCTCAATACTTCTAGCAATTTCTTCATCTTCAGGTTTCTTAGTAGGCACAACTGCTAATTCATTGATAATATCAATTACCCCGGTAATCCCATAACCTATATCTTCTACCTGAAATTTTTTCCAATAAGCATCTACTGTGCCTCGCAAAGTCAGTAATCCACCAATGACGCTAACATCAATTTTGTTGGCATCAATATCTGGGTCCCAAGTCAAGGCATTGGCGACATTTGAGGCGATTTCGTCATCTATGGGAACAGGGATTGAGGCAGGATACTGCACCTGTAAGTGATTAACTACCTCAATAATGCCCTCTATTTCTTTAGTATCTTCTTCTGCTATGCTTTTGGCTCGATAGCTAGGTACTGTCCCCCGCAAGGTGACTTTGGCATTATCAACAGTTACACCAACATTTGCTGCATTCACTCGGTCATCCCAGTGAAGTTTATCTACAACTTTAGCTTGGAGTTCTTCGTCTGTCGCTATAGTCATAATTACACCTGTTTGGTTATTTTTCTCTTATCTGTGCAGGAACGATAATACTAGGTTCGGAGTATGAGTTATGTTTGCCACAGTCATTGCACCACATCCCCAAGGCTGTGCTGCTAAAGCGGGGTAGAATTCTGGGGCTAAATCAGCAATCAAGCGTACATGATTTTATTTAGTTATTCTTTTATTGTGCTATTAATTTCATTTTGCTTCCCTCTTTCTTGAGAGATGAGTATGAAATTTTAGTTGACATACCCCAGAAGGATGTTGTTTTTAATTAGGGCTGGTTGAATAAATCAGAAAATTTGGGGATGACAGATAGCTGAAACTGTTCCCCGTTCCCTATCCTCACAAATAACTTTTATGTCTAACGGCACGCTACGCCAACAGCAAACCCTAATTAAATGGACATTGTGTGCAAAAAAAATGTAGAGACAATTGATGAATTATCCCTACAAGATTTTTGGAAAAAGCATATTTTCAAGTCTGTTGATGTCTATGAGACATTCATTTCCAAAATCCCCAAAGCGAAGAAATTTCAGCCCGCAGGGACGAGCTGAGTTTGTGCAGTTAATGAGATATAGCTAGTGTTTCATCAGTTACCTGAGTATATTGGGTGACAATTTCGCGGAATCTTTCGCCTTCAATTGTTTCTTGGTCTGCCAATAAATCGACTAAATACTCCAAAGCTTCGCGGTTTTTTGCTAACAGTTCTTTTGCTTCTAGGTAGCAATTGTTGACAATTTCGCGAACTTGGGAATCAATTTTGGCAGCAATTTTTTCAGAAAAGTCTGGTTTATTCATCCAGTCCCGTCCCAAAAATACTTCGCTATTTTGAGTTTCTAAAGATAATAAACCTAAATCAGACATCCCGAACCGTGTCACCATTTGCCGAGCCATTCCGGTAACGTGTTGCAAATCATTACTAGCACCTGTTGTGACTTCCGGTTTACCGAAAACTATTTCTTCGGCGGCGCGACCACCCAATGTAGAAGTAATTTTGGCTCTGATTTGAGAACGGGAAATTAACCCCTGTTCTTCGTTGGGGGTAAACCAAGTTAGTCCTAGTGCTTGACCCCGTGGAATCAGTGTTACTTTCTGCACTGGGTCATGGTCTTTGAGTAATGTGCCGACTAAAGCGTGTCCAACTTCATGGTAAGCAATTAAGCGCTTGTTTTTGCTATCTACTAAGGCTGTGCCTTCCATACCCGCTACGACTCGATCTATGGCGTGATCGATTTCGAGGATAGTAATGGCTTCTTTGCGCCTTCTGGCAGTGAGAATTGCGGCTTCGTTGAGTAAGTTGGCTAAATCTGCACCAGTAAACCCAGGAGTGCGCCGGGCGATCGCATCTAAAGATATACTGGGATCAATTTTTTTATTGCGTGCGTGAACTGATAAAATTTCGGTTCGTCCTTTGAGGTCTGGAGCATCCACCATTACTTGTCTGTCAAAGCGTCCTGGTCTAAGCAATGCGGAATCCAAGACATCTGGACGGTTAGTAGCAGCAATAATAATAATCCCTGTATTACCTTCAAAACCATCCATTTCGGTCAATAGTTGATTGAGAGTTTGTTCTCTTTCGTCATTACCGCCACCGATACCAGTTCCACGTTGTCGTCCCACTGCATCGATTTCATCGATAAAGATTAAGCATGGCGCGCTGTCTTTGGCTTTTTTAAATAGGTCGCGCACACGGGATGCACCTACACCCACAAACATCTCCACAAATTCCGAGCCAGAAATGCTAAAGAAAGGTACACCGGCTTCCCCTGCGATCGCTTTTGCAAGTAAAGTTTTACCAGTCCCTGGAGGTCCAATTAATAAAACACCTTTAGGAATACGTGCGCCCACAGCTGTGAATCTTTCCGGCTGCTTTAGGAAGGTAACAACTTCGCCTAATTCCTCTTTAGCTTCTTCCACTCCGGCTACATCGTCAAACTTTACACCAGTCTTGGCCTCCATTTGGAAGCGAGCGCGAGATTTACCAAAGTTCATGGCTTGGTTAGAAGCATTGGTAGAGCGTCTGAGGAACAGTAACATTAAAGCTACCAGTGGTAAAATCCATAACAGATTGATTAACAGCCCCACAGCCACAGTAGTGTTAGCAGAAGAAACCTGACCAAAATCAACATTTTGGTCTTTGAGGATGTTAATTAACTCGGTGTTTTGTGTTAACAGCCTGACTTCTATTGGTGGTGCATCTGGATCTTGTCCTTTAAGATAAACCTTGGCTATCTGTTGAGTTTCGTCAAGCTCTACTTTTTCTACCTGTCCTTGCTTCGATTTATTCAGTAACTCACCATAACTGAGAGAATCGCGCTCTGCTGCTTTTTGCGCCAAAGCGGGACTACCCATGAAAATACCCGGCAATAGGAGTAAACTTGCTGCTAAAGCGGCTGTACGCTGTTTAATCAATGCTTTTTTCCCAAAATTTTGCATAATAATTACCTTTTGTCTAGTAGCATCAGCTAAGGGCTGGTTTTATGCCTATTCTTCTAGCAAAAATTACTCTAACTGGAAATCACTATTTTCTCATCTAGTCTAACTTCTAGATAAAGTTATTCTCCAGTTTCTTGCCTCTGCTATTCCATAGTTCCCTAATTATTACTCTACCAACCAGGAAAAAATGAGAAAAAGTTAGATGCTCACTAATAAAGAAAGGGGGTTTGGAAAACCTCTCTCCTGCTCTTGAGTGAGGCATTGAAATCTGCTACTTCCCTTGTAGAGACAGGGGTTAGGGGGTTAGCTTTCCATTTTTTTTCTACCAAATATGAAAATCCAGTGCAGGGAGATGGGGGATTAAGTGCTAAGATACACAGTGATGTCAATTGACGATAAAAATATAACTCGCTAATATAAAATCGTAATGACTCCGCCTTTTAAGTATCCTGGTGGTGTAGCAAAATATTGAGTTAATGGGTGAATTATGGTAAAAATCGTTGGACTTGGTGGTAGTTTAAGACCTGATTCCTACACCCAAATAGCCTTACAAATAGCAGCGCAACGGGTAGAAGCCCTGGGTGCAGAAGTAGAAATTTTAGATTTGCGGCAATTGAATTTACCATTTTGTCATGGTGGAAAAGATTATTCAGCATACCCAGACGTTCAACGGTTGCGTGATACCGTGAATAATGCAGATGGGTTAATTTTAGCGACACCAGAATATCATGGCGGTGTGAGTGGTGTTTTAAAAAATACTTTGGATTTGATGAGTTTTGATGAACTCTCTGATAAAGTCACAGGACTACTGAGTATATTGGGAGGTCAGTCTAATAGTAATGCACTCAATGACCTGCGGATTATTGTCAGAGCAGTACATGGTTGGGTCATACCAGAGCAAATTTCTATTGGAAAAGCCTGGGGCGCTTTTAGTCCTGAAGGGAAGTTGCTAGATGAAAAGCTGTCTGAAAGGTTTGATAAATTTGCCCAGAGTTTAGTAGACAATACTCGGAAGTTGCGCGGAGTTGATTAGATACTGTCAACACGGAGAAACTCAGATCCCCGATTTATTGAAGAAGTTGGGGATCTTTATATTTATTTGAGTTCGTGATTTTCCCTGAATATAAGCAAATATTGGGAAAATTAACTAGTTAATATTATTTAAATTTAAATAAATTTTTTACTGGATTAACTAAATTTTGTCTCCTTTGAGTCATAATAACAAAAATAGTTGTTATTTATACATTTTATCGTGATGCAAACTACACTGAACTTCAAAAATATTGAAAATCAAGTGAATCCCGTAAATCCCATATTTGCCAACCATGAAACTTTTCACCCTCGTTTTGGTTGGTTGAAAAAAGGATTTGATGCTGTGAAAACAAATTCAGGAATTTTCTTACAGGATGATGCACCTGTGCGTTTGGGTGTGGGTAAGAATATGGTGCGTTCTATGCGCTATTGGTGTAATGCTTTCAAAATTATTGATAAGAATAATTCCCCAACAACTTTTGGTGAGCAACTTCTAGGAAACAATGGATGGGACCCTTATTTAGAAAATCCTGCATCATTATGGTTGTTACATTGGAATTTGTTAAAACCTACTTGTGAAGCTGCTGCTTGGTATTATATATTTAATATATTCCGGGATTCAGAGTTTACAAAAGCAGATATTTATTCCGGTTTTAGGAACAGAACATTTTGAATTATTAGTTAAATATCCTGAACGTTTTGCAGTTAAGTATTTTGCAGTTTTAGGATTAAGGGCGGAGGTATTCAAAGAATTAGAAGCAATTTTACGGAATCCGCAGTTAAAACAATTGGGTAAGGTGCGTAATGCAACTTTGTTAACGGTGGTTACTCCCCTTTATCAATTTGTGAAGAAGCTGCCTAAATATACTCAAAAAACCCAACGAATTGAAAATGAATCCAGAGCGATTTTAAGGGCATTACAAACTACTGTTGAGCCTGATGAATTGTTATTTAAAGCTTTACCGCAAGCTTGTAATTTACCTGCAATTGGTACTGAAGCTGGGGATGATGGGATAACAGCTAAAACACTCCGCATTAAGTTAGTTAAAGCTTTGCGAGATATTCATACAGCTTATGATCATTTATTGGGTGATTGTCAAACACTGCTATATGAAGCTTTTGGTGTCAGAAGTAAGGAAACAAAACTGCGGGAAGATTTACGGGTCAGGGCAAATTATTTGGCGGGAAAATGTATTGAACCTTTGTTAAAACGCTTTACTCAAGCCGCATCGGATGAAAAAGCCAGTGATTCTCAGTGGTTGGAAGCGTTGGTGATGATTGTGGCTGATAAACCGGCGGAATCATGGACTGATGAGGATGTGACTGCATTTGAGATGAAGTTAGCCGATTTGGTGCGACGGTTTAAGAATCTGGAAGCTGTGCAGAAGGAAGTAGCCGCTAAGGGTGAAGGTTTTGAGGGAAGACGGATTACTATGACTCGTCCAGATGGTGAAGAAATCCATCAAATGGTATGGGTAGATCATGGGAGAGAATCGCAGGTTGAAAAGATTGTTGATAAAATTCTGGCTGATTTACCTAATGACCAGCAGTTAAGACAAGCGGTTTTGGCGAGGTTGAATGAACGGATTTTAACTCCTGCTTTCAGCGAAGGGGTGATTCAGATTGCAGAAAAACGAGCTGATGACAATATCCAGGGGAAGAATTTTGGCTAACAGAGGCTTTATGATGGGGGAAGAGAATCTTAAATCATTCGTGAAAAACAAGATTCCCAATTTCTTTGAGAAGTCGGGTATCTGAACCTCTTAATTTTCACAGAAATCAAAGCGATTTTGGAGCAGTGACAATGTTAGGTTTACTAGCAAAATTGAGCCAATGGGAAGAATTAACAAGTCAATCAGCATTAAACAATGTTGATTCTGATCAAATTTTACTCATGAATGGCATTAGTTGGGATATATATGAGACACTATTAAAAAGTTGCCAAAATAATTCTCATTATCGCTTTAAATATTTAGAAGGTACTTTAGAAATAATGTCACCTAGTCGCCGTCATGAGGTTGATAAAAAAATTATAGCTTTATTGTTAGAAACTTATTTTTTAGAAACAGATATTGATTTTTATCCTTTAGGCTCAACCACTTTTAGAAGAGAAGCAGCCGCTAGAGGTATAGAACCAGATGAATGTTATTGTTTTAATTCGGAAAAACCTGTTCCTGATTTGGCGATTGAAATAGTTGTCACCAGTGGGGGAATTAATGATTTATTAATTTATCAAGGTTTGGGTGTACCAGAGGTTTGGTTTTGGCAGAATCATCAATTTTCATTATATTATCTGCGTGGTAACAAGTATGAGCAAATAAATCAAAGTCAACTTTTACCAGATTTGGATTTAAACCTATTGGCAATTTTGCTGATTTCTAGTGAAAAACCAAAGGATTTAATTTCACAATTTCGTGAAACTATTCGTAAATAGAATTTGAGCGTAAATTGAATATGTATAACTTACCAATTGCTGATAATTTAAATATTTCAGCATTATCAGAATTATTTGATTCAACGACTAACTCTTATAAATATCTTTATTTTTTATCATTATTAGATATTCTGAGACGAAGAAATTTTGATAATTTATCAGCCATTAGCTTTCGTGAAATTATTGTTGAGATGTTGGCTAATGCTTGGTATCCTCACAAATATTTTAAACTTTCTTTCGGAATACAAGACCAAATTGCTAATAAATTAGATGCTCTTGAATTAGAAATTACAGAACCGATTTTAAAGTTTAGAGACACAGATAAGAAACTTTTACGTACAACTGTTAAGAACCAAAATATTGATGATATTGTCAATTATATTGGTCGTTATGTTCCTTATCGTTTAATTCGTCCTTTCTTTACTCAAGACACTAGAGGATTAAAAGATTATGACGTTAATCCAGCTATCATTAATTTATCTAACAATCAATTCGATACACAAAAGCCTTTATATTGCTTTAACGCTGACAATCAAAAAGATTGTAACGCAATTATTATACACCCTGATTGGGTAGAATATTTAGAGAAAAATTACACAATAGTTAGGGGCTGGGTATCTTGGGAATGGTTAAATTATATGCAACAAAGAAACCCTAGTATTCCCAATGTGGTTAAAAAATTATTTATGCCACAACAAAGAGATTCTTTAGCAAATCAAACTAAATATTGGACAACTATTTTAGAGCATCAGGATATTAAATGTATTTATTCTCAAGTTCAATTAAATAAAGATGAAATATCATTAGATCATTATCTACCTTGGTCATTTGTTGCTCATGATCAATTATGGAATTTAATTCCAACTACAAAATCTGTTAATTCTTCTAAATCTAATAATCTACCATCTGAAAAATATTTTGATAATTTTGTTAAGTTGCAATATTTAGGCTTAGATATTTATCATCAAAAAGTTTATCAAAATAAATGGTTAAATGATGTCGAATCTTTTGTTGCAGAATTGAAAGTTAATCAAGCCAATGATTTATTAAATTTAGAAATTCTAAATAATGCTTATGAAAGAACTCTTAAACCTTTAATTTCTTTAGCAACTATTCAGGGTTTTAGTGCTAATTGGGTTTACGCTGAGAAATAATGAACCAACTTTAGTAATTTGGTTGGCATATAGTGAAGAACTTTGTGAACAAGCGGTTACAGAATTTCAAAAAGCATGGGACTGTTTAGGCGTTCAGCTATGCTGGGCGTTTACGCCATCGCACCATCTCAACTTACCGCTTCTGGGGTAATCACGATTTAGATTTAGAACAGGCTGAAGATGGTTTCATAGTAGCAGGATTAGCCAAAGTATACAACGCCGCTAAAAAAAAGTATTCGCTTTATTAATCAACTCGGTGTGCGTTCCTCTTTGGTAGTTATAGACGAAGCCCATCAAGCTGTAGCCCAAACCTATCAACTCGTATTAGATGCTTTAGTTGTCCCCTACGAAAAAACCGCCTTACTGGGTTTAACCGCTACACCCGGACGCACTTGGGCTGATATTAACACTGATGCACAACTAGCGAAATTCTTCGCCCAACAGAAAGTTACTTTAGAAATTCCAGGTTACAACAACCCTATAGATTATCTGGTCGAGGAACAATACCTAGCTCAAGCTAACTATCGCTCCTTATA
>NZ_JAYGHH010000080.1:0-5694 GCF_034931045.1 Nodularia sp. UHCC 0506
TTATCAAAACGGGGCATCAAGTTTATTTCATGGTTCAGTTTTCCAGGGCGTAAAAAGTGTTTTAAATATTAGCCCTGAGAAAATAACAATAGATTGCTTAGTGCCAAAGGTAGAAGCAAAAAAACAAGGACAATTTCTAGTCCAAACATTCAACCCTTATATTGTTGATGTTCAAATTCATGCACTATGGATTTAGTCACAGTATTATCATCAAGTCGGTTGTTTACCTTCAGAAATAAATTATTTTGAGCAATTTGCCGAACTCCCATTTGATGAAAAGTTGTACATTTCTTGCGAAGTGAAATCAAGGACAAACTCAGCAATAGTTACGAATGTGATTACACACGATATCCAAGGGAAAATATATACCAGAATGATGGACGCTAGAGGCACTGTTTTACCTCGCAACTTAGAATAGGTTTAGTTCCAATTTTCTCAAATAGCTGGCTTGCGGGGAGTATTTTAGAACAAACCGCAAAGCACACAAGGAGCAATTCGGCGCATTTATTCATCTATAGGAATCCGATTTGATTTATGAATGAAATTTTTCAAACGAACCGCAGAGACGCAGAGAGCGCAGAGGTGGAAAAGAAGAGGTGTTCAAAAATAGCAATTATTGGGATGGACTGCTATTTAGGTGGTGGTTGCCAAGGGTTAGATACCTTTGAACAAAGCATTTATGAAGGAACGCAACATTTTATTCCTTTGCCTGACCAGCGATGGCAAAGCATAGAAAAGTTAGAAAAGCTACTCAGAAAACATGGTTTTGACAATGGAAAAGCACCATTAGGAGCATACATTCAAGATTGGCAAATTCCATCAAAATCCCAGGATAAATTTAATCTCCAAGAAATTTTAATGTCTCAGGTCGCTGATAATGCCCTTAAAGATGCAGGTATTTATCCAGGGTCAAAGGTTGCAGTAATAATCGTTAAATCTCCAGAACTTGAACATCTAGACATCGAGAATAACCAGGCTAATGATATTTTTCACCAGTGGAATTTTACTGGAACAGCATTAACATTAAACGCTGAAAAAAGTTCAGTCTTTAAAGCCTTAGAATTAGCGCAAAAACTACTCATTAACAAAGAAGTAGACGCTGTTTTAGTAGGTGCGGTAGATAGTGCAAGCGTTTTACTCCGCCATCAAATATGCTCAGTATCTCGTGTAAGAGAAGCCATAAAATCAGAAAAATTGGTTTATTTAACTCTAATAAATACACCAGAAGAAGTTATTATTTCTGGTGCAGCACAAGCTTGTGCAAGAGTCATTGAAAATCTGCAATGTCATGCTTACCCCACTCCACTTAAGCACGTAATCCATTGTCAGCCAATGCGCTCAGAATACAATGAACTTGCTAAAATCAACACTTTACCAGTCAAAAATGTCAAAGAAACTATTTTTTATTCCGCAGCCGAATACAAACCCATGCTTCTGGATAGTAATTCTATTGGTAACAATATTGCCCAAACTTTATGCCAAGAGCTTGATTTTCCTCGGCTAGTTAACCGTGTCTACAATGATGGTTCTAAAATATTTATTGAGGTAGGAGTTGGCAGTAACTGTTCACGATGGATTAGTAAAATACTCCAGGACAAAGAACACTTCACAGCTTCTTTGAACAGACGAGGCATAGATGATCATGTTTCTATTATTAGAGTATTAGCCAAACTCTTGAGCCATAGAGTTGAAATGGATTTGTCACCTCTATATGCACCCTCACCAGCTAGTTCTATTCACAATCAATTGAGTATTAATAAAACTGACAAAAAATTCCAGCGCTTACAAGAGTCAGAAATATTTCATACATCATCAATTCATGCTCCTGAGCAGCAAGTTAAATCTTTAAAGCTGAAGGAATTGAGCAAACCTACATATTTTGATAGCCCAGATTGGATTATGAGTGACTTAATTGGCGAGACAGTACCAGAAATTCTTTGTTTTGATAAAAGCCATACATCTTATAGTACATTATTGCGCGATCGCCCTATTGCACCTCAAGAAGAACTACTAGATGATCCTGTTTTTATTCCAGAAACAGAAAATCAAGAAAGCCTACTACCTAATGATGACATAGCTGATAAATTTGTAGCCAAAAAACCCCAACCTAACTTACGGAGTCCCCACTATCAAAAGCTCATTCATAACGCTTCCCAGATGACCCAAACTCACTCTGTTTTACTACAAGTCAGACAAGAATCGCTACATCAAATCAGCACAATTGTACAGCAACAGCTAAAGTTATATCAAAAGCTATTCGAGCAACCAATCCCAGAAATTGACTAACCATCCCCGTACCTTTGCATTCAAAAATATCCCCATTTTTCTAAATCTGCAATAAATCAAAAAATCATGCTGACTAATAATATCCTCAATCATAAACGTGGCAATTCACTCTTAAAACTTTCTAATTCCTTTGTCAGCCAAAATACAGCTTGGCAAGGTTCATTAAACACCATAGCCTTTGATGGAAATGGTATCAAAGCCAAACTCCTTAACTTAGCTAAACCTTGTTACATTATCAAAGTTGAAGATAAAATTGGTGTCACCAACGAAGGAGAATCTTTTCATTCCCAGAATGGAAAAAGCGGACAAGAACTGTTAATGTCAGTTCCAGCAATGCAGATACAACAGTTAGGAGATCCAAATTTTCTAGACTTCCACAATGTCAAATATGCCTATACAACTGGCGCAATGGCTCATGGTATTGCCTCGGAAGAATTAGTAATTGCTTTGGGAAAAAATAAAATTTTAAGTTCATTTGGTGCTGGAGGTTTATCTCTTGACCGTGTGGAAATAGCCATTAACCAGATTCAGCCAGCCCTACCCCAAGGCCCTTATGCTTTTAACCTACTCCACAGTCCCAGTGAACCTGCTATTGAACGCGGTGTCATTGATTTGTATTTGAAATATCAAGTCAGAACAATAGAAGCATCTGCCTTTTTAGATTTGAATGAAAACATTGTTTATTATCGAGCTGCGGGGCTAAGTTTAAATACAACCAATGAAATCGAAATTAAAAATAAAGTCATTGCCAAAATTTCTCGCCGAGAAGTTGCCACAAAATTTTTAGAACCTGCGCCTGTTAAAATTCTCAAAAAATTAGTCCAGCAAGGTCTTATTAGTGAATTACAGGCAACTTTAGCCGCAAAAATTCCGATGGCTGATGATATTACTGTAGAAGCCGATTCTGGTGGTCACACAGATAATCGTCCTTTAGTTTGTTTGTTACCATCCATTCTAGAATTAAGAGATCAAATTCAAGGTCAATATGGTTATGAAAAACCAGTCAGAATCGGAGTAGCTGGAGGAATTGCCACTCCCCAATCAGCCTTAGCTGCCTTTATGATGGGTGCGGCTTATGTTGTCACTGGTTCCATTAACCAATCGTGTATTGAAGCTGGAACATCTGAATATACTAAGCAATTACTAGCTCAGGCAGAAATGGCTGATGTGATGATGGCTCCAGCCGCAGATATGTTTGAAATGGGAGTAAAACTGCAAGTTCTCAAAAGAGGAACACTCTTTCCACTCAGAGCGCAAAAACTCTATGAATTATACAAAAACTATGATTCAATTGAAGATATACCGATTGCCGAAAGAGAGAAATTAGAAAACCAAATTTTTAAAGCTAATCTAGATGTCATTTGGCAAGAAACAGTTAATTATTTATCTCAACGTAACCCTGAGAAATTGCACAAAGCAGTCAATAATCCCAAGCTGAAAATGGCTGTAATTTTTCGGTGGTATTTGGGGTTATCTTCTCGTTGGTCTAACTCTGGTGAAAAAGGTCGGGAAATTGATTACCAAATCTGGTGTGGCCCTGCTATGGGCAGCTTTAATAACTGGATAAAAGGTTCTTATTTAGCAGACTTAAATAATCGTCAAGTTGTTGATGTTGCTCATCAAATTATGACTGGTGCAATATTTTTATACCGGATGCAAAATTTAAAAATACAGGGCTTAGAAATGCCAACTTACTTCAATACATATCGCCCAACTAAGTTTAATTAATAGGCAATATAGCAGCTTTCACTCATGTGAAAATTTTTAACACTTATGCCAATTAGCAATAAATCATGAAAATATCTCAAATTTTACCAAATTTTACCCAACGGGGTATTCAGCAATTAGTCATAAATGACAGAAAACTAGGATGCATTGAGCAGGCTATGGAAAACTTAAATAGCCATGCTAAAACCTGGAACATAGTCACTATTAGTAAGATTAAAGGACCCCTCAGCGCAGAAATTATCAGACAGGCTCTAGATATAATTCAGCACCGCCACCCCCGACTTAATTCCCGAATTGTACGTTTAAGAAATGTTCTGTATTTTCAAACAGAAGGCACAGCAAAAATTCCGTTGCGTATTGTGAGAAAAGTTCTGCCTGAGCAATGGCAAGAAGTTGTTAAAGAAGAAATGAACCAGTCAATTGACAGCAATAAATATCTGATGCGAGCCGTACTTGTTCATATTCACAGTAACAGGCATGAAAATTACCTGATTACAACAGGGCATCATGCCGTTGGAGATGGTTTATCATCTATGCGACTGCATTCAGAAAATTTGACTTATTGTCAGAAAATTGCTTCTGGAAACCCCATTAACCTAGTTCCTAATTTACCCGTACTGCCTCCTGTAGAAGAAATATTACCTACATGGACAAAAAAGCTCACAGGTAAAATCAGTACCACAATATTTCTGTTGCAGCTTGGGTTAAAAAAAATTTGGCATCAACCACAAACATTAGGCTTTGAAAAATATGTTCCTATTGCCCAGCGTAGTTGTGATATTATTCACAGTCAACTTGACCCAGACTTAACCCAAAAGTTAATCAATTGTTGTCGGCAGGAAAATACAACGGTAAATAGTGCGTTATGCGCGGTAATGATGTTTGTTGCTGCCAACAATATAGCTAAGAAAAAGGGTAAAGATATCAGACTAAACTGCCTATCTTATCTTGATTTAAGGAGACATTTAGAATCAAAAATTAGTGATGAGCAGATGACTGTCTTAGCTTCATCAACTATGGAATTTTATACTATACGGAAAAATACATCTTTCTGGGAATTAGCACGAGAGGTCAAACAAAACTTTGAGGCTAATATCCAGGGCGGCGATATGTTTAAAATGATTTTAGTGGCAAAGCATCTGATAAATTTTAGTTTAACCTACCCAAAGCAAGTAGCTGCTACGGTATCTGTATCTAATGCTGGTAGAGTCAATATTCCCCACATTTACGGCAAGTTTGAATTAGAAGAAATCAGTTTTTTAGGTTCTCATGCTTTATATGCAGGTATGTTTATTACCCATGCCTCAACTTTTAGAGGCAAAATGCTACTCAATTTTGTGCTTTCTGAACCTTCAATTAGTCGCCAGAATATGGAGGATATTGTTAATCAATTTATATCCTATATTTATCATATTTGCAATTTAAATGTTGAGCCAAAGTTAACTCATATTTGATTTTAAATATTTGGCTTAACTTCTGAAATAAATAAGTGCTTTTTGCTCATCAAATCATGGCATATATGTATTTGATTTCTATATTATATTACCTTAGAGGCAAAAAATGAATCAGTCTACACCTAATTCAAACATTATTCCATCTTACACTGTGGAAAAAATTGAAGCTTGGCTAGTTTCTCAAATTGCTGAACAGTTGAGTATTCATATCGATGAAATAGATGTT
>NZ_JAYGHH010000080.1:5721-11974 GCF_034931045.1 Nodularia sp. UHCC 0506
AGATTCAGTCCAAGCTATGATGCTGGCAAATAAAGCCGAGAAAGTTTTGGGATTTAAGTTGTCTCCTATGGTGCTATGGCATTACCCCACTATTGCATCACTATCTCAGCGTTTAGTCGAAGATTTAGAAAGCTTCGAGTCAGATATATTTCAAATTTAATCACTAAGATTTACAACAATTGGGAAAATTTAAACCTATGAATGTATCAGAAATTGTCACAAATCTCACTCAAAAAGGTGTTCATCTTTGGGTTGATAATAACCAACTTAATATTCGTTCTCCTAAAGGTGTAATTACCCCAGAAATCCAGGCAAATCTCATAGCTTACAAAACAGAAATTTTGGCTTTTATCCGCGACAGAGATATTACTACAAATACTGAAGCTACGCCTTTAATTCAGGGATTAAATTTACACACTATTGGGCGTTTAATTGGGGGATTTGTAAATCAAACCTCTGTAGAATATAAGCCACCTATTATTGACCCTAAAAAGATGGCTCAACAGTTAATGGTTACATTTAAACCTTTGCCTAAAAACTACAGAAATTCTGAAATTTTACAATTTCGCCAAGAATTAGAAAATTATTTCAGGGAATATAGCGTACAAATAATTCCTTGGGAGCAAGCAACTACAGAGTTTATCTATGACATATTATTGCCTATAATTAAGCAGAAGAAAATTTTTAAGATGAGGGGAGTTAGAGCCGAAATCAATGCTGTTATTGATGTAGAAAATCCTCCATCTGTAATCAGAAATTTGGGAATTTGTGTTGCCGAAAATTGGTACAGATTTTATTCTAATTTTTTGTTTAAAGAACGGGGTATGTCTGTTATAAATATTGCCAAATTTAGTAGTTGGGCTGAAGAATATGCAGCCAAATATGTTGAAGATCCTACTAATACTCAGGTGATAACTTTAACTAAAATTGATCAGGATTTTATTAGTCCGGTCATACCATATCAACAAAAAATTAATATTGGGTTAAACACTCTAGTGAGAACTTTTTCGGAAATTGTCATTGGAGTTACTGTTGATAAAATTTCTATTTTAAACATGAATCTTTCAGATTCTATTTTCTCTAAAAAAGAAATAGGAGAATTTGTTTTAAAATCACTAATTCCGAAAGTTTTTGTGCCAATTTATCCACTTTTATTGAACCGATTTGATATAGGAGCGTATCAACCAGAAAAATCTATCTTTGCTAAAAAATTAGTAAAGTTAGGACAAGAACTGGCACTAACTGGTTTATTTCCTCCTGGTTTTAAACTCAATGAAGTAATTAAAAGAAAATCTCACAGGGATATTGTCAATGTAATTGTGAACGGGAGAACAGGCGTTTCTTATGGTTTTGTGGCTTACGCTGAACCTCCACAATATTTTGGTGCTAAGGAAATAAGTATAACTGAATGGGAAAGTTTATCATCTGTTGAAGGATTTAGCAGTAATGAACTCCGTCAAAATGAGCAAGGTAGACGTTATCTCAAAACTAAACTCCAAGGAGAAGATAAATTTCAGCAAATCCCCGATATTTGGCTAGTTAGCGCTCGTTCAGGGTCAAATAAAACCAATTTGAATATTAATAATGATGTGATCCGAATTGGTTTGAAAGAAAAATTATATCTGGAATTACCTGAAGGTATTCAGGCAAACAAGGTAGATATCAAACCTTCTTATGATATCTACGTAATGCTGGCAATTAGTCTGTCTGCGGCTTTATATACGCCAGATTTAATTAAAGATGGTGCGCCAATTGTCCATTTTCACGGTTATCCGGCATTTGATTGGTTTAAAGCGAATGAGTACTGTGTGGGAGTTCACAATCCTTCTGTACCTTGCGGCACTTATGAATCAGGAGTATTCAATTTTTTAGGTATTTCTAGTTTAGCAAATCAAGCGAAAACAGATATTTCCTTAATCAGCCTCGTAGAACCAGATCATGGGACAAATTTCATCGGGCATGATTTGGAGTACCTTGTGGAAAGATTGAAAACGGGATGTGCAGAGGGGCAAATTGAGTTAGGTGGCAAGCATTTTGCTTCTTTGAAGGCTAACGTAGAAAAATGCGAACTGTGAATCTGCATTAAACATGGAGAGACGTTACATGGAACGTCTCTATATTCTTTGTTGGAGATGTCTATTTATCTAGGTTCATCTGTGGTTCAATATTCTTTGATCTCAAAACTGCTGTAATTCATCGCATTACTTAGCTGCTGATATGAACGCGGTCAACTGAAGGAGGGGTGCTAGAACCATCACCGTCTGTTTGCCGATATTGGGGCGTACCATGCAATTTTGGTTCTGGCTGTGGTGGTTGAGGTTCTGGGCCTAGGGGTTGGGGATTTTCAATATACTGGAATTCTCCTTTACCATCCATTGAACGCCCTTTTGCCCAGCGACCTTCGGCACTTTCATTACCTTCTGAGTGATTCCAGAACTGATAAGCAACTTCGCGTTTTTCTAATTCCAGAGGGAAGGAACTGGGAACCGGTGTACTTTCTAGTCCTGATTCTTTTAGATCCTCAATGGCTGCTTCCCACTGGTTTTGATGCATGGTGTCACGGGCAATCATAAAGCTTAAGGTATCTTTCACCCCAGGGTCATCGGACATTTCATACAGTCGCACAGCTTGCAAACGTCCCTGAGATTCTGCATGGAGATTAGAGCGAAAATCTGCCATGAGGTTGCCACTAGCGACGATAAAACGACCATTCCAGGGGAAACCAACGCTGTCAGCTGGCATTGCACCTAAACCGGAAACGATCGCGTGTTGAGGGTTCATGGCTGCTGACATAATCATCTCTCGTGGATTACTACCACCCATTACCGCACCCACTACAGCATCTTTAGCCCCTTCTTCTTGAACTTTCACTGGGGCTTTATCTAGAAGATGGGCGATCGTTGTCGCTAACATCTCAATGTGACCGATTTCTTCAGTGCCGATATCTAACAGCATATCCCTGTATTTAGCAGGGCCTCGGCAGTTCCAACCTTGAAACAGGTATTGCATCATCACGGACATTTCGCCAAATGTACCACCGATGAGTTCCTGCATTTTCATTGCGTAGACGGCATCAGGCTTTTGTGGTGGCTTGAAGTACTGTAACTTCTTATTGTGATAAAACATTGGGTTTCCTACTTGATTAATGGCATTTACAATTGCACTAATTCAAATTTATTGGTGTTGCTTATGCTTTCTATGAAACTAAGCAATTTTGATGTCTACATCATGCTGGCGGTATATAAAAATATGGCAGAGTTTGTCACTACAGATGTAGAGAAAACCTAGTTAAATCAAAGATTTGAGGCTGATAAACCCGAAAGTAGGTGCAAGGCTTCGCCGTGAGCGTCAGCCGAACGGTTTTTATTGGGTGTACCATCAAAAGTGTGAATTGTGGGTTGAATAAATCACTGTTCCCTGTTTCCTATCCTCACAAATAACTTGTGCAACAAACCCTACTTATGTTTTTAGTAGGTACTAGATGGGCATCTTTTTCCCAAAAGATTGTTAACTGTTAACTGATTTAATCATCTCGTCCATGAATTTGTGCTGGTGGACTGGTGGCTTCAACTGCGGTAAATGGTTCGAGGATTTTGTAAGTATGGTTTGCACCTTTTGGGACTACCCAGGAACTTCCAGCTTCTAATAAAATCATTTGTCCTTCTATGTGCAGTTCTGCCCGGCCTTTGATTGCATAACCAACTGTTTCATAGTTGCGGGAGGTAGGTTGTTTATCTGCGCTTGGTTGTTCGTCTTCCCAAAGACGCATAGAAACAGATTTGCCAGAGGCGAGATATTTCTGACCGAGTTGACCTTTGGGAGAATGGGTAGAGTCGATTTTTTTCACACTTGTGTCAGTCATATTTATTTAATTACCTTGGTACACAGAAAAAATATTGTTTATCTCTTGTTTGTTTCTGGTCTATTTTTTTGGTAATATCCGTGTCGAGTGCCTGTAATTGGCTGAACGGTATCTTCTACTTGGGTTTGGACTGAATCTAAAAACTCTTTTGTGGCTTTGGGTGTTGGTTCATCTAGGTTGAGCTTTTCTCGCGCATTTTCAGCCGTTTCTTTGAGGTTTTTCTGAGCATTCTCAATCTGTTGGTCGTCAGGCGTACCTTTGTAATAAATGCCTTCAGGAGTTTTTACGGTGTCAGCTTTCGCTATATCGTTACCGTAGTTAAAAATTTGAAATGAGAAAAAGGCAAAACTGATCATAAAAACTATGATAATCTGACGCAGAAACGTATTCTGTAACCAAGAAAATACGCGGTTCATAACAGTCCCCTATTTTATGACTATTTTTGTCTGATTGGTTGTCCTTGAGTGATAACAATTTCTCCTGTTTCCATTAATATTTTGAAACGACGTAAATTATCGCCTATTTGCTGTTTTGGTTCTTCACTAAATAGGGTTTGCTGTTCGCGTGGTGGGTTTGGGAGGCTGAATTTCAGTGCCTATGCGCCCCCGATATAGCTCTGCTAAACGCTGTTCGTATTGGAGCAAATCGTGGTAAATTTCTTTAAAAATTGCTGTTGCTACGGGGTCGGTATACATAGCACACAAGTTGCTAATATCACCTAAACCTGTTTGTAAATCTCCCAAGGCGCAACGTAATTGATAGATGTCATCGCTACCAGTGAAAGCGCTTTTAACTTTGGCGTATTGATTGGCGATATTTGCCACTATGGAAGGTTTTTCACCGAGTCTGTCGAGATAGGTTTCCAACTTCTGAATATGGCGCTGTCTATTACCAATCATTTCTTGAAAGAGCAGTCGCACTTGATTATCTGATTCTTTTTCTGCATACTGTTCCAAGGCCTCCATTGAGTAACGCTCACCACTCAGCGCTGTATTCAAGCCTTTAGTGATTTCACCTTTGGTAGAACCACCCCAAGCATCAGCCAATTTCCACCACTCAGCAGTTGTATCTTTCTCGTCTGGAAGTGCAGCATCTTTACCACCGTAACCCAAACGACTGAGCAGCGCTGTGGTAAAAATCGGTAAATCTCCTGGTTCACGAGAGGTAATTAAATTCCTATCTACAACTAACGGCTCATCAAGATAATTTGCACCTGCATTAATCATGTCTTTGCGGATAGCACTAAAGCCAGTGGCTTTTCTACCTTTGAGCAAATCACCTTCAATTAAGAGTTGTGGCCCGTGACAAACCGCAGCTACCCATTTTCCTTGCTGCATAGCCTCTTGTACAAAGCGGACTGTGTTGGGGTTCCGCCGCATTTTGTCGGGAGCCATACCACCAGGAATGACCACGGCATCAAATTCTCCAGCTATGGCTTCTGTGGTGGTAGCATCAGGTTGAACTGAAACTTTGCCTCGTTTACCCTTATATCTTTCGTTCATGCGTGAACCGAGGACAACTACCTCCATTCCCGCTTGTTTTAAGCCATGACAAGGGATTGTAAATTCTATATCCTCAATTCCATTTTCAATGAGGATAGCCACTTTTTTCTTACCAGAATGATTGTTAGAGTATGTCATTAATTTTCCTTGTTGTTAGAACTTAACCAAATAAATACATTAATTACCGCTTACATTGCTGGAACTTCACCCGTTGGTGATGTGGCGAACAGTTCTTCATAATCATGAGAAAAATGATGATGAAATTTGGCAAATTTCTCAGGATTAATGGCGTTTTGTAAGACTGCAAATACAGCCCGGACATGGATTGCAGTTGTTGTCGGTTCTATATTTTCTCTTTGACTAACACGGGTAATAAATTCTTGCAGGTTAAAAGATTCGCTACTTTCTCCTTCTCGTCCTTGCAAGGATTGGCCTAGTTCTTGTGGTAATTCTGCTGCTATTTCTTTTGCTTCGTCGCCGGGAACACGCTCTTTGAGAGTTTCTAAAGTAGCACGGGTAGCACGTTCTGTTTCTTCACGATCATTTGATTGGGCTAGGCTTTGTACGTGTGTAATAAATTCGTTATATTCCATTTTCGACCTCCGATATCAATGCTTGGTTTTTTTTAGATGCAATTGCCAAAATACAGTAATTCGTAATTAAAAAAATACAGGCTTACACTCTTTGCAATTATTACAAGAGGTTTAACTTTGAATTTATACTTGCTAGTTTATGAGCTAATAATTATTTTATCTTCGTTCTCAGGGGATATATAGCCAAATTCAAAATTCAAAATTCAAAATTCAAAATTCAAATTGTTGCTGTGACTAGGTTTTGAGATTTTTTTATGTCCTAATTGCCTTGGCGATCGCTATATTTTTTTACTTAA
>NZ_JAYGHH010000081.1:0-5067 GCF_034931045.1 Nodularia sp. UHCC 0506
TTAAGATATAGTTAGTGACTTGCTGAGGAATATTTCTCATTGATTGGAGTATTTCCTGTGTTCTTCCTGATTTAGACATAAAATCGTCTCCCTTAATCTGTATTTATCTGTGTTCGTTAATTTTTCTGTGCCACAGCTGCCCTCAATTGATCTTGCAACTCTGACCATTTCACACCTGCTAAACTAGGCAAAACAACATGGGCTGCACCCACGCGTTCTGAGGGACCTATACCTACAGCCCACATCCCAGCCGCTAAAGCAGCTTCTACACCCGCCGCCGCATCCTCAAAAACTACACATTGCTCTGGTGGTACTTCTAATTGCTGGGCTGCATAGAGAAACAGGTCAGGGGCTGGCTTCGGTTGTTGTACACTATAACCATCTGCGATCGCATCGACTTGATCAGCAATTCCCAAACGTTCTACAACCACCTGGGCATTCTTACTGGCTGAACCAATGGCAATTTTAATGCCTTTTTCTCGCAATTCATCCAATAAAGCGATCGCACCTGGTAACACATCCTTGGGTGTAATATTTTCAATTAGCTGCACATAGTAGGCATTTTTACGCGCCAACATTTCCTGAATCTTTGACTCTGAAAATCTTTTATTCTTAATAATCATCATCAGCGAAGCCCGGCGAGATATCCCCCGCAACGCTTCATTAGCTTGCCGATTAAATTCTATACCTTCCTCATCTGCTAGTTTCTGCCAAGCTTGATAGTGATATTCTGCTGTATCTGTTAACACTCCATCTAAATCAAATATCACCCCTTGGATCTGAGAAGTGTGAGAAGATGAAGGCGCAAATAAGATAAATCCTTTGTTACTTTCCTCCTGGGTAATTTGGGGACGTAAATCAAACTCATGCCATTTACCACGCCAGTGCAGTTTAAACTGCAAACGTGTCCAGTCTTGGGGCAAATGAGGGTTAGCCACAGGGCGACTGTCCCTTAGTTTAATCCCACCAAAACCAAACACCACAGCTTGCCAAATTCCCCCAGCATTAGCCCCGTGAATCCCATCGGCAGCGTTACCTCGGACATCTTCGAGATCCACCATTGCTGCTTGCATAAACCGTTCGTAAGCCTCAGCCGACTTGCCTAAATCTGAGGCTAAAATCGCATGGATAGCAGGGCCAAGTGATGAACCATAAGTAATATCAGTGCGGGGTGCGTAGTAATCCCAATTTGCTTGTAATGATTTTTGATTGTAGGGAAAATCGCCTAATTCCCGCATCAAGTACAACAACATCAATACATCTGGTTGTTTGAGTACCTGCAACTTATTGGTTTTTTCTATACCCAAAATCCCTTGCATCGAGCGAGTGCGTGGTTCATAGTCGTTCCAGTTAACATCTTCCAACTGGAAAAACTCCTCAAACTGTTCAATTAAACCCGTTTCAGCGTCGTAAGGAATCCAAAGTTTAGCAACAATATCTTCCCAGTGGGTTTTAATTTCAGCCGTGAGTTGTAATTTATCCTCTAATTCCTGAGCTCGTTCTGGGAAATTTTGATGCAGCCAATCATCAACTACCAAAGCTTTTTCTAAATGCCATTGTACTATCCGATTAGTAAAGGTATTATTGTGGACAAACTCGTGATATTCATCTGCCCCAATCACCCCCCGAATTTCATAGCGGTCTTGTTCAGAATTAAACTCAACTCGACTATTCCAAAAAATAGCAGTATCTAAAATAATCTCAGCACCGCATTTTTGCATCCATTCATCATCACCAGTTGCTTGCCAGTAATACCAAACAGCATAAGAAATATCTGAACTAATGTGAATTTCATGATCACGACACCAAATTCTGATATCTTCACCGTAAAAATCGCTAGGAAGTGACCACCGTGGTGTAACTTCATCCCCTGTAACCGCACTTTCCCAAGCATACATCGCCCCTTGATAACCATAATGGGATGCCTTGCGTCGCGCACCATTTAAAGTGTGATAGCGATAACTTAATAAATTCCGGGCTAAAGCAGGTTGGGTAAAAATAAAGAATGGCAGAATAAAAATTTCTGTATCCCAAAAAATATGACCACGGTAGCCAAACCCCGAAAGAGTTTTAGCGGGAATGCTGACTTTCTCATCATCCTTCGGCGCAGCAATTAGCAGTTGAAACAGATTGTAACGTACAGCAAAAGCCGCTTTACTATCACCCTCAATCAAGATATCGCTATAGTGCCAAACCTCATTCCATGCTTGGGCGTTAGCTTGCAGCAAAGTGATATAGTTTGGCAATTGCGCGAGTTTTGCTTGAGCTGCTGGGACTGCTTGGGAAACATCCCTTGAGGTAAAAACTGTTACAGTCTTCTCTACTGTCACCGTCTGCTGTGATGTCGCAAGGAAGGTTGCAGTTATAGTAGGATAGCCAGGGGCAGTATGCACTTGTAAAGCTGTCTCAGTTCCCGATATTGCTACCCTCGCTGCCATGCCAATATCAATCCGAGAACCGCGAGTCCGGCTATGTAACCAGATTCCTGCTTCGGTTTTACCTTGGTCGATTGCTTCCCAGTGGTTAAAACCCTGATTTTCTGGGTAGCCGTTAATACTAACCTGAATTTCGATCATCCCATCAAAATCTACAGGCGTTACTTGGCAGCGCTGCCCTAATACGTGCTGGTCAGCTAAACTGGCAAAGCGTTCAAAGTAAATATCTATAATTTTTTCACTGGGACTGCACCAACGCACAGAACGACTGAGAATTCCTTGACGCAGGTCAAGTTGTCTATCATACCGCAATATCTCTCCCTGATCGAAACGGAATTTGTCGCCATTTATACTAATTACCAATGGCAACCAGTCGGGACAATTGGCCAGTTCTGTATAAACTACAGGCACATCATCATAGACACCGTGAATAAAAGTCGCTGGTAATGCACGAATATAACCTTCCTCAAAACTGCCCCGTGTTCCCAGGTAGCCGTTGCCGATTGTAAAGACAGTTTCTCTTGAATGCAACTCGTCAGAGTCAAATTGAGTCTCAATTAATATCCAATCTGTATAGATAAAATGGTTATTAGGACTGTTTTTATTCATCGCGCATCCCTTAGCTAAATTCAAAATTAGCAATGAAAATGTATTAATTGTTCATGACAACAGAATATTGCTGATGTTGTTCTAAAATCTTTTGGGATCTGGGTTTGAAAATCAGATGAAATAGAGTTTCTAAGTAAAGATGTTTGGCTGCGTTATTTTCCGGGACTGCGAAATTCCAAAAGCTAAATATTTTCGCCAGCAATAGTATTTGACTGGTGTGTAAATCCCAATTATATTTATTCAGAATTCGCTGGCTCATTCTTTGGGAAACTTCTTGCCATTGTTCGGGTTGAGTATCACATTTTTCAATGAAACTCAAAATTTTCTGCGCTGTTCCTTCTAAGTCTGTAGGATTAATATGAAATTCATCTTCTCGTTCTTCGATAATTTCTAAAGCACCACCAAATTTAGTGACGAAAGTTGGCAAGCCGGAAACCATAGCTTCTAGAATGCTGCGTCCAAAGGCTTCAAAGCGGGCAAAGTGGACATAAATTCCCCTAACATCAGCAACTACTCTGTATGCTTCTCCCAGTTCATGGCTAGGAAGGCGCATTCCTATACAGCGAATCTTACCGTGGAGATCATACTGATTAATTATGTCGTGGAGTCTTTGAATTTCCTCAGCTTCTTTGGGGTTTTTAGCTTGATTTATATGAAGTTTAGTGGTGATGAAAATCAGGTTACAATGCTCTTGTAAGTCCCGACTTTTTGCAAAACATTCTGCCAGTCCCGTGAGATTTTTAACTGAAGTGATGGGCGCGACAGTGAGGATTGGGCGCTTTTTTGGGTTATCTAGTTTCCCAAGTATTTGGAAATGTTCACGAGCAAAAAGTAACTGATCTACTTCGGTGGTAAGTTCCCTATTTCGCCGAGATTTTTGGCTATAAGGAAAAAAGATATTTTCGCTAACTCCCGGCGGAACCATGTTAAATTTAGGACTAAATAAATCAATTCCGTTAATCACATGATATAGCTCAGGCATGGTAAAACATTTGTAAGACTCGTATTGACCGATTGTGTCTGGTGTGCCGACTATTTCTTGATAAGATGAAGTGATAATAAAGTCAGCAGCATTCATGCTAATTAAATCGGCGGTAAATTGTGCTGAGAAGTGATAATGATCTTCTAAGTTTTGCCAATACAAGTTACTAAATAAGTGTTTGGGTTTTTCTAAAGAATGGGCTATATTGCATTGGGTAACTTTCAGGCTGCGGGAAATCAGGGAGGCGACTAAATTACCATCGCTGTAGTTACCTACAATTAGATTTGGACAACCTTTAAATTGAGTTAAAAGTTCTTTCTCTGCATCTTGAGCGAATGTTTCTAAATAAGGCCAAATCTCATATTTAGAAATCCAATTGTTGGTAATATTAGGATTAAATTTCCCAAAGGGAACGCGTAATATCCAGGCATTTTCTGTATCATGGATTTTTTCTAACTTTAAATTACATTCTGTACCTTCGCAGTTAGGAATAAGTCTGGTGAGAATAATTACATGGGGTTTAATGCCTATTAAGTCAAGACCAGCAAGTTTAATTTCTGCTTGGAGTTTATTTTCTAAGCTGCGGGCTTGTTCAAGGACATAAATTACTTGTCCGAGTGTTTCATCTCTACCTAAAACATCTTGTTGACCAACCCAACCGTGAATGGAGACAAGGGCGACGCGGAAAATGGCAGGAACACGGGCGACGAAGGCTTCTAAAATGGCGGGTTGGGGACTATCAATGAGTTGTTCTAAAAGTTCTAAGGTTTCGGATATACGCCCAGATGTGTTACCCCAACCCGGTTCAAAACCAAGTTCTTGGAGGTAAGGGCGAAAATTGGCGTATGGTTCTTCCGGGGGGCGTTGATTGAGAAATTTTAGGGCTTGCTTAATTTGTTTAACTAGGTGAAGACCAGAGGGAATGCGATCGCTAATTAGTAGGGGTTTTTGATCATAAGTCAGTCGATATAATGCTTGAAATAACACCTCTAGCCAATAATGGGTGTCAGTCAACAGTTGATCGCACAAGTAGCGATTGAG
>NZ_JAYGHH010000081.1:5092-8549 GCF_034931045.1 Nodularia sp. UHCC 0506
GGCTAGACCTTGACCAATATTTCTGGGGTCACTGATTCTGGTGGATTCTGCTGAAAAGGGTTGGAAATCAATTTCGAGAATATGTGGTTGGTAGCGGTTAACGAGGCGATCGCTTACATCTAACCACGCTTGGGGTGTCATTGGCTCAAATCCAGAAAAATCAGCTTGGAGTCGCCATACTTCTTGACTCCCAATCCTCGGCCGGACAACAAACCAAGTCCCTTCTGCATCTAAAATCATTTCGTGGGTATTATGAATTAGTCTGCCGACAGAAGAAGAATAATAAAAGTAAGTAGGCTTTTGATATTGGTGACAAAATTCGGCAAAATTATGTAAAATCTCGTTTCTCAAAAAGTAACGTTTATCAGTGGTGCTTAATTCCGAGATAAACTGACATAGAGTAATTTTTTCGTCATTAATTAATACAGTCTCAAATAATTCATACATGACAAAAAGAGGCAGGGGATCAGGGGGCAGGATTCAGGATTTTCCCTACCTCCTTGGTGGTTGCTATATATATACTAGATATTAGGAAAGTTGTTCACTTCTGACTTGGGGATGAAACCCCAGTAATCAAGTCTATACCTTGAGGTTTTAAATATGGTTGCTTCCCCGGAAATCTACATCACTCCCGAAGAATACTTAGAGATGGAAGAGCAGAGTGACATTAAACACGAATATATTGATGGCTATATCTACGCAATGGCTGGGGCGCTAGATTCCCAGGTTACGATTACTGGAAACCTGTTTGCGCTTCTCCGTAATCATGTACGAGGTTCAGGTTGTCGCGTTTACATTGCCGACATGAAAGCCAGAATTGAATCCCTGAATCGTTTCTACTATCCTGATGTCATGGTGACTTGCGACCAAAGAGATCAAGAAACGCCAGCTTATAAAAAATTTCCTAATTTAATTGTAGAAGTTTTATCTGACTCCACCGAAGCCTTTGACCGGGGGGATAAATTCGCTGACTATCAACTACTAGAAACCCTAGAAGAATACGTTTTAATTAACACGAAACGTCAGCGAGTCGAATGTTTTCGCCGCAATCATCAAGGGGTGTGGGTTTTGCAATCCTACACAGCAGAAAAAACCTCATTTCGATTAAATAGTTTAGACTTTGAGGCGACCATAGCAGAACTCTACGAAGATGTAATTTTTGAACGTTGCTGATTTCAAATATGAATTTTTTTCATGCAAAGCTAGAAAGAAACCTCCGCGTACCTTTGCGCTTACCTCCGCGCCCCTTTGCGTTTCAATCCTTAATCCCTATCCATTGAGTAATCGGTGACATACCTCGCCAACCTAAAAACTTACCAATAGGTTCTGCCCTTTGAATAGCAATCCGAGTTAAATTACCACCAACCTGGTCATACCATTTAAATAAAATTTGCTCACCCTCCACAGTCACAACATTAGCTACTAATCGCCCACCCGGCCGCAGTGCATTCCAACAGATATCAAACAGCCCTGCTGCTGTGACTCCACCACCGATAAATATTGCATCTGGTGTAGGTAAATCTTGCAAAATTAATGGTGCTTTTCCACTAATAACTTTTAGGTGGGGAGTTCCTAAAGCTGCGGCGTTGTCGGCTATATACCCCAGTCTAGAGGAATTCTGTTCAATAGCGATCGCTCCACATCGAGAATGTGTCCGCATCCATTCGATAGAAATTGAACCACAACCAGCACCCACATCCCACAGTAATTCTCCAGGGGTAGGGGCTAATTTTGCTAAAGTCACCGCCCTGACTTCACTCTTAGTTAACTGTCCATCATGGTGATAGACGTGATCTGGCAATCCTGGTAGCCTGGGTAAAGGTATCACCCCAGCATCAGCAATACAATTAACTGCGATCGCATTCAACGGTGCAATTTCTGTTTCATGCCAATCTGCGGCTGTACCTTCAACAATTTTTTCCTGAATACCGCCCAGATGTTCTAAAACTGTGATTTTACTACCACCATAACCACGATTTGTCAAGATTTCGGCAACAATTGCGGGGGTGTCTTTACCTTCACTCAAAATCAACAGTTGAGCCTGGGGATAGATGTAACTTTGGAGTAGAGAAGCTGGACGACCACATAAACTCAAGGTTTCTACTTCCGTGAAAGACCATCCTAATTTGGCACAGGCGAGGCTGAAGGTAGAAGGTGCTGGAATAATTGTAATTTCTGCTAGGGGAATTTGTCGGGTGAGGGTGACACCGATACCGTAACAGAAGGGGTCGCCACTGGCTAATACACAAATTGATTCCCCCCGACGACGAATAATTTCAGCTATTGAGGTGCTAATGGGAGCTGTCCAGGCTATTTTCTGACGTTGATCATCTGGTGGTAGCATGGCTAAATGGCGATCGCCTCCGAAAATTACCTCAGCTTGGTCTATCAAAGAACGCGCGATCGCACTTAAACCCTGTAACCCATCTTCACCAATCCCCACAATCGATAGCCATTTCCTGATCATAGAAGCTGTCATAATTTAACTAGATATTGCGGCTTTTTCTGCGATTAAGAGCAGTTATTCTAATCTATTAATCAGGTTTTAACTCAACACTCCCAAATTTGATGTTTAGAACTTTATACTCGTGTGTTATAATGAGTAAGCATTACAACTGTTGAACAAGTAAAATATAGAAATATATATTTACTTTGATTAATGAAATTTCACAATTAGGTTGGTATTAATTGAAAATTAAAGCGTTGGATGTCAAAGCAGGCGATCGCATTATTGCCTACTGCAAGAATAAAATGCAAGTTTGCAAGGTAAAACGCATATTAGAGCCTGGTTCTAGTAACATCACACTATCGGTATTCACCTCTGAGCATTATCGTGGATGCTTAGTTTCCTGTGTAGTCCGGTTCCAGTGTGACACCTTAGTTGATTTAGTACAATAAAATTAGTTGAATTTTGCTTAATTAGCCCCAAAAAAATGCCACAGGGTTATTGTCTGGCTTGTAAATAAACTCTCCAGATATACTCAGGGCTATATTTAACTGAATATTAAAAATATCTCGCATCCAGTGAGATGAATACCTGATCATGTTAAATTACTAAAGTAAAGAGTTGGGAAACTCCGGTGAAATTCCGGGACTGTGCCGCAGCTGTAATGGTAAGGCAAACAGAACATTGAGTTTTTTACTTGCCAAGTCAGAATGCCAACCCTAGCAGTGTCTATGACTATACCAAGACACACTTACTATCTACTGCCTGCGTCGCACAGGAAAGGAGTTAAAGTTTTGCTGTCCGGTTTTGCCTTATGTCCTGGCTTATTTTATGATACACCCGCCCAAGATGGGATATTATCTCGCATCAGAATACCAGGCGGAATTCTGGATAGTAAACAGTGTCATGCAATCGCAGATATAGCAGATAATTACGGGGGTGGTTATGTTGATATTACCAATCGAGCTAACCTCCAAATCAGGGAATTACGTTCGGGAATAAGTAGCGCAG
>NZ_JAYGHH010000081.1:8574-11949 GCF_034931045.1 Nodularia sp. UHCC 0506
CTCAAGCATTTACAAAATATCGGTATTGGTTCTCGCAATTTTACTGTTGATCACATTCGGAATATTATGACCAGCCCCACTGCTGGTATTGATCCCCAAGAATTAATTGATACTCGTCCCTTTGTGCAAAACTGGGAAAATTATATCACCGCACATCCTCAGCTATCAGGACTATCAGCAAAATTTAGTGTTTGCTTTGATGGTGGTGGTACAGTTTCAGTGTGCGATCGCATCAACGATATCATGTTTGCTGCTGTCTTAATTAAAGGTAAAGTTTATTTTCGGTTATATCTCAGCGTCGGTGTCAAAGGAAAACCACCCGTTGATATGGGAATTGTCTTATCACCACAGTCATGTTTACCAGTTTTGGCAGCTTTGGCTGATGTTTATCTCAATTATACTGACCCTAACAGTCGGCGCAAGCTGCGTTTGCGCGAGTTATTAAATAACTTGGGTTATGAAAATTATCTGCAAGAAGTGGAACAACATCTAGGTTTTAATCTCACCCCCCAACCACAGGTTGAAAAAACCAGTCTCGAAAAAAGTTCAAAATCTAAATATCAACATATCGGCATTCATCCCCAGCGTCAGCCAGGCTTATGTTATATTGGCGTGGTTTTACCTTTAGGTAGGCTAGAGAGTCAGCAAATTAGGGTTTTAGCTGATTTAGCCCAAAAATTCGGTAGCGGGACTCTGAGGCTAACTCCGTGGCAAAATTTACTGCTGAATGATATTCCACAGCGATCGCTTACCGATCTCAAACATGAAATCGCTGCTTTAAAATTAGATATCTCGACAAGCAATATCAATACTGCATTAGTTGCCTGTTCTGGTAATCAAGGTTGTGCAGCATCTGCCACAGATACTAAAGGTGATGCTTTAGCATTAGCAAAATATCTCGCAACTCATGTTAGTCTGAATCACCCAGTTAATATTCACTTTAGCGGCTGCGAAAAATCTTGCGCCCAGCATAGTCATAGTGATATTACCTTGCTCGGTGTCAGCCTAGAATCAGAACATGGAACTTTGGGAGCTTATCATATTTATGTTGGTGATAACTTGCATAGCGAGGCTATAGGTGACAGCAACCAAAAATTTGGTCGTCCACTCTATCAATATGTCACTGTGGCCGAAGTACCTGTATTGTTAGGGCAGATGCTACAAGTTTATAAAATTCAATGCCAAAATCGTGATGAATCCTTTGGAGAATTTGTTAATAGATATGAAACTGCCCAATTAAAGCCGTTATTCTCTCCAGTAAGTTAGGGTTATTTCTTTTAGCTTGCGTGGCGTAGCCATTACCATTTACCATTCATCATTCACCATTCATTATTTTCCCATGTCTGACTACATCCGAGATGCTAACGAAATTTACAGTAAATCCTTTGCAATCATCAGATCAGAAGCCAAGCTGGATGTACTGCCTCCAGATGTAGCAAAAGTAGCTGTACGCCTGATTCATGCCTGTGGAATGACTGATATAGTCAATGACTTGGGATATTCATCAACGGCAGTACAGACTGGACGCACAGCACTAGCAGCAGGTGCGCCGATTTTATGTGATTGCCGAATGGTTGCTGAAGGTATTACAAGAAAGAGACTACCTACAAACAACCAAGTTATTTGCACCCTCTATGATGTGGAAGTACCAGCCTTAGCTAAACGTTTAGGTAATACAAGATCAGCTGCTGCGGTGGAGTTGTGGAGATTGCACCTAGAAGGGGCAGTGGTAGCAGTTGGAAATGCACCGACAGCATTATTTCGGTTATTAGAAATGCTGGAAGAAGGAGTATTGAAACCTGCGCTGATTTTAGGTTTTCCCGTGGGATTTGTGGGTGCGGCAGAATCAAAAGCAGCATTGGCAGCAAATAGCAAAGGCGTACCATTTTTAACATTACATGGTCGGCGTGGTGGCAGTGCGATCGCCGCCGCCGCAGTTAACGCCCTAGCAACAGAGGAAGAATAATCATGCAAATCAAAGGCCGTCTCTATGGAATTGGCGTAGGGCCAGGTGATCCCGAACTATTGACATTGAAAGCACTGCGACTGTTACAAGCTGCCCCTGTGGTCGCTTATCAATCAGCAGTGGATAAAGAAAGTATAGCGCGAGCGATCGTTTCCCCATATCTCACCGGGAATCAAATCGAAGTGCTGTTTCACCTCCCCCGCGCCTTGGAACCAGAAACGGCTAATTTGATTTATGACCAAGAAGTTGCACCCATAGCCGAACATCTAGCCGCAGGAAGGGATGTAGTAGTGTTGTGTGAGGGTGATCCGTTTTTTTACGGTTCTTTTATGTATGTTTTCACCCGTTTATCGGAACACTACCAAACGGAAGTTGTACCGGGAATTTCCTCACTCATGGCTTGTCCTGTGGCCTTGGGTGTACCCTTCACTTATTACAACGATATTATGACCGTTTTACCAGCCCCCATGCCAGCAGAAGAATTGACTACGCACTTACTAGCAACCGATGCGGCGGCGATAATGAAACTAGGTCGCCATTTCACCAAAGTGCGAGATGTTTTACATCAATTAGGGTTGGCATCACGGGCATTATATATTGAAAGAGCAACAATGACACAACAAAGAATTGTACCCCTGGATGAAGTTGATCCCGCTCAAGTACCCTATTTCTCAATGATTATCATCCCAACCAAAAATCGACTATAAGTTTAGAGACTTCCAAATAAAAAAATACTCAATCACCTAACTCAAAAAACCTCTCAAACTCTCATAACTCTGTGATCTCTGTGTCTCTGTGGTTCGTTTAATTAGATAATTTATTTCTTAGAAGTCCCTTAACAAAATTCTTGTCTACGACACATTAATTTAATAGTAACTTTGTACTACAATGCTTATAATAAGTATACAGGCAAATTAAAAATTTGCTATGATATTAGGCTTAGTTTTATTTGCGGGTCTGAACTATGATAGATTGTCTAGACGCAGCTCGCTACTTTATTGCGCGGGCTTACGAAGACGGTATAGAAGCTGAAATGACCAACATGAAGGTTCAAAAGCTTCTGTACTATTCACAAAGCTTGTATTTAGCAGTATACGATCAACCATTGTTTGACGAGGAAATTCAAGCATGGAGATACGGGCCTGTTTGTCCTCCGGCTTACAGGTTTTACAGTGAATTTGAAGCGCAGCAGTTACCCATACCTAGTCAGGAATTATTATTACAGATTCCTCAAAATGAGAAAAAGCTGTTAGAGGAAATTTGGGGATATTTTGGTGGCTACCATGCTTATGGACTGAGTGATATGACTCACTTGGAGTTTCCTTGGAAAAAAGCACGTAAAGGTTTACCTCCAAATGCAAGTTCAACGGAACCGATTTTGCTGGAAGATATGAAGGCGTTGGGTTATA
>NZ_JAYGHH010000082.1:0-10062 GCF_034931045.1 Nodularia sp. UHCC 0506
AAGTTTCAACTCAAACCCAATCAGAGCAAGCATTCTGTGAAACCTCACGAACTTCTCAGAAACACCTCACAAACTCTTCAAAAGAGATTGTGAGGTGTGATTCTTCCACGCCACACGAAAACTCGCACTGTGAGGAGACGGCGATCGCACCATTGGGGGGTGCATCGCCTCAGATTATTGAGGGCGTGGAAGAAAAAAAAGAAGAGTTACCTACGGTAATGGACTGCACATCGCTGGCGCTTGTGGATGCTGTACAGGGCGAATCTGCTTTTTTGGAGGGAGAAAACCAAAATTTCAGTGTTGAGCCGAAATATTGTCATGTTCGCGCAGCGTCTCGTAGAGAAGGCACTTATTCCGCCGCGCCCGTTGCCCAAATTGAACAAACTACGCTGATAGGTGAAAACAAGGTTTCGGGCGATGAGGACAAAACCCATCATCACCACACTCTTTCCGCCGCACCTGACCACAATGATGAAAAATGGTCAACTGAAGGAATCGCAACCCGCTTAAAAGCGCGACCAAAACGGATGGAAAAACTAAAAATGGCAGGGATACTTCGGGAAAAACCTGATTTTGAGTTTCTTCACGAGTGCTGGAATGATGATCCTGCTTTGCAAATCCTGATCAAGAAGCTTATGTCGAAGTTTCCGCAGTGGGGAATTACGTGTGTGGATGGGGTGCTGGTTAATCGGGAGGAGTAGCTTGATCAGCCTGACTGCTGGAATATTCCAACACTCGTTATGGTGTACGATTGTGTACAGATTTTCTGCCACACAAATTACTTTGTAATACCGCCTATATGCTTGCAAGCATATTGCACCAATCCGGGTGTGACGGTTCAAAACTTTGTATCTAGACTAAATAGTTGAGTTTAGTAGTAATTTCGTACTACTAAACATCATATAGGTTTTTATCTATGCCCAGCGCAGATATATACCGCTTGTATCTATATGTGCCAGTTGGCTGTGCTTTGTGTCAACTTCTAAAGACCCCTAGAAGTTGACACATAGACAAACATCTATAAATAAGTGCAATTATTGCTCTACTCCCCTATATATGGCAATATCAAAGAACCTCAAACAGCTATAACTATTGCTGCAAAAAGGTTTTAAGGGCTAATTTTGTACAAATTATGGAGATACATTTAACCCAGCTTCCTTCTAGGTAGGCATAAGCTACACCCATATCAAAGGTGTCATAGCGCATGGGAACTTCGGTTTTTTCGACTGCGGGATTGCGGAAAGCATCGTTCCAGTAATAAAGATAATTAACTTTAATTCCCTGTCCTGGCTGGATTACAGCCGTTCCTTTGGTTTCAAATCGTTTTCAAAAAACAATTCCATGCGATCGCCCCGAAATCGAGTCACACCATATTCAATCACATTACCTGTTTGATCGACATTGACCGACTCAGCCAGGAGAATAGGTTGATTTAGGGGAAGTTGCAACCAATGTGCATCATCAGGCTGAACTATACGGGCGGAAACACACGTACTACGACGAATATGGTCACATCCATATACTTGCCGCAAAAACCAAGAGATTGATTGCTTTTCTCGAAAAATCTTGATGTTATGCGGTGCTAAAAAATCTGGAAAGCGCTGGAGGGGAAAGTATCCTGTACTCACACTAATTGCTTCTTCATCCGCTAAACCCAAACGTTCAATTAAAGCCACAGGTTCACCAAGCTTCATCTCTAAGCCTTTGGCAACAGCCCGATCAGCAGGTACTTCCAAGATCCGGAGTAGCTGAAATCTGGTTTGCCAACCTTGACCTTTCAGGGTTTGGTTATAACGCACTCGCTTACCGATAGCATAGCGAATAGTTTTAGCAGCGACAAACGTACCTCGCCCCTGATCAACTCTGAGTAACCCCTCATTTTTCAAGAGTGCGATCGCTTGTCTTAATGTATGACGATTGACGGCAAATTGTTCTGCTAACTTCGTTTCTGTCGGTAATTGGTCGCCAATTTGATAAATCCCTTGATGGATATTCTCTCGTAACTGGGCAGCAATTTTGGCGTAAATAGGCATTAGTTCATGATTCATAAAATAATTATCTGTATTTAGGTTGTCAACTGAATAGAATTGAGTTACTGTATTTTCATCTAGATGTCTAGATGAATTTAAGAACAGGTTAAGACATGAAAAAGGGATTGGGGAATCAACTCTCAGATATTCAATAGCATAATTACTTACATCCTTGAAGACAATGGCTAACATAACCCAAAGACAAACTTGGATGAAAACACTGGCTAAAGCCGAACTAAAGCAACTCGAAGCATTGGTAAGCAAGTTAGACACATTACCCAGTTATAGTTTTTTACGTTCTCCGGAGATTGGTTTAACGATGGTTCAAGGAAGTACAGGGGGTACAGGAAAACCATTTAATCTCGGAGATATGACTATTACTCGCTGTGTAGTCCAACTAGAAAGCCCAGCCAAATCAGAAAGCATCGTCGGTTTTGGTTATATAGGAGGGCGATCGCATCGTCATGCTGAATTAGCAGCCTTTTGTGATGCCCTACTGCAAAGTCCTGAATGGCATGATCAGATTCAATCTGAAGTAATTCAACCACTAAAAACAGCCAATCTGCAACGGCAAGAACTCAAAAAACGCCAAACCTCAGCCACTAAAGTCAACTTTCTCACAATGGTGAGGGGAGAATAAGTAGGTCGGCGTAAATAATTATTGTTGGAATAAGGCAGGGGGCAGGGGGAGAAAGAGTTTGAGCCTTATTTACTTTTCTTCACATAGTTTGGTTTTATTGCACCGACTTACTTAATCAAAATTTACAAATGACTCCAACATTTACCCATTTACCAGGCTTTTCAGACCCGATTCACGACTCTCAACGAACGTTTCGGGCTTTACTTGATGCTAGTTCTCGACCAGCAAAAGTATTTAATATTACATCTAATTTAACTACGCCCACAGGATTAAAACTGGCTTGTGCCGCAGCTTGTTTGACACTCCTAGATTTAGATGTTCAGGTCTGGCTGCAACCGGGTTTTGCACCCGAAGTAAAAGACTGGTTACTATTCCATACTGGCTGTCAATTTACAGAAGAACCCGAAAAATCCGACTTTGCCTTAATTCACGAACTGCCATCACTGTCACAATTATCTAGTTTTCATCAGGGGACAGCCGAACAACCCGAAACTGCCACAACGTTATTGATCCAAGTCGAAAGTTGGCAAGCAGGGCAACCTGTAATATTGACAGGCCCAGGAATTTTAGACAAACAAATTATTACCCCAAAACTTCCCAACTATTTTTGGGATTTCTGGGCAAAAAATAACCAATTATATCCACTTGGCATTGATGTTTTTCTATTAGCAGAAAATACAGTCATGGGGCTACCACGCACAGCAAAACGACAGGTCTATGATTGAGATTCTTGTTGTTATTAAAGATGCGCTATCGCCAATTTGTTCAAATATGAGGATTGAAGCAGCAAGGTTGAAACTTAAAACCTATATTAGCTGAAACACAGTATTTTTTATTAAAGATAAAAATCATGCCATACGTTGCAGTCAAAGGCGGTGAACAAGCAATCCAAAATGCAGAAGCATTACTCCAAAGCCAGCGCCGGGGTAATCCGGCTATTCCCGAACTAACCCTAGACCAAATTGAACAACAATTGACCTTAGCTGTAGAAAGGGTGATGTGCGAAGGCAACTTATATGACCGAGGATTAGCAGCCTTAGCCATCAAACAATCCTGGGGTGATTTAGTAGAGGCAATTTTTTTAATTCGAGCCTATCGCACAACACTGCCACGCTTTTACTACAGCCAGCCTCTAGACACCAGTCAAATGCAAATTCAACGGCGAATTTCCTCCATCTTTAAAGATGTGCCAGGAGGACAAAACTTAGGGCCGACCTTTGACTACATTCACCGCTTGCTAGATTTTCAGCTAATGGCAGAAAGTGAAGTTTCGTCAGCACCGGAAGCAGAAGCCAGTAATGAACCTGTTCCCTGGGTAATTGACACATTAGATCAAGAAGGGTTAATCCAGGCAGAGATAAATGATGGTTCTCCCACATCCCCACCGTTTGATTTAACTCGCCAACCCCTCACCTTTCCGGCGGGAAGGGATGCGAGACTTCAGAATTTAGCGCGTGCAGACGAGGGCTTTTTACTATCTTTGGCGTACTCTACTCAACGAGGTTACGGCAGAAATCATCCATTTGCGGGGGAAATTCGCATGGGAGAAGTAGAAGTAGTAATTTGTCCTGAAGAATTGGGATTTGAAATCGCGATCGCGGATATAACAATGACTGAGGTGCAGATGGTGAATCAGTTTCAAGGTAGTAAAGAATTACCCGCCCAATTCACTCGTGGTTATGGGCTAACCTTTGGCTACAATGAGCGCAAAGCTATGTCAATGGCCTTAGTAGATAGGGCAATGCGATCTGAAGAATTGGGTGAAAGGGTAGACAGTCCGGCTCAAAATATTGAATTTGTACTTTCTCACTCTGACAACGTAGAAGCACAGGGATTTGTCCAACACTTGAAATTGCCTCACTACATTGACTTTCAGGCAGAGTTAAATTTAGTACGCAAAATGCGACAAAATCAACAGCCAGAGAAGAATCATGATGTGCCTCACGCAGAGACGCAGAGAGAAAAAGAGAAAGTGAGAAAAGCCAAATGATTACAGGAATTAACCATATAACTTTATCAGTTGCCGATATAGAAAAATCTTTTAATTTCTACACCCAAGTTTTAGGTTGTCAAGCGATCGCTAAATGGCAACAAGGAGCTTACTTAATAGCAGGTAATCTATGGCTGTGCCTATCCTGGGATTCCCACACCCGCACCAGTCCTGCAACCGAATACACACATATTGCTTTTACTATTTCTGAACATGACTTTCCAGAATATAGCGATCGCTTGCTCAAACTTGGCATCAAACAATGGAAACAAAACACCAGCGAAGGAGATTCTATATATATTCTCGACCCAGACCACCACAAATTAGAACTACACGTAGGGAACCTATCAACCAGAATCGCCGCCGCGAAACAATCCCCCTACGAAAACATGGAATTTTTTGTCTAAAAATCTCTGCGTGACTCTGCGTTTAAAAAAATGCCCCAATCACAAACCCAAACCCAGACAGGCTTCAACTTTGCTTACCTCGACGAACAAACCAAACGCTCAATTCGTCGCGCCTTACTCAAAGCCATTGCTATCCCAGGACATCAGATTCCCTTTTCCTCTAGAGAAATGCCCATGTCATACGGCTGGGGAACTGGAGGAATGCAAGTCACAGCGGCCGTAATTGGTCAAACTGATGTTCTCAAAGTCATTGACCAAGGTGCAGACGACACCACCAACGCCGTGAATATTCGCCGCTTTTTCAAAAAAGTGTGCGGGATAGAAACAACAGAACAAACAGAAAAAGCCACCCTGATCCAGACCCGCCACCGCATACCCGAAACACCACTGAGGGAAGGACAAATTTTAGTTTACCAAGTCCCAATTCCCGAACCTTTACGCTGGCTCGAACCCTCATCTGTAGAAACGGGCAAAATGCACGCCCTAGAAGAGTACGGGCCAATGTACGTCAAGCTGTATGAAGATATTACCAACCACGGACACATTGCCACATCCTACGATTACCCCGTCATGGTGCATGACCGTTATTTAATGAGTCCTAGTCCCATACCACGTTTCGATAATCCCAAAATGCAGATGAATCCAGCACTCCAATTATTTGGTGCTGGAAGAGAAAAGCGCATCTATGCCGTACCACCTTATACCAAAGTTAAAAGCCTCGACTTTGAAGACCACCCCTTTACTGTGGAACGATGGCATCAAGGCTGTGAGTTATGTGGTTCTACTGAAAGTTATCTAGACGAGGTATTAATTGATGACAAAGGAGGCAGGCTGTGGATCTGTTCAGATACAGACTATTGCCGTCAGCAACAGCAGCAAAGGATATCTTAATTACGAATTACGAATTAACATGAAGCCTATTTTACAGATACAAGAACTAAGTAAATCTTACAATCAAATCCAGGCTTGCGATCGCATCTCTTTTGATTTGTATCCTGGGCAAGTTCTCGGTATTGTCGGCGAATCAGGGTCGGGCAAGTCTACTTTGCTCAAAGCGATCGCCAATAATATTACTATCGATAAAGGTAACGTTATTTACAAAAGTCGCCAGGAAAAATATTTAGAGATCACCCAAATTCCAGAACATCAACGCCGTTGGTTGATGCGAACCGAGTGGGGTTTTGTCCAACAAAATCCTCGTGACGGCTTACGAATGCAAGTAAGTGCAGGAGCAAACATTGGTGAACGATTACTAGATATTGGAGTCCGACACTATGGCAAAATTCGGGATGAAGCGGCGCACTGGTTACAACAAGTAGAAATTGATCCAACGCGAATGGATGACTTGCCAACAACTTTCTCTGGAGGGATGCAGCAAAGGCTACAACTTGCCCGTGTGTTGGTAACGCAACCACAGTTGATATTAATGGATGAACCCACAGGCGGACTAGACGTATCAGTCCAAGCACGCTTATTAGACTTATTGCGATCGCTAGTCAGAAACTTTAATTTAAGTGTAATTTTAGTCACCCATGACATCGGCGTTGTCCGACTCCTAGCCCATCGCTTACTAGTAATGCAACAAGGACAAGTCGTGGAATCAGGACTAACCGACCAAGTACTAGACGATCCACAACATCCCTACACCCAACTCCTAGTCAGCGCCGCCCTCACACCATAATCTTTCCTTCTTTCCTTCTTTCCTCCTTTGCGTGAGATAAAAAAATGCTAACCCTCAACCACCATCACCCACCAATTAACATCCATTCTCACACCCTCCTACACATTGAAAACCTACATAAAAGCTTCATTCTCCATCAACAAGGAGGAGTACGCTTACCAGTCCTCAAAAAAGTTTCCCTCACCTTAAATCCTGGAGAATGTGTAGCCCTATCAGGCGCATCTGGTTCCGGTAAATCTACATTTATGCGCTGTATATACGGCAACTATCGTGCTGATAGCGGCTCAGTATGGGTCAAACACAAAGGACATTGGCTCGATTTATGTCAACTTCTACCCCATGAACTTTTAGCCGTGAGGCAAAAAACCATTGGATATGTCAGCCAGTTTTTACGAGTAATTCCCAGAGTACCAGCCCTAGAAGTTGCCGCAGAACTTTTATTGGATTTAGGCGAAGATCCAAAAGTCGCCTTTGCCAAAGTTCAAGACTTATTTCATCGACTGCAACTACCAGAACGCTTGTGGTATCTTTCCCCCACAACCTTTTCTGGCGGCGAAAAACAACGAGTAAATTTAGCTCGCGCCCTTGCAGTTAATTTCCCAATTTTGCTACTAGATGAACCCACCTCAGCCCTAGATGCGACCAATCGCCAAGTAGTGATGGAAATTCTAGAAGAACGTAAAAGTATGGGCTGTGCCTTAATTGGCATTTTTCATGATCAAGAAGTGCGATCGCGACTGTGTAACCGGGAGTTAACCTGCAATGAATGAACAAATATATACCAACTATCGTCTCCAACTTCCAGATCAAGAAATCCTCGGTACTCTTTTAGTTCGAGATGGAATTATTGCCGATATTCAACCAGGAGTAGTTAATAGTGGACAGAATGGCCAAGAAGACTATCTCCTACCAGGATTGATTGAACTCCATACAGACAATCTAGAACGTTGTATGTCTCCCCGTCCAGGAATTCGGTGGCCTTTAGAAGCAGCAGCCGTTTACCATGACCGAGACTTAGCCAGTGCTGGAGTCACAACAGTATGTGATGCGATCGCTATTGGCGATATAGCTGCCGATTCCCCCCGTTTAACTAACTTTGCTCCCATGATTGATGTCATCTGTCAGGGACAAGCAACAGGACGCTTTTCTGTCGAACATCGAATACACCTGCGCTGTGAACTAGCTTATGAAGAGGTTTATCAAATTACCGAAAATTATGCCAATAATTCCCTCTTATCAATGATTTCCCTGATGGATCATACCCCTGGACAAAGACAGTTTATCAATCTAGACAAGTTCAAAGAATATTACATGGGCAAACATGGAGTGACAGCCACAGAAATTGAAAACCTCATCATAACTCGTCAACAAAAACAACAAATGTATGGACAAAAAAACCGGAAAGCTTTAGTAGAATTGGCTCAAGCCAAAGGTATTTCTTTAGCTAGTCATGATGATGCTACCGTTGATCATGTGCAGGAAGCTGTACAAAATGGAGTAGTGTTAGCGGAATTTCCCACCACCATAGAAGCAGCAAAAGCCGCCCATAGTTCAGGGTTACAAGTTTTGATGGGTGCGCCTAATTTAGTCTTGGGTGGTTCTCACTCTGGAAATGTTTCGGCAATGGAATTAGTTTTGTTGGATTTAGTAGATGTGATTTCCTCTGATTACGTTCCGCAAAGTTTGTTGCAATCTATTTTTATCGTTGCCCACAAAACTGGAAAACCTATTTATGAAGCCATGAGATTATTTACCAGTAATCCAGCCAAATCTATTGATTTATTTCATAATCGTGGCAGTCTAGAAATTGGTAAACGGGCTGATTTTATCACTGTTCATGATGATGGCATTGTACCGTGTTTAATTTCCACTATCTGTCAAGGTCGTCGTGTTAGCTGATGCCGAGTTCTAGTAATTGTATTTAAATTGTGAGGTAAAACATGGATTCAATTACAGTATTACCAAATGCCACGATTGAAAATCGAGGATTGGTATCTGAAAAATTTCTCAATCACGGAATTGGTAACTTTCACCAAGCTTGTAACTGGGTAAAAAATCTCCCCTATGGATTTAACTCCAATACCGAAAACTCTTTAATTATTTTTGCCGAAAATTGTGGGACTTGCACGACAAAACACGGCATAATAGCTAGATTAGCTGAAGAGTTAGGATTAAATATACATAAAACTCTAGGTTTTTATCGACTGAATGACGAAATCATCACTGGTGTTAACAAAATCATTCAGCCCTATGGTCTAGATTTTATTCCCCAAGTACACTGCTTTTTAGAATATCAAAACTTCAGAGTAGATTTAACCGCAGGAAATTGCAACGGTAAAAATAAACCAATAGAGAAATATGATTTTTTTGTAAAAGTAAATCCAGATTTAACAATCAAGCAAAGCGAGAAATATTATATAGAATACTTAGAAAAATATTATTTAATTGAGCCAAAACTTCAAGAAATTGGTTCTTTTAAAATATTACGAACACTTGAAGAATGTGATCGACAATTAAAATATCAATGCTCATTAATGTTTGAGAGTGCTTAATTCCTCTGAAACGCTATACTTTCGCGTAAAGTTTTTTTTCAGGAGAAGGATACAAATTATATTAGACTACTAGTGCCGCAGGGCGGAAGTCAAAAATCAAAAATTTATTTACGTCGTACTGTACTAATTAGTTAAGAATGAAAGTTGGTATTGCCATAATTCCTAGCCCTGATACTATCGAATCAATTATAGAATTACAACAAAAAATTATATCTATCTGCCCGCTTTACCCAATTTTGGGTAAGGTAACTAATCTTCCTCATATTACATTTTTACAAGGAAGATTTGATAATTCTCTTAACTGGTTAAACTTAATTCTCAATCTGCAAGATTACTGGCAAAGGCAACAATATTCACAAAAACATAAATTAATTAGATTAGAATATAAATCACCAGGATGGTATTTTTTAATACTTCACCAGCCCCTTGTATTTTTGGAATTACATAATTTTGTATTTTCAGCTTTAAAAAACAATCTCATCGTTACTGAAGAAGATTTAAAAAAAGATATTTCACTATATGATGATTTAGAAAAAAATAATTATATCAAGTACGGCTATCGATATATTGGCAATGCCTTTTATCCCCATATTACTTTAGGACAAACTATAGATAAATCTAGAGATCCTAACCAAGCTGATTGGATACATCTAGTAGAGTCATTTACAACCAAATATATCATCAAACTTGAAAGAATAACTATTTATCAAGTTGGTGAACACGGTAGTCATGCTCAAATTTTATACTCTGTAAATATTTAGT
>NZ_JAYGHH010000083.1:0-9509 GCF_034931045.1 Nodularia sp. UHCC 0506
GCCCCAAATTTAAACGCATTACGGCAGTCTATGACAGTATCATTAGCAGTGAGGATAATCACTACTGATGAAAGATTACGTGTTTTTACTTGCTCGACAATCGCAAATCCACTGTCATCTTGCTCCATCCGCATATCAGAAATAATGACATCATAAGGATCACTTAGCTTTTCTGTTGCTTGAGCTACGCTAGAAGCCTTCTCTATATGGCGATAACCGTAGTCATTTAACCAATCCACCAGTTCACTCAAAAACCGGGAATTGTCTTCCACCAGTAGCAAATGAACATTTTCGGTCTGCATAATATTGTGAATTAAGGGGTTGAGAACAGGAAAAAAGGAACTAAATTATACTACTGGCTAGTATACCCCTATACTGCGTTTAATTTATATAATTAATATTATAACTGGTGCAAAATTTCATTTAAAACAGACTAATATCAAGTCTGTCTTGGCTATTTTAGCCTTATGTGTAGGGAATATAAAGTTTAAATTTAGCTCCTTTCCATCCTGTTTCTTGGATGTAGCCATTCATCTGTGTTAATGTTTTGCGGATGATGAATAATCCTAAACCACTACCATGACTTTCACTAGCTGTAGTTTTGAGAGGTTGAAATATCCAATCTTTTTTATCTGGTGGTATTCCTTGACCATCATCTTTAAACTCAATTAATAGATATTTTTGCTCACCGGGAACATTAATGCCACGAATTCCTGAAGGATTAACAACATCCTGTGCTGTCATGCATATTTGCAAATCTATTTTTTTAGCATTATGTTTCAGAGAATTTTCTACTAGCTCATTTAAAATACTCTTAATTTTCTCTTCATCACCATTAAAGTTTGAGTCGCCGTTTTGAATATCCAAAGAAATCGAAGCGTGACCAATTTGGGGATTAGCTTCCCATGTTTCAAAAAGTTTTTTGACTTTAAAGTGATGATTTTTAATTTTGATACCTTCGTTAATGGCTTTAAGATCGCTAAGAGCAACTTGAGTTAATTCTAGCTGTGTTAATAGTTTCTCAAATTGTTTATGGTGAGGAGCGTCAACAGCAATTTTTCTCATTGCACGTCTAGTTTTAGACTCGATAATCGCTAACTGGTTGTTAACAAAATCAGAAATATCGTGAGCCGTTTTAGAAATAATTTCTAAAATTTTCTCGTATCCATCATCAGAAATAGTTTCAATTTGGAATTTTTCTAATGCTCGGCGGCGGTTAACTTCTTCAAGTACATCTTCAATATCAGTAATGATACCTGTTAGTAAAGGATCTTCTGCTTGAGAGCAGCGCAAAATCCGGTAAGCAATCCCTTTGAGAATGCTGATTTCATTGGCAATTTTATGATAAATTGCTCTGTTCAGTATCTCGGTGTCATTCAAACCACTTTGGTAATCGGATTTAACCATTTCAAAGTAATCTTCTTCACTTAAGTTTAGTGTCAACATCTCTAGTGCTTGAGAATAGCGTGGTGATTCTTCTCCAATCTGTTGCAACATTTTAACAGCAGTTTCGTTGTGAGGGTTATGGGCGAAGATACTTCTAGCGCTGGATAGTAATGACTGCTCTTTATCATCTGAGTTAGCAATTGCTAAATTAAAATATTTATCTCCCTGTTCGTACAATTTAAGGCAATAGTAAAGTCTTCCTAAACTGATATGAATAACATTTATATGATATTGCGGTAGACTATCAAAATCTATAGATTCAAGTTGAAAGATTGCATCTGTATATCTACTTAATTCTTCTAAGCATCTAGCGTAAATAAAAGATATATAGTTATTAGGCTTTATTTGTAATAAGCGCTCAAGAATTTCACAAGCTTTTTCAAATTGTCTAGAATGCTGTAATAATTTCCCATATTTATTTAGAGTATTGCTATATCTATCTATGGTGATAATATCATCAGGTTTTACTTGTAAAGACCGTTCAAAAATTTCACAGGCTTTTTCATAATTACCAGATTCTGTTAATGCCTTAGCATACCTGTTTGAAATTTTTATGTTATTAGGCTCAGATTTTAAAGCATATTCAAATATATCACAAGCTCTTTCATTATTTTCCGCATCTGATAATACTTTAGCATAATTATTTAAAGTTATTATATTTTTCGGTTCTACTTGTAAAGACAGTTCAAAAATTTCGGAAGATTTTTCATAATTACCTGCATCTGCCAATGCTTTACCATAGCTATTTAAAGTTATTATATTATTAGATTCCACTTGTAATGCGCGTTCAAAAATTTCGGAAGATTTTTCATAATTACCTGCATCTGCCAATGCTTTACCATAGCTATTTAAAGCAGTTATATCGTCAGGATGAATTTGTAATGCGCGTTCAAAAATTTCACAAGCTTTTTTATTTTTGCCAAATTCTGCTAATGTTTTACCATAGCTATTTAAAGCTATTATATTATTAGGTTGAATTTGCAATGACTGTTCAAATTTTTCAACGGCTTTTTCATAATTCTGAATTTTTCCTAATATTTGACCGTAGCTATTTAAAGTTACTGTATTGTCAGGTTTAATTTGTAATGCTCTTTCAAAAAGCTCAATCGCTTTTGCATTATTTTCACATTTTGTTAATGCTTGTCCATAAGTGGTTAAGGTGTAAGCATTATCGGGATCAATCTGCAAAGCTTGTTCACAAATATCAATTGCTTTATCATACTGCCTTAATTTCAACAAAAGTCTAGCATGATTTCTCAAAACACTAATATTAGTAGGAGCCAGTTTTAGAGCTTTGGTGAAAATGCTTAAAGATTCTTCTAATTTATGATTTTTTAGCAAGATTTTGCCATAAGTCTTCAATGCTTTAATGTTATTTGGGGCAATCTTTAAAACTTCTTGAATAATCTCAATTGCTTGTGTATGTTTACCATTTTTCATGAAAACGTCAGCTTCGTTAATTAGAAATTGGATTTTATCAATCCATAGTTCTTTCTCTTGCGATGAGTTATCTGTCATGTTACTTCCTTACACGTGCTTTCACAATAATTTTCGCACATAAGTCATATTTGTCTACCAACTGTTAATTATTTCCAAAAGTCCACATTTAGCATTGCTTCAATATCGCGGATAAACGGCCATATATCAGGAAATTTACACTGTGGATAATTCCTGTGAACAATTTTGATAGTATCTTCGTAAACTTGATCAAAAACTTGCGCCTGTTAGTCACATACCCAATAACACCCAGGGTCTTGGAAAAACAGGACTAAAGTCCTGACTACGAGCGAATCTAATCTTTTCATTCCGGCATTAAAAATAACTTCGCTGGATCTAAACGCACATACCAGGGGAAAGGTTTGTCTTTGATATTTTCCCACTTTTCTTTAAATACTTCCGCCTGTAGGTGGTAATCATGACTGTGATTTAATGAATTATGCAGTCGTAAATACAACGTCATCCGGTGGGGTGTTTCTCGCTTTCTCACTAGCCAACAAAGAAAGGTATTTTCGGCGTTGGGGTCACTGGTAAAGCTGAGATGATGGGCGCGAATGCCTATATAAGCTGGTGATTGGGGTAAAGGTTCCATCACTTTGAGAGTGCAGTCCCAATCTAAGGCTTTGACTTGATTTCCAGATACTACTTTTACAGGGGAAAAATTTTTACAACCTGTTAATTGAGCGACAGTATAAGTATGGGGATGGGCGAAAATATTTTGTTTATCATCGTTAGCAATAATTTGTCCTTGGGACATGACTAACAATTGTTGACACACTTCGTAGGCTTCTTCTAAATTATGGGTAACAAATAGCGTCACTCCTTGATAAGTGCTGAGGGTTTCAATTAATTGTTCTTGTAATTGGTGGCGCAGATATGTATCTAGGGCTGAAAATGGTTCATCTAATAGTAATGCTTGCGGTTTAATGGCTAAAGCCCTGGCTAAAGCTACTCGTTGTTGCTGTCCTCCTGAAAGTTGGTGAGGATAGCGATTTTCTAATCCTTCTAACTGCACTGCTAATAGTTGCGCTTTTACTTGTTCCTTAATCGCTAATGTTGATAAGCCTTTAGGTAAGCCAAAAGCAATATTTTGCATGACAGTCATGTGCGGGAATAAAGCATAATTTTGCATTAAAAACCCAATGCGGCGATCGCGTGAAGGCAAATTAATTCCTGTTTCAGAATCAAATAATACTCGCCCATTTAAAACAATACGTCCTTTTGTGGGTGTTTCAATGCCAGCAATACAACGCAAAATCATACTTTTACCAGCCCCAGAACCTCCCAAAAATCCCAAGGTATGACTATCGCCACTAAAACATACTTGCAATCGAAAGCCAGGAAGTTTTTTGACAATATCAACAAATAATTCTGATAAATCAGTTTTATGGGAGGTTTGCGATATCGGGTATTCTTGATTTCTGAGTCCTTTGGGAAATTGGGAATTTTGTTGTTTTTGCTTCCCCCGGTTTTCTTGCCAAAAGTTGACTCCGATAATCCCAGATAAAGAAATACTCATGATCGCGATCGCCCAAAACCAAGCTTCATTCATTGCACCAGCTTCCACAGCAAAATAAATTGCCATTGGGATATTTTGAGTTTCTCCAGGAATATTCCCAGCTACCATTAAGGTGGCTCCAAATTCACCCAATGCCCGCGCAAATGCTAAACTTGTGGCCGCAACAATTCCGGGAAATGCTAGGGGTAAACTAATGCGCCAAAAGATGCTTGATTCCGACGCGCCCAGGGTTCTAGCTACGCGCAAAAGGTTGCCATCAATTTGTTCAAAGGCTCCCAATGCTGTTTTATACATGATGGGAAATGCTACCACTGTCGCCGCGATCGCTGCACCATACCAGGTAAAGACAATGCTAAAATTGAAAGGCTCCATGAGTTTACCGACAGGACCATTTCTTCCAAAAAATAGCAGTAATAAAAAGCCGACAACTGTAGGCGGTAATATTAAAGGGGCAATGAAAATTCCTTCAATTAATGATTTGGCTTTACCTCGATATCCTAACATCCAATAAGCAGAGCAAATTCCTACAAAAAATGTAATAAATGTGGCAAGTAATGAGGTTTTTAGTGATATCCAAAGGGGCGATAAGTTCATAAGCTGTTAAACAGTTGTTAAGGGCAGAAATTTTATGAGTAACGAACCACAAAGGACACAAAGGACACAAAGGAAGAAGGAAGAAGGAAATGGTGTTAATTCACAATAAAACCATATTTTTTTAGTACAGCTTTGGCTTGATTACTGGATAGAAAAGCTAGAAATTCTTTAGCGGCTGGAACATTTTTACTCCTTTTAATTACTGCCATTGGATAAACAATTGGTGAATGATATTTCTCATCTGCCGCAACTATAACTTTGACTTTGTTGGAAATTTTGGCATCTGTGGCGTAAACTAAACCTGCATCGGCGTTACCACTTTCTACTGCTGCTAACACTTGACGCACATTTTTAGCAAGGACTAATTTGGACTTGACTTGATCAAAAATACCCAATTTCTTTAATACTTGGTCGGCGTATTGTCCTGCGGGTACGCTTCTGGGTTCTCCGACGGCAATTCTCTTAATTCTGGCATCTGCTAAATTGAAAAAGCTATTAATGCCAGTAGTATTATTCGGCACAATTAAGACTAAGCGGTTATTTGCTAGGTTGATACGAGTCCCTGGCACTAAAAGTCCTTTTTTTTCCAGTGCATCTACTTGTCTTTTCGCCGCAGAAATAAAAACATCTGCTGGCGCGCCCTGTTCAATTTGTTGCTGTAATGCGCCAGAACTCCCAAAGTTATATCTGATATTGACGTTTGGTTTACCTTGTTCGTAAATGGGCTGAATTTCTTCTAGTGCGTCTGTCATACTGGCCGCCGCAGATATGAGTAAGTTGATGTTTGACTGTGCTATTAAGGGAGTGGGAGTAATTAAAGGTAAGGCGATCGCTAGGAAACAGCTAGTAACTGCTATGCCAATCAAAGCCAGAATCTGTTTTTTATTCATAGTTTTATTTTGACTGTGTAACTAAAGTTTCCAGGTGGCTAGAAAGCTGCTTGTTTGTATTTACACATGAACTTAATTTTAATTCTGTAGCAAGGATAACTGACATGATGCCAAAATAAATGCTTTTGCTTTGAATTCAAGAGAAAAAACCCAGCCTTTCCACAATCATCAGGACTGGGTGTTGTCCTCAAACCTAGTTTTTTCAGCAGATTTAGCTTTTGTAGCAAGTTATTTTACTTAAAGCCAAAATTTTGGCAATTTAAGCAATATGAGATTTCGCTTTGTGAAATACCCTAAACGCAGAGATATTTAAAATTACCCCTAAAATTATTTTCAGTATGGGTACGGGAATAATACCCACTAGCATTCCCCCAATAATCGCCCCCATAATTGAGCCAACCCCCATCGGGGCGACGGTATTTTTCAAGATGGTGCGATCTCTAAAAGCGCCTCTACTGGCATATTTAATTACCCCGACTAACACTGTGGGAAAGCTAATCAACAGACTAGCTGTGCCGGCTGTGCGAATATCTACACCAAAAGCAAAAACTAAGGTAGGAATAATCACCTCACCACCTGCAACCCCCAGTAAACTGCTAACTAATCCAATTGCTAGACCGAACAGAATACCTGCGGGTATATTCCAAGATGCTGGTAACAAGGCTGGTATTTCTTGGGGGAGAAAAGCCTCAATTATTAAGGCAATACCAATAATTACCAATAACCAGAGAATAATTCGCTCTAGCTGTTCGTTGGAAAGCCTGCTGGCCATTGTCGCCCCAAAAAAGGCAGTTATGACTGCGCCAGAAATTAAGGACAAAATCACAGGTAGCAAGGGGATGACTAAATCGAAAGAAAGCAAGCTACCTCGAATTGCTAAGGATGCAGCAATGGAAATCAAGCTGACTGCTAAGTTTACAGGTACGGCTTGCTGTGCTGAATAACCTAAAATGCTGGCTAAAACGGGTAGGCGAAATTCTGCACCACCTAAGCCAATTAACCCCCCTAATATGCCTATGGGTACTGAGTAAAGAAAGGATAATTGGAAACGGTTGATTGGTGGAGAGGAGTTATGCTCTTTCATTGTTGTTTTGGGATGCCTACCAAGCTATTTGTTTGTATTTACACATGAATTGAGTTTTGATTCTGTAGCAAGGATAGCTGACATCTTGCCAAAATAGTTGCGTCTAGTTATTTAGCTAAGGTGTCAAAACGTAGTATTCTGTTAGAGCAATGGGCAAAGCCCCACCAGAGGCGCAACTCTCAAATATATGTATCACATTGGTTTTGGGCTAGACGATTTAGGTGCATCACCTCCAAGCATGGCTTTATTATCTGGTGATCCTGAGCGATCGCGGATGATTGCTGATAACTATTTGCAGGATGTGCGCTTATTATCGGAGAATCGTGGACTTCATAGCTATCTGGGATATTTACCCAATGGTTGTCCCATCTTATCGGCTACCAGTGGTATGGGTGCGCCTTCATTGAGTATTGTGGTGAATGAGTTGGTGCAGGTGGGTATCCGGCAAATTATTCGCATCGGGACTTGCGGCTCAATTCAACCTTATATACCTGTAGGCAGTATTGTGATTAGCAGTGCAGCATTATGTCGCCAAGGTGCAGCCAATGATATTGCGCCTGTCGAGTATCCAGCCTCAGCCGATCCGTTTCTGACTGTGGCTTTGGTGAAAGCAGCACAAGAACTGAACGTTGAGCATTATTTAGGCATTACGGCATCTGTGGATACTTTTTATGAAGGACAGGAACGCACTGATTCAGCTAATCCTTATTTACTGCGATCGCACTCCGGCATGATCGAAGAATATCAGCATTTGAATATTCTCAACTACGAAATGGAATGTGGAACGCTGTTTAAAATGGCAGGAGTCTATCGGTTTGCGGCGGCAGCTGTTTGTGGTGTCGTGGCACAACGCACCGTTGAAGAAAAAGTCATCTTACCTGAGAAAGATATTGCTGTGAAGAATGCGATCGCTACTGCAATACACTCAGTATTTTCATCATGACTTTAATTAATCTTTAATATATTTATCAGTAATTATAGTTAATATATCTTGAGTAAGACGCAATTATCTAGTGATATTTACTCAACTAAAATGTGAGACTTATTAGTGTCCTACTTTCTGCGCCTCTGCGTGGGCAAAATTAATATTAGCAATCAGCAACAGCGATAATTTATTGTTTCGTATTCTCCTCAGCGTGAATACCACAAATTTTGCTGACAGTTTGGGCAATTTATTCATCAGCATCCAGCACCTTGCAATTACATCAAATACACACCTTCATATCATCAATATTGTAGGTATGTCTCCCATCCTTGTGTATTTTACGCAGTTCAAATGTCCTGTATCTAGAAAAATTCATAGAGAAACATAACATGAAAAATCCTTGGTGGCATCAGATTCAGGACTTACGCCAAATATCTCTAAAACTCTCTTTCCTTCTCTTCGAGACGCTTCGCGAACGTGTCCTTCGTGCTTCATTCTTTCATGATCTGTGCGTAAATCCTAAGATTAAAACAATTGACCTAACTTTGATAGCAGTAATTCCAATATTAGTATTTTTACCATTCTCCTATCGGGTCATAGCTGAAGATCCCGGATTATGTTTCATGATCACCTCTTCGGGCAGAATGGTGCGATTAGGGAAACTTTGTGGCGTAACCAATACACCTCCCCCAAAAAATCACAGCCAAATTTTTCGGGTTCCTATTAAACGTCGTCTTGGTAGAACTCCAGTAATTGATGTCACCTTTAATGATTATAAAACATTTGAAATGGTTGTCGATACTGGCGCTCACAGTACTTTAATTACTTCAAAAATGGCTAATATCCTCCAACTCCAGACTACAGGGATTATGCAAGCTCAAATTGCGGATGGAAGTCAAGTAAAATTTCTCACAGTTAAGGTAGATTCTTTGGCTGTGGGTGGAGTTGTGGCTAATAATTTGGAAGTGGCGATCGCTCCAAAAGCCGGAGTAGGATTATTAGGACATGATTTCTTTGGCAACTACGACATAAAAATTCGTGAAAAAGACGTAGAGTTTTACTCCCGCTAAGACTAAAATCTGAATTTTAACTCTCATCTGTACTTTGTAATTTACATATATAAAACCAATTATCTAACAGACTTAAATTGCTCTATAAATTAGACAATAATCACCGTTATATGTCTTTTTAAAACAGTTTTTGTCCTTGACTTTCTCGAATTGCATGAATAAAAATAGCAGTAACAGTTAAGCGGTATGAGCTTAATTGTGAATCAATTAAATCTACTAGCAGTAAATGCTTGAGGAGCAAATATCATGGCAAACATCACTCTTTTCGAACTAAACAATGCTGGTGCAGAATTATTTCAAGATTCTGAAAGTTTTCTCAATGAACTCAAAGATGTAGATTCCATCTCCGGTGGCAGCACTGGTACTGGCTACGGCGGCTACGGCGATTATGTCAGCGATCTGTCCACATTGACTAAGTTGGCTGAGGCATTTGTTACAACTTATGCAATTGGTCATGTAACTGTTCTAGCCAAGTCCTTCAGCT
>NZ_JAYGHH010000084.1:0-3034 GCF_034931045.1 Nodularia sp. UHCC 0506
GGCTGTAAAGATTGAGCATTTACACGTTTTAAATACTCGCTTTGTTTACGTGCAGCAGTCAGAGATTTACACTGACTCGCAAACGTTGGGCGCAGGGCATCCGCAGAAATGATGTATTCAGAGTGAAGTGAGCAAGTGTTAACCCGACAACTGCGAGACTGATACCAGTGCTTGCGCTCTGCTAAGGCATGGTTGTAAACCCGTCTATGAGTCTCTAGCCATTCCTTAAACATGACGATTTGGGTTCGTGTTGGTTTCAATTTAAACTCGTAAGCCAGGTTAAACACTCAATCACCTCCCAACTTATTTCACGTACTAAACCTTAGCAAGTGAAATGTATTATGCAAATCTCTCTTAAGAGAGATTATTATTTTTTCTTGTTCAAATATGTGATTGTAGCTTTAATAGTATTAATATTTACATCTAAACTTATTAACAAGATAACACCTCTATCATAGGATAGATTGTTATAGCTATTTACACAGATATAATGTATTGAACCAGTTGTTTAAGTTGCCTCTTAACCTACGGGAGCATCCCTACTTAGAAAATATATATTTCATTAAGCCGTAAGAACCTGATTCCACAGTTAGACAGAAAAGATATATTTGCCAAAGTAGGATGCTCCCACTGCTTCTACTTTCTTCAGTTAGTTTTTGCTTAGACGATCTAGTAATTGTTGCCGCCAAATAAGTACTTCTGGTAGGCTAGATTCAGCTATCATACATACTTCCCATGAAATTCTAGCGTTAGTAGTTTCATCTACAGCATCTTGTACTTGCGCTAATAAACAATAAGTATCTGTTTTAGTCGCATCGATTTCAAGTGACTTTTGTAAATATTTATTCGCCTCAATATATTCTTGCTGCCCTAATTTAGCCCAACCTAAATTTTTATATAACGTAGTTTTTATTTCGGGCTTTTCAGTAAGATTTAATCCTTGCCTCGCCAATGCCTCAGATTCATGATAATTTCCTTCTCGATTTTTTAATCGGGATAAATTATTGATAGGGGCTGCTGCCTCTTTATTTAGTTTAATGGCTATCTTATATTGTTTCTCTGCTAAGTCATACTTATTAGCCTGGTCATAAAAATTACCTAACTCATAATGTAATTCCCAGTCATTATCTCTAATCTTTAGAGCCTTTTCATAATTATTAATTACGCATTCAAACTGATTTAAATACTGACAAACTAAGGCTAAATTTCTATATATATCTACATCTTGAGGATTATATTGACTTGCTTTCTCATAATAAGTTTTAGCCAATTGCAAATTTCTAAAATTGCGCCCAGCTTTTTCAAAATAAAAACTAGAAATTGTTTGATTCGTTCGATGGTCAATTTTAATAGCCCAATTAAAAAACTTCTGGGCAGTTTCAGCTTGTTTTTTAGTTTCTAAGTTTTGTCCTTGAGATACAAAATAATTAGCTATTACAGGTAATAAGACATTAAACATCCCAATTCCTGTGAAGCTAACTAATCCAATCACAATAAATATAAATGTTTTAGATTTAACGAACTTATCGAAATTAGTTTGTGAAGGAAGCTTTTTTAATCTATGTAAAATTATTTCGTTGGTTTGTGGGCGTTGTCCTGGAAAAGGAGCCATCATTTCATCAATTAAGTCAGCAAATCGCTTACCTATCTGTGGAGCTTTGTTTCTCCAATTTAACTGCCCCGTATTTTCATCTGTAGGTAATTTAACTAAAGGAATAGCTGTAGTTAAATATACAAATGTTCTTCCTAAAGCATAAAAATCTGATTGGGGTACTGCTTTTCCATTAATTTGTTCTAATGGTGTATAACCCGGTGAGACGATAGCCGTAATTTCATAATTTCCCATCCGAGTGCTGGTTCCACCACTGGCACTCACTTTTGCTAAATAAGTATCGGTAATTCGTCGTGCAGCCCCAAAATCAACCAATGCCAGCCGACCATCTGGTTGAAGAATAATATTTGCTGGTTTAATATCTCTATGGAAAAACTCTGTATGATGCACCAAATCTAAAATTTCCACGAGATGTTTCAGCCACTTTACGGCTAAAGATTCCGAAATACGCCCATTAGACTGTATCCATTTTTGCAAATTTTGTCCCTCAATTTTATCCATTACTAGGCATCGCAATGTTAGAGGGCTATTATTAGGAACAAATGTAAAAAAGTCATCTATGGTACTTCCTGGGATACACGGGTGATTTAAACGCCTCAAAGTTCGGGATTCTTGCTCGAATAACTCCACGAACTTAGAATTACCCCATTTCAGAACCTTCATGATTCTCCGTCTACGAACTGTATCCCACTTAGTCCCCGAATCATCTACTTCAAATACTTCAATGCGTACATACGGATCTTCTGTAAGTTCTCTCAACGGCTTAATTAGGCGAATCCGTCCATTAATCACTAGAGAAGTCCCACAAGCGAGACATTTTTCGGCATTATCTGGATTTTCTCTAGCTTCGCAAAGTGGGTTGATACAGTATTTCACCAAACCTCCTCGTGGCAGAAGGCCCTGTTTTCCAAACATGGGGAGGAAGCGACAGGCGAATAAATTCGCCGTCCAGATATCTTAGAATCTATACGAATAACCATCCTTTGAATGAATTGATGTACAAAATTTGTAACTAATACCTGCGACTCGACTTGTTTTAGTTGCAATGTCAAAACTGCCAGTTTTACGACACAACACGCGACCAACATACTTACCTACTTTTTGACCAGATGTGACAACAGCTTTAACGATGTCGCCAATTCTCAAACCAAAGTGGACTGGTTTGCGCTCTCTGTGCCGAATTGGAAAACCATATCGGTCTGTACCGCACATTTGACGAGTTTCTCAACCAGTACATTTAATCCGCAGTGGTTGTTGGGTCAACAGATTTAACTAGGATTAAGAGGCTGTTTGTTGCTATCTAATACGAATACGTGATTTTGCATTTCTGCATCCTTTTTACAGGTAAGGTTTGCTAAGTCCCAAGGGGACACGCTGCGCGAAGGACTTTGTTTAGAGTCGGTACTATCCAAACGACACTGG
>NZ_JAYGHH010000084.1:3062-9384 GCF_034931045.1 Nodularia sp. UHCC 0506
AGCCTGTTTAATCGTCTGGTTCTAGAGCTTAGGACTAGTAAGCATCCCAAGGTAGGAACTTTAACTCTTGCTCTCAACTAGAGAACCCTGACATCCCATCCTAATTATATTCTTCAATATAGCTAGATATTAACTGCATTATTTGATGATTAATCTAACTTAAGCTAGAAATAACGGCATTTGTAAGTTACCATCCAAATATAGTGGATAAAAAGTCACATATACAGTATCATTTCATCTAAGACACACTCTCACAGTAATAGCTGGGAATTTATGGATTATAGTGCTTCTTCACAACAAAATTCACTGATGAAGTCATGTAATATACAATCATTTTCTCAATATACAGAGGATAATTTACAAAAATTAACTTTGGAGGAAGGTTTAAATGTTTTGAATGAACTAGTTTCCAAAGCACGGGGAAAACCCTTATCTGATCCAGAAATCACTGTTGTCAGAGGTGCTTGGGATGGGCAAAACTACGAAAAAATGTCTGAAAACTCATCTTACAGCCAAAATTACTTGCAACGTAGAGTAGCAACAATATTATTTGATGTCCTCACAGAAATTATGGGCAATGGCGAACAAGTGTGCAAACGAAATTTGCGAACTTGTTTAGAAGCTTTCATGAGTCAAGATGCAATCAAGGGGAGTCAAATACCTGATGTTTCTAGCTTTTATGGCCGAGAAGCAGAACTAATTTTACTCAAAGAATTAATTATAAAACAGCACTGTGTCTCAATTGTAGGAGTTGCAGGTATTGGTAAAAGTTCATTAGCAGCAAAATTAATTACAGATATTAGTACCAATAAAAATTTAGGATTTGATTATTTAATCTGGAAATCAGTGGCTCACATACCACCAATTGAAGATTTGGTAACAGAATTATTAGAAATTTTAGACCCTGAGTTTGTTCAGACACATTATACACAAGCAAGTATTACACACTTGCTCAAATATTTCCAAAAAAAACGTTGCTTGATTGTCTTAGATGACTTAGAACTGTTAGGGCAAAATTTTGAGCAGAAATTAGATTATTTGTTTTTTATCCGCCGTGTAGTAGAAGAAACTCATCAAAGCTGTTTGATATTAACTAGTCGAGTTTTACTCGATGAGCTTGATGATTTACTCAATGCGAAAAGACCTTTTCAATTCTTAAAACTTGAAGGTCTAGATACAAACGCATCCATGCAATTTCTGTTTGATAGAGGATTGACTGACCCCAAAAAATGTCATCAATTAATTCAAACTTATCGTGGTAATCCTTCGGAATTAGCAGCCGTAATTGACCGAATTTATCATCTGTTTGGTAGTACAGAAATATTTTTTGAGAATCCAACTACTCTTGTCAGCAAAAAGCTGGAAAATATACTTAACGAAATAGTTGGACAGGTATTACAAAACATTCACAAACAAATTCTGATTTATTTAGCAGAAAAAGTAGTGGGTGGTTCAGAATTAATTAGTATCACGACAATTTTGAATAACTTTAAACGCAAAAATATTATATCAACTTTAGATGTAGTCAAAGCATTAGAAATTCTTGAAAAAATGTCATTAATCGAAACTGTAAAAAACCCAGTTACTCAGGAAATTAGTTTTACTCTTCAACCAGTCATCAAAAAGTATGTTACTACAGATACGCGAAACCTAATAAATGACTCTAATCCTTCAAACTTGAAAATGGCATCCTAGAGGTAATTATGAATAAAGATAAATTTAAAGTGAAATTTAACTCCAAAGATATATTTAAAACTCCCACTAGTCATTATCGAAAATGGGTAGCAGCAATTGATACTCAGTTCTGCTTCAGCCCATATTCAAGTTTTGCTCTCAGCCTCCGAAGTAGGTTCTGCACGAGTACAGGGTAATCACACCCCTCAGATTACTCTTCTTAAGAATTCTTAACAAACGTGGAGGTTTCAAGTCAAAGAAAAAAAGATACCAGATGTACAGAAGTTTTGTAAGATCAAGCTAAAGCAAAAAGGAGGGAACAAACAATGCCAAAAGTTTAAAGGACAAAACGCACTAAGAAGTGTCGCTTCGTCCTCAAACTGAAATCGAATAACCTCAAAGCGGGGTGATCTCCAACAAACCAAGGACAGTGGTAACTAAAAAGTTTGGCGACTTTTCCACTGACTGGTTAAACGAGATTGAATCCGCGCTACTTCTCATATTATATGAGAAGCCACACGAATGTACCAATTTCTTGTGGCAATTTGGCTATTGAAATTACGAAAAATTAAAAAACATTAAGTTTAATTAAGAAAAATTTCCAATTTCATAGACAAAAGCCGTAGTAGCGCAATCAACCCCCTCTGAGGCTTGTAAACCAAGAAATCAGGGGAATTTACCGTGTTAAATCACGAATATCCAATACTAGAGCTAGGTGTAGATCAACAGGCATTGGGGATAAATCCAATACCTCAAACCTTAGCAGAATGGCTCAAAAGCTTTGAAATAGCGCTCTTTGTCAGGCAGCCAGTCACAGAAGAAGAAAGGGGGCTGAGGGCTGGAGGCAGCGAATCATGACTTACCTCGATGCTTCTCAAAAAAATCTACCAAGTCCCAAACTTCCCCGTGACCCAGGTGAAGCCCAATATCCCAATGATTTACTTGCGGCTGAGTACCATGAGTTAGCAGTAGGTAGCGCCATTCACCCGGCATTGATTGAGGGCAACTTCTTTCACCTTGAGGGAGAATCAATTTACGATTACTTGTTTATCTCCGACAAAATCCCCCGCAAAAATGCCGGACGAGTCACAGAAGGATACATTAAGCGGTATCAGCATTTGCTATTAGGTGGGATATGGATTAAGTCCCTTGACCCGTTCAAAAATTGGCAACCAATGGACTGGGGACGGATTAAGCCGAACTTCCCCCGCATTGATTGGCAAAAAGGTAAGCCAGTTAAGTACGAATCACCCCCAAAAACAGCAAACAGAGTTACCTACTTCGATGTTGCTAACTGTATTTGGGATAAAATTGCAAAGCGTTACAACATTAAGCGGTATCATTCACTTTTAACACTGCGCTTACTAGATCAAGTCAGTCCACTCCTGTTCTGGGAATGGATGAAGCGGCGCTCAGAGATTCCCATTATCTTATGCGAGGGTGAGAAGAAAGCCGCTTGTTTGCTGAGTTTGGGGTTTGTGGCGATCGCACTGCCTGGAATTTGGAACGGGCGTGTCGGTAAACAGGATTTCGATGAACGTTTGCACCCTGACTTAGTGCCACTAGCTCAAGCGGGACGCAAGTTCATTATTTTATTCGACCACGAAACCAGTGATAAAACACGTTGGTCAGTGTACCAAGCAACTGTTCGCACTGGCAAAGCGATTGAGGCGGCAGGTTGTACTTGTGAAGTTGCCTCACTACCAGGTCCAGAGAAAGGTGTTGATGATTTCGTGGTTGGTCGGGGCAAAGATGCCAATACATTACTGAGTGCGATCGTTGATGATGCCAAATCACTTCAAGATTACCAGCGTTCATACCACAAGAGAAAGTGGGGTTTGAGCAAGTACAAGCCCGATGTGACAGTCAACGTTAAATATTTATCTCAAGCTCTTTATCTTCGGGAACTACCAAGGGAAGAAGAGGCAGGGGGGCAGGGAGCAGGGAGCAGGGGAGAAGAAGAAAGGGGGCTGGGGGCTGGGGACTGGGGAGAACAGGAAGGGTCGTTAAACAACCCTCTGTATAAAGTAACTTCCAACTCACCCCCGCTCCCGGCTCTCCGTCCCCCTGCTTCTTTCCGCTTTCCCAAATCAGGGCTGGTGGCGTTGTGGAGTGACATGGGTACGGGAAAAACTGAACTCATGCGCTGGTGGCGTGACCAAAACCCAAATACGCGATTCCTCAACAACGGGCATCGTGTCAACCTCCTGAAAAATCTAGCCGAACGCTTGCAGACGGCAATGTATTCAGAACTTGGCTATGTGGGGTTAACTAAAGCTACAGCCCTTAGTATCACCATTGACAGCTTACATAAACTGAATACACAAGCTTTAACCTACGGCTGCGTATTTATTGATGAGGCTTGCCAATACTTGGTTCATCTACTGCACAGTAAGACTTGCAAAGAACACCGCGCCGCCATACTAGAGGTACTGCAATATATTGTATACAATGCCCCACTGGTGGTCATCGCTGATGCTCACATGGATGACCTGACAGTGGACTTTTTCCGCGCCATGCGACCAGAGGGAGAAATTCCTTACATCGTCAAAAACGAGTGGAGAAATGGCGATCGCACTATTTACTGGTATGAAGGTCATAGTTCCAGCGCCCTAGTCGCCCAAATCTCGGCGGCGCTGATGTCCGGACAGAAAATCATGGTGGTTTCTGACTCTAAGCGTTTCATTAAGAAACTGGAAAAATCATTGTTAGTTAAGGTTGAAGAATCTTCTAACTCTGACGAGTCTCCTACACCCTTCAAAATCTGGTCTATCCACTCGGATAACTCTGGCAGTGAAGAAAATATCGCTTTCATTAAGGATATCACCAACGCCGTTAAATCCCTCGATGCCTTGTTCACCTCCCCCAGCTTGGGAACTGGTGTAGATATCTCCCAGTATCATTTCGATTTAGTGTTTGGTGTATTTCACGGTGTCAGCCAAACTGCTACCGAATGCGCCCAACAGCTGTACCGCTATCGTCCCAAAGTCCCGTTTCACGTTTGGGTAGCCCCTCGCCCTCCCTTTGGCTACAAAGATACTAACGCCACCAAGATTAAAGAACGACTGCTCCAAACTAATGAAATGACTGCTTTTCTCTTGCGAATTGACCGTGAAACTGGAAAGCGGGGCGCGGAGAAAGATTGGGCGCTGGAAGCTTACTGTCAAATTCAAGCCAACCGTAGTCGATCTATCAATAACCTGCGCGATGATTTGCGATCGCTTCTCACCGAAATGGGTAATACCTTTATATCTGTCGGTAGTGACGATGATCCCAAAGCCACCGAGCAGTTGAAAAAAGCTGCCGCAGCTTTGGACACTGCCTATCACTCGGCTATTGCCAAGGCTCGTAATATTTCAGCTAGTGAGTACCGCGCCCGTCAAAGTAAAGATTATCTGAAACCCGAAGAAGTTTTTGAATGTGAAAAGTTTCGCATTCAGGATTCCTACGGTATGGATGTCACCCCGGAATTAGTGGAAAAAGATGAAGGCGGGAGATTAATTAGAGCGATCGCCTCTCTCGAAGCAATTTTATTAGAACCAGAGGACACAATTGTTGACCCCAAAACTGGGAGGCAATACCCTACCCCACCCACAATTGTTACCAGCAAAGACCGTACCGAACGGGACAATTTACCTTTGTGTATCGACTGGGGCAACTACTCCGCAAAGTGGTTGGCGAGATTTAATTTGGGTTTACATCACATTCTCCAGCGTTTAACTGCCGGCGAAGAAGTTAAGGCCACAGATCCAAACTTACTCAGGATGAGAGCGATCGCCAACGATTGCGCTGCTCATATCAAAGCCATTCTTGGCTTTACTGTCCCCAGTGAGTCTGAACCGATATGGCTGCTGGCCACTTTACTTGAGCAGCTGGGGCTAAAGTTGTCCTGCCGCAAGCAGGGGCCACGCGGTCAACAAGTAAAAATTTACTCGTTATCAAAGTCGGAATTGGAATTTGCTCAGGCAGTCATGGCTCATCGCCAAAACAGAAGACAAAAGGACAAGGGGCAGGGGGCAGGGGGCAGGGGAGAAGAGGAAAGGTCGTTAAACCATCCGTGTAAAGTAATTTCCAACTCCCCCCCGCTCCCTGCTCCCTGCTCCCCTGCTTCTTATCAATCCCCCGTATCCACCCCCCCCCATAATGCTATAGGGAACCCCTTAGTGAAGGGGGGGGATACTACCGAACTAGAGCCACCGCCAACTGACCGCACTACCCTACTCCATCGTGTGGAAATACTTCGTTCTGGGATCAAGCAGGGCATAGATGCGATTAAAAACATCCTCAAACGCTGGAATGAGGATTGGCGCTGGCAGACGGTGCTGGAATTGGAAGCGATCGCTCTAGATGAATTGCGGCAAGTCGAGGCCGCAGTTCCAGAATTTTACCAGTGGCTATCTGAAGCGGTGTTGCCTATGGAGGGATAAATATCACTTTGGAGAATATTGACCTTTTTTGAATTCAAAATTCAAAATTCAAAATGCAAAATGAAGAAGAAATAAAATTTTGAAATTGATTAATTCTGGGTACAAGCCCCCGCCATAATCTTTGATTTGGCGGTCTTACCTACGGGAATTCAAAATGCAAAATGCAAAATGCAAAATGAAGAAGAAATAAGTTTGAATTGTTTTGCTCCCACTAATTGTCC
>NZ_JAYGHH010000085.1:0-8957 GCF_034931045.1 Nodularia sp. UHCC 0506
CCGTTAGCACCAAAATAGGGATAATTCCCAGCCCGTCGCGCTGACTCCTTCACAGGACGGCGCTTGCTATCGAGAAATTCAACAACTTCACCAAGACGTTTGAGCGGATATGCACCGCTAAAGGAATTTCGTGAAATCATTGTTCCACCTCTTCATGCACTACTTCCTTATAACGATTCAGGTTCAAGTCATACCCCTGAAAAGCAATATCAACCTTGGGTACACAAAAACTCTGAACCGTGCGCGATGATCGCACGCTCTGGAAAAACTTATCCCAAGAAACTAGAATATCGTGTAAAAAATCTGTATAATTTCGTTTCATATATAGATAGCCTCAGACAATACACGCTCACGCATTCGAGGCTTTAACCCATTTTTAGTAACAATATCTACCTTCAAGCCAAAAAGCTGACTTAAATAATCCCTAAGTTCCACCAACATAATAAAAGTCGGTGCTGTTTCATAATCAACCAAAATATCTATATCACTTGCTTCTGTTTCCTCTCCCCTAGCATAAGAACCAAAGATACCAATTTCTGTAATTTGATAATTTTCACACAGCGATTGCTTTTGTAGTGATAAAACTTGTCTAATTTCATTAATATTTTTCATCATATTTTATCCCTGTAAAACTTCAGCCGCAGTTAACTGAAGATTATCAAAAATGGAAGAGACAATCGGACTTTCTCCCTGATAAACGCGCTCATCATAAAATCCCTCTACCCATTCCAAAACCGTTACCTTTTGGGCAATAGGATCAACAATCCAATACTCCGCAATTCCCCTGGCTGCATACTCAGAACGCTTATAACGATAATCCCGATTTTCCTGATTCGGACTCACCACCTCAACCACCAACAAAGGCGGCGGCATATCCATCAAAATCAGCGATCGCGTAGCTTCTTGCATTACATTGGCTAACTCCTCAGAATAAACCACCACATCAGGCACACGTACCCCTACCTGTCGGCTATGAACAGCTACCTCTGCCTTCATCCGCAGCTGATAAGATGGAATTCCTAATCGCAAGAAACAAGCAACCAAAAACATCGCTATCCTTTGATTAATATCACTTTCCGAAGGCATCGGAATTAATTCTCCGTTTTCTAATTCATATAAAGTATCCGTCCCATCGTCATAATTAAGGAATTCTTCAAAAGACATCTTTTTAGCGGCTACAACTGTCATTGCTTTTTCTCCCATAGTTAGCTTGTATTAACTATTTTAACAATGCCTCCAAATCCTTCATCCCTTGCTGAATCTCGGTTTCTAACTTCGCCAAATCAGCCAGAATATCTTGAGGTGGGCGATGTTCCACCTCTTCATGCACCACTTCCTTGTAACGATTCAGGCTCAAGTCATACCCCTGAGAAGCAATATCAACCTTGGGGACACAGAAACTCTGAGCCGTGCGCGATCGCTCTCGTTCGGTAGTATTGCGCGATCGCCAACGACTCAACACATCCGGCAGATTATTCTTAGTATGTTCCTCTGCTGTTAACTCCGCCGTCGGGACAGCACCTAACTTCTCCTCAGCCAGCAAAGGCGCTCTTTTATCGTCCAAACTCCAGCCATCAGCATCCACATCGTAGAACCAAACAAAATCAGTCCCACCGGAATTAGTTTTAGTAAATAGCAAAATCGCCGTAGAAAGACCCGCGTAGGGCTTAAAAACACCACCCGGCAGAGAGATTACAGCATCAAGCTTCTGCTCCTCCACCAACAGACGGCGCAGTTCCTTATGTGCCTTAGAAGAGCCAAACAGCACCCCATCCGGGACAATTACCGCCGCCCGTCCCCCAGGCTTGAGCAATCTCAAAAACAAAGCCAGGAATAGCAACTCAGTCTTCTTCGTCTTAACTATCGCCAACAAATCCTTAGCCGTGTTCTCATAGTCCAAAGACCCAGCAAAAGGCGGATTAGCCAGGACAAGAGTATAAGCTTCTTCATCACCAGAATGCTCCTGTGCCAACGAATCCTGATAACGCACATCCGGGTTTTCCACACCATGCAGCAGCATATTCATACTGCCAATCCGCAGCATGGTATTATCAAAATCGAAGCCGTGAAACATCTCATGGTGGAAGTGTTGCTTCAGCTTGGCATCGCGGAGAATTTCCGGGTGATGCGATCGCAGGTATTCATTCGTAGCCACCAGAAAGCCGCAAGTACCACTAGCCGGATCACAAATCACATCCCCCGGACTGGGTGCAGTCAGTTCCACCATCAGCCCAATAATGTGGCGCGGCGTGCGAAACTGCCCATTTTGTCCAGCCGCAGCAATCTTACTGAGCATATATTCATAGAGGTCGCCTTTGGTATCCCGGTCTGCCATTGGGACACCATCGAGCAAATCTACCACCTTAGACAGAAGCGCTGGGGTGGGAATTGTGAAGCGGGCATCCTTCATGTGGTGGGCGTAAGTCGATTCATCGCCGCCCAAAGTCCGCAGGAAAGGAAAAACATGGTCATTAACTACCGCAAACATCTCCGGTGCGGCTAAGTGCTTAAACCTCGACCACCGCAAATCATCATAAGCACGCTCTTTGATATCTTCACCCTCTGGAAAAATCCGCCGTTCCATCGGGCGCTTGAGTCGGTTAGCTTTGTTTTCTTCCAGGGTATGTAAATCGTCGAGGCGACGCAGAAACAGCAGGTAAGTAATTTGCTCAATCACTTCCAGGGGATTGGAGATACCACCCGACCAGAAAGCATCCCAGATTTTATCGATTTGACTTTTAATTTCCCCTGAGATCATCTTGTGTTTTTCTTATCGGTAGAGTGCAATGAACAAAGTAAGCAGCGCCGCATCACATTTTATCCTCAAGTATAAGGAAGAAATGGTTAACTGAACTGTATTGTATTATCAATCAGCAACACAAATATTTTTGGCTCAAGATTCCATATCAATACAAATCACTGTCACGAAGGGATCAATTACTGATTCCGGGACATCAATTGTTAATTCTCCCAAAGGATTGGGATTGAGAATAGAATCCATAATGGCACAGCGACTGGTAAAATCTAGTGGTGTACTATCAGCAAGAACATACACCGATTTTATTTGTTTGATTGGTATACCTCTAACCGATATGCTTTCATAAGGTTTCATTAACAGATGTAAATAAATGCGATCGCCTTCGGCACACGAAGCGCTAACGCCTTTACGAGTTGAAGGTCCATAAAATTGCCAGGGTTCTAATCCTGGGATTGTATCCATTATGCTTTCAGAATTTTTAGCTATTTCGCCGTAAGCCTCCCACTAAAACGGTATTCCGTTTAGTGGTGAGATATAAGGCGGTTAAAAATAACGCGACCTCCGCCCAATTCAATCCGGAGGATTGACAGGAAGGGGGTCAGCATTATTTTTAACGCTCTCTGTTTCGACTTCGCTCAACACAAGTGTATTTGGTAATCTGTCAACCCAGTCTTCTACAATCTGCGTGACTGTTTTATCTTTCGTTACAGCATAAGAGCGAAGTTTGTTCAATCTGCGCTCAGACATTCTGACATTTAATCTAGTAGTTTTCATAATTGTCTACCCGTTGTTGTCACTTGTATGTTATCATAGTCTTATATCTGAGGGTATATAAGTGTTCACGGAGCGTCACGGAGTGAGGATAGCGTACCAATACAAGCTACGACCAACAACAAAGCAAGCCATTGAAATAGACAGATGGTTAGCTATGCTGTGTTCACAGTACAACTATCTGTTGGCTGATAGATTTGATTGGTATGAACGCAATCGTTCACCGATTAACGCTTGTCCTCTTGTCTGCCATATACCAGAATTACGGGATAATCCAGACTATTATTCACAAAAGAAAACGCTACCACAGCTTAAAAAAACTCATCCTTGGTACGGCGAAATTTACTCGCAAGTATTACAGGACATAGTTAAACGAGTGAAGGTGACATTTGACCGTTTTTTAAAAGGTGATAGCAATGGAAAACGAAGTGGGCGACCTCGCTTTAAATCTCGTGAACGTTACCGCACGTTTACATATCCACAGATAAAAGATGGGTGTTTACAAGGCAGTCTGATCACTTTGCCGATGTTTGGTATAGTCAAGGTTATTTTGCATCGCCCAATACCTGACGAATTTAAAATTAAAACTGCATCAGTCACAAAAAAAGCTGATGGTTATTATTTGAGTTTAAGCCTTGAAGATGCTACAGTTCCAACAATTAAACCTGATTTCAATCCAGATTCTATAACTGGTATCGACCTGGGTTTAAAAGACTTTTTGACAACTTCCGAGGGTAATGTTGTCACAATCCCTCAGCATTACCGTAAATCTCAAAAGCGATTACGGGTCATTCAAAAACGGATCTCACGCCGTAAAAAAGGAAGTAATCGGCGTAAAAAAGCTATTAAGCAAGTCGCCAAGCAGCACAAAAAAGTAGCTGATAAACGTAAAGACTTTCACTTTAAAATAGCGAACAATCTACTGAAAAAATATGACGTTGTAGTTCATGAAGATTTAAACGTTAAAGGTCTTTCTCGTTCCATACTAGCCAAATCTGTACATGACGCTGGATGGTCAAACTTCCTGTCCATATTGACAACCAAAGCCGAAAATGCTGGGTTATTGGTAATGGCAGTGAATCCATCAGGTACATCACAAGATTGTTCTAGTTGTGGGCTGAAAGTTCCTAAAAAGCTGCACGAACGCTGGCATGACTGCCCTAATTGTGGATGCAGTCTTGACCGTGACCACAATGCAGCAATCAATATAAAGAATAGAGCCGATGGTCACGCGGTTCTTAAAGCTCAACGCCTCCTAAGCAATAGCCGGATTGGTTGAGAAGCCCACACTGTACCTGTACTCAGGTCAGTGTGTGGAGTGTGTCACACATCCATTCAGCGATATCTTGCAGACGCTCCAACTGCTCAGGTGGGATTTTGCCATTACCCATTGGACTGATATTAAGTAAAAGTTTCCCGCCTTTCGCTGCTACTTCACACAACGTATGGATTAATTGACGAGAGGATTTGAACTTGCAATCATCAGGGTTATATCCCCAACTCTCGTTAATAGTCAGACAGGTTTCCCAAAGATGCTTAGGAGGTTGGGGAGGGATAAATTGCTCAGGAGTTGCAAAGTCTCCACAATTTAGCAGGCGATCGTTAATCAGAATATTAGGTTGTAAATCACGAATCATTTTTGCTAATTTTTGAGTTTGCCATTGCTCCGGAGTCCTTTCCCAACTACCATCAAACCAAATAATGTCAATCTGACCGTAGTTAGTTAATAATTCTCTGATCTGATTAAACAGGAATTGGATATATCGCTTCCATTGTTCCGGTTTGGGTTGAGGGAGTTGGTCAAAACGATAAGGGATGTAGAAACCCATAGTTCAGGCGGAGCCAACTATGGGTAATTCATAATCCGACATCAAAGGATGGTAAATTTATAGCTCACACTCATATCGGTTAGGACAGCCTTGATTACTCAAAGCCTCGAAATAACTGAATTTAGCCGATGTTCACGCTCTGCTCTCAGCGCAGCTATGCCCGCAGAATTTTACAGCCCTTTGCTATAACTGCATAGTATACATTTTTCCCTATTTCCATGTCGGATTTTAAAATACGACAGAAAAAATCACCTTATGAAGCAGATAGTTCTTTCACTTATCGCGAACGCCGGTGGCGTAGGCAAAACCACACTCAGCGTACACATTGCCTATGAAATGAGTCGCCTGGGCTTTGATGTCGCAATCATCGACTTAGATCCACAACGTTCTTTGGATGTATTTTGTGGATTACCTCCGGCTGAAGTATCAACCACTTTAGTTAAGGTATTATCAAAAGATTTCCAAGGAGATTGGGATTTAATTTCGGTTTGGGAACAATCAAAAACTCAAGTTTGTCAGGGACATCCACTTTTAGCGGAAATAGCCAATGAATTAGTTATTCGCAAACGAGGAGAGTACACACTAAGCGATCGCTTAAAAAAATACCCTTTGCCTCACAATCTAGTAATTTTGGATTGCCCCGCTACTTTAGGAATGTTAAATGTTAATGCTTTAGCTGCCTCAACCCATATATTAGTTCCAGTGCAATTGGAAATGAAAGCCATTTCTGGTTCAGCAGAATTAGTAGAGTGGTGTATTTCTACAGGTGATGAGTTACAGTTAGAACCTCGCCCACCCATTTTGGGATTTGTGCCGAGTATGTATGATGATACGGTGGCAATGCACAGACAATATTTAGAGCAATTGCCAGAAATTGCCGAACATTTACATTTAAAGCTTTATCCTAAAGTTCGCAACTCAAACGAATTCAAAAATGCCAGCGCTCACGGCTTACCTTTACGAAAATACCGTCCCAAACATCCTGCCTGTGGAGATTTTCAGCAAATTACAGATGATTTAGCAGCTTTAATTCAGGAGAAGAAATAATCGTGGCATTGCCTAAAATTGCTAACAAATTTAGCGGCGCAATACAAAAAACAGAGCAAGAGCAAAAATTTGCTGAACTGCAAGCCGAAATAGAAAGATTGAGAGCCGCCCAATCTCCAGATTTAGAAAATGAATTGCAAGAACTTCGAGAACAGCTGCAAAACCAATCAGGAGAAGCACAAATTGATTTAGCCCTCATCGATCCTAATCCTGATCAGCCTCGGCAAACAATTACACCAGAACTAATACAAGCGAAAGCCCGGTTGCTTAAAAAACATGGACAAATTTCAGCAGTAATTCTAGTCCCACAGGGGAATGGTCGTTACACCTTACTAGATGGACAACTCCGGACTGAAGCAGCTAAATTGCTGGGTTGGTCAACTATTCGTGCAGTCATAGCGGCAATGCCTAACGACTTAGATCAATCGGCATTACTAACTTTTCTTGGCTTTGAAGATTTGAATCCTTTAGATAAAGCAGAGGCAGTATTTAAGGAAGTAATCAAGTCTACTGATTTGGAAATGGATGAAGTTGCCACAATGTTAGGCACGGTAATTAAAAGAGTGGAGAGAGATGGCAACAGTAAGGAACTTGCAAAGTTAATGGCTGTGAGCGCTGATGAACAACAGCAAGGCTTAGAAATATTGGGGATTACGGGTAAAGAACAAAGTTTACTACGAGTGCTATTAGAGTTGGGGTTAAATCCGAGTTCAGTGAAAGCTAATCTCATGCCAATGCTGTACCTAGCTCCAGATTTAAAACAAGCAATTAGGCAACAGGGACTCAAAGGCGCTCATGCTTTAGCGTTGGCAACTCTCTCTGCCAAGACACTAGATATATCAGAAAATCAAGCAGCCTCTGAACGGATGGCAACCACAGATGAAGTTTTAAAGAAAAATCTGACGGTAGCAGAAACTCGTGAACTGATTAAAAAAATTAAGACCAAGTATTTGAAGTCACAGAAACAAGAGTTAAAGGAAATAAAAACCATACTTCAAAAAGTTAATGGGATTTCTGAAGATTTACTCACCAGAGCTAGTAGTAAACAACTTCAAGAAATGCGCTCTCTATTACAGCAAAAATTAGCCGAAGTTGATAAAGTGATTGCCGTGACTGATTGACTCAGGAGATATACTAAAAACGGATGATTGCTAGACTTTTGCTTAGGGAAAAATCTTTGTATATCAATACTCCTGGCGATTTTAAAAGTAAACCAGCAACCCGTTTTTAGTATACCAATAATTTAGGGATCATGCAAAAGCTGACATTTCTACCATCTTTAATAACGGCACTAACAGCGCTCACACTTACCAGTTGTAGCACCGTGACTGCTGAACAGTATGAAGCTACAGCGCTTACCAGTTATACCTGGCAAGTGAAATATGCCAATAATTTAACGAATGCACCACAGCCACGGGTTGAAACCTTTGCAAATGTTTCAGTACTAAATCAGAATGGACTGAAACCATCAGCAGCAGTTGTTGGTCCAGATGACCGGGGTTTGTGGTGGCCAACTGTCCCACCGAAACCAAGTATAGATGAAGTGGAACAACGCAAAAAACCTCAAGAAGAGGCAAGTCAACCTGAATTATTGAAAGATGTCAAATATCAACTGACATATACAGTGGGGGAGGAGCAAAGAACACTACCTACCAACTATGATGTTTACCGACAGGTGGTGAAAGCTTACCCGTCCCAAATACCTTTGCAATTAACTTTGGGTGTGAATGATAATTCAGTTGAAAAGGTTGAACCGATAGCCAAGTAAGGCTTACGCAATTTTTGAATTTGTGGCAGGGCGACAGAATATTTGAGATATTTCTTGTTGAATTGTTCTCAATCAGATGAAATCGTAGGCGAACCATAAGCGATTTATGTGTGATCCCGCATTTCTCACAACTACAGAGTTGGCATTCCCCAGAATCTTTATCCAGAAGATATTTCGGGTATTTTTGACAGGTTATTTTTTGATGCAGTCTGAAAACCCGGAATCTAGATTTTACAAGGTTTGGAGAATTGTATGGGCAAATTCGGGTTATCTGGCGATCGCTCACACCTCATATTTCTAATATCCAACTCCAATAATTGCATTAAATAGTGTGTAAATATTCATAGAACTACTATAAATTACTAACTAAAGTAAATTTGGGCTACAAGTGGGTGGTGTGTGGGGGTTAGGTATACCCCAAAAAGAGATGAGAAACTTGGAATTATATCCTTTAACCCCTACATATTACCTACATAAACCCTATGCAGGAGTCATTTAGGGTATGTATTGCTAAAATAAAATAATTTGGGGTATATATAGGGGTTAAGTAGTGGATAAATATACCCTAACGCGAAAATTGAAAATAATTGAAAATTTAGCCCCTATATAGGGTATATATAGGTAATGCTTAGGGTCTGTTTGTACCCCACGGCTTTTTGTACCCCACTTAACCCCCATGCCCAACATTCACGCCTTACAAAAAATTTTTCCAGCAGGATTCGATAATGGTTACGGCAGCCTGAAACTTTTCGTCGATGGATTTGAAGTCGTTCGCATCCCCAGT
>NZ_JAYGHH010000086.1:0-7632 GCF_034931045.1 Nodularia sp. UHCC 0506
GCCCAAATCCTTCTTCTGCAAGCTTTTTGCGACTTAACGGGAAAAGTCAGGTCAAGCAAGAGGACAAGGGGCAGGGTGCAGGGGGGAGAACTTCACAAGGGTAGGTTTTTAATCTTCGTGAATCAATTGCAGCAACGCCTCAGTGGAAATCTTGCCACTCATATCAGTACCCTCCAGCAAGCTATCAGCTAAATCGCGCTTGTGGTGATGCAAAGCCACAATCTTGTCTTCAATAGTATCCTTTGCCACTAAGCGATAAATAGTTACCGGGCGTTGCTGCCCAATACGGTGGGCGCGGTCGGAAGCTTGGTCTTCTACTGCTGGATTCCACCAAGGGTCAGTATGGATGACATAATCGGCGGCGGTCAAATTCAACCCAGTACCACCCGCCTTGAGACTAATTAAAAATACATCTCCTGTTCCTGCTTGGAAAGCATCCACCCGTTTTTTCCGCTCTGCCACTGGGGTACTACCATCTAAATATTGATAATTAATACCTTGCTGTTCCAAATAATCTCTAATAATGTGCAAATGGTCAACAAACTGACTAAACACCAAGGCCTTATGGCGATTTTCCAGAAGTTCACCCAGCACCTCACCAAAAAGTTGCAACTTAGAACTCGATAACTCAGTGTCAGGCATCACCAAACTAGGATTACAGCAAGCGCGACGCAGTTTCATAATTTCCGCCAAAACTTGCAGATGTTTCTTTCCTGCCTCGGCATCGCTTTCGGTGAGTTTAGATATTGCCTGACGGCGCAAGGCTTCATAGAATGCCATTTCCTCCCGACTCAATTCCACATGAAGTAAAATCTCAGTCCGGTCAGGCAACTCTTCTAGCACCTGATTTTTTGTCCGCCGCAACAGAAATGGTTGAATCAGTTTTTTGAGTTTATTACGTGCTTGTTTATCCTGAAACTTCTCAATGGGGATAGCAAAGCGTTGATTGAAACTTTCAAAAGAACCCAATAACCCAGGGTTAATAAAACGGAACAAATTCCACAACTCACCGAGGTGGTTTTCAATAGGAGTCCCAGTTGTAATCAGTTTAAAGCCAGATTTCAAATTCATGGCTGCCTGAGAACGTTTAGTGGTCATATTTTTAATTGCCTGGGCTTCATCCAGCACAATCGTTTGCCACTGCACTTCAGAAAGCATTTGAGCTACTTCTTCCTGCTGCAATAAACCATAACTACATACCAACATATCCAAAGGTTGCAGTTCATCCAGTAATTTTTGGCGGTTAGCACCAGCAAACTGCACAATATTCAGCGTAGGGGCGAACCTCTGCGCTTCACTCACCCAATTCATGCACACGGAAGTTGGGGCAATAATTAGGGTTGGTCCCTCATGGGCGTGGTTGAGAATGACAGCCAATGCTTGCACGGTCTTACCCAGTCCCATTTGGTCTGCCAAACAAGCGCCCACACCCCAATGTGCCAGACGCGCCAGCCAACAGAAGCCATCCATTTGATAGTCGCGTAGTTCGGCTTGAAACGTAGAGGGCAGTTCTGGTTGGAGGTTCTGCACTTCCTTGAGCCGTTGGATATGTGTCTTCCAGTGTTTATCGGTTTTTACCTTGCCCACCTCATCGACAAAATCCTCTAACCCTAATGTTGCTAATGGGTGGAAACGGATACCTTTGTTGTGTTTTTCCGAAAACATTCGCAATTCGTCGAGGCGTTTCCGAAAAGCTTGAGTTAAAGCCAGAAATTCACCATCCCCAAGGGGAATAAAACGACTGGGGTTTTTCTCTAAGAGTTCTAGTAGTTGCTGCATATCCAGCACCAAATCGTTACTCAATTTCAACTCACCAGTGGCTGCAAACCAGTCTTGTTGACGTTGAATTGATAAATTAAAGTCTTTCAAGTCTGCATGGTGGCGAACACGCAGTTTTTCTCCTTCTGGCCAGGCCATGACGACGCTATTTCCCAGTGTTTGCAGTTCTAGCAGCAGTTCTAAACATTCTTCTGGGTCTGCTATTACCCATTCACCATCTTGTTCTTCAATTCGAGTTAATGTGGGACAAGCGGCTATAGCGGCCTGGGCAAGTTGCTGTTCTTCGGGCAGATTGCGTCTGGTTTGGAGGCGTTTGCCGTCAATCTCGGCAATTACAGTTTCACCACCTGCACCAGGACGGAAGTAGGGGCCACCCTGGGTAAAGGGGCGCGACAACAGGGTGACTTTCAATCCGGTATTAGCGGGTAAAAGGTGAATATGGGGTAAAGTTTGGGCGGGTACTTCTTCTGCTCCTTCTAGCCCACCACCAATATCAGAATGCACGGTGACGATACCAGAGACGGCATTGATGGCTGCTAAGACTTGCTTTTCGGCGATCGCAGGTACGTTTAATTTATTATCTTTGCCGATAATTTCACCAATGCGTCGGTGTTCGGCGGTAATTTCAATGACTTTGATGCGGGTTGGGGTTTCTTTGATATTGAGAACATTTTGTGATTCTGTTAACTTGGGCGAAAATTCCAAGGTGAGACGACCTTGTTTGCCTTTTTTGACTAGTAGTTCTGGTTCTCCCTTGACAATTTCTACACGAATATTAGGCGTATCTTCCCAAAAAACTAACGGGTGTCCAATTAAGGCAGAGATGGCTTTTTCACTGAAGGTATACTCGATTTTGCCGTAATAAGAACCATCATTATATGCCTCAATACAACTACATACCCGCATATCTTGGGATGTAATATAATTGAACTCACTCAAGCTATTACTTAAACGTTTGATAGCTATGGGGCGGCCTTTACTCCATTCTCCTTTGGCATTAACTTTTTGTTCTCGTGGTTGCAAGATACATTTGCTGGGATAGAAGGTAATAAACCATGCTAAACGTAGTTCTGACTCAGCTTTTCTAGGTGTTTGTGGTACTTTCTGGAGATTTGCTAGGGCATTGAGGCACATTTCCCAAGCTTCCTGGGGTCGAATTAGGTCTACGATGGTTTGAATACCGCTATCTTCGCGCAGTGTTGCGGCTTGTTGACGATAGTTGCTACTGGGTTTGAGTCGAGATAAAAGTTCTGCGCTTTCCATTGCCAGCCAGTGATGACCGGATGCAAGCGATCGCCTATAGAATGGTTCTAGTAAATCAGGTAAGCGTTTTTTGGCACTGTCAGCATCCATCCAGTAAAGGCACAGAGAACAAAACAATGTTTGTAAGCTATTTTCTTCTTCTACCGCAGAAATGTAGGCGTTAACTATAAATTCTTTTTGGGTAATATCACCTTGCTGAACTTGTAGTACGATTTTCAGTCTGGCATAACTAAACTTGAGCCAATGATCCGATTGACGAGAAATTAAACTGGCGTAATCTTCTGCTTCTTTGAGGCGTTGCATTGAGCCATCTTTTAACAGTGCTAGAATAAAAAATAGGCCGCCGATTGTATTAAAAAATATTTGGCGTTTACCCTTGGCTTTTTTCAAAGCTTTGAGAGCATCTGTATAATATTTGATGGCTTGGTCGTTCTCACCTTGCAGAAAACTTAGCCAGCCCCAAAAGACAAGGGTATGATCTCGATATTTCTCAGATATCCGCTCTAAAGTTTGCTGTGCTTCTTGGATACAGCCCCGTAGCAGTAATTGTTCTGTCAAAATCAGTTGCAGATAATCTGAGTTATGTGTTCCATCTGTAGAGCATTCTTCTTCTAGCAGTGTAAACACATCTTCGGATACAGACAATTTTAATGCTGAATTGAGGAGAATGCTAGATATACCGAGTTCATATAATTCTTGTGGTAAGGTGTTAAACCAATCTGCATCAAAGGGGTTATTGCATATCTGCTCGAAGATAATTTGTATTGAGATTTTTTCTTCATCGTAACTGTACTTCTGATAATCTTCAATTTGCTTATTAATAAAACTAGGGTCTTGACGATAAATACCAATGCGGATTTCTCGGATACATTGGCGGAGATTGTGGAACATCCGAGATTCGTTTTGCCAATGTTTATGTACAGGTAAAGTTTCCTCTACTGCTGTGACTAATATCTCAAACTGCCCCGTTTTTACCGCATGACGAGTCGCAATTTCTGTGAGTAATGGATGGCATTCATGACCTTGCTTACTTTCCTTAATTAGCAAGCCCGCTTTTAACAGTTTATCGATTTGGGGACTGAGGGTTTTAGTGCCAAAAGGTTTATTATCTTCATCTACTGCCCCTGTTTTACTGAGGCAACTCAGGAATGAGTTTTTATCTATGGGTGCAAAAATTATCGAGTACAACTGGATTATTTTTTGGGCAAAGGGAGGCAAATCAAAATATTTTTTTGCGAATTGAGTTTGTAACTGTGTGGGATTAGGTGCAAAGTTAGTCATGTTATTAATTTAGTTCTTGAAATAATTCCATTAATTTGCGTTTACGTCCATGATTCGCTTCTAGTTGTGAGCGATACGCAGACCATTCAGCTTTTTGTCCAAGTTGAAAATAGCCAGCTTTTGCTTTTTTTAGCCATTTAACCGCAGCATCATAACGGTCAGCTTTGCCCTGTTTCATAATCGGTTCTGCCCGTGTGCGGGACTGATCAATTACCCAATCAGGACGATGAGAAATTGCGGCATCCATGACGGTATGAACCAGTTCTGAAGCATAGTAAATATCTCTTTCTACTGTTCTCATGGCATCATCAATTAATCCTTCATACAGGAAAATATCAACTTTAGTTTCTTGGGATACCCAAGTTGATGTTTCTTGCAGTCTTTGGAGTAAGTTTTGTTTAACTATTAACCAAGTTTCACCTGCCAAGTCTTCTATTTTTCTATAGTCTCGAAATGATGGTTTGATTTTGAAGGCAATGATGCTGGCATTTAATGCCGTGGCATGATCCTCTAATCCTTGGGCTAAATCACTTGTCCAAGTAGTAAATTCATACAAACAGTTATCTGAGAAGTTTATACCTATTTGAGCTATTTCCAACGCTTCAGTTAAATACCCATCTTCCCGCAATATTTTGGCTAAGGCAAAAGCTTCCTCTGCTTTTTCCATGAGTATTTTAGCCGCAGACATCGCCTCTTCTACTCTTCCCAACGCTGCTAATTGCGTCAGGTATTGCAGGGTCATTTCTTCTGCTAAAGCTAGATTTAAATACTCTGTGTAACGGTTTTGACGTTCAAGAATTTGTAACCGAATCAATACTAAATCATCAGCAAAGCTTGGTCGTTCATCTTCCCAAAGTTGTATGGTATCGTCCCCTTGCATAATCTGTTGCAGTGGTTCGTAATTCCAACCTTGACGCAGTGCTTCTAAGCTCATGCTAAAATCTGCACTGATTTCGTCCTCCCATGATTCTAACATCACCTGCAAATCAACAAATTCTGCTTCAGACATCTCTGCACACAAAATTGCTTCTGTCCACGCGCTGTCCAGAGGTTCTGCGATGGAATAACTGTCTCCACCATAATCTACTAATTCATCCCAGTCTTCAGCATACGTTGCGGTGATGGTTTCCAGAATAGCGATCGCATTATTTCCATCTCCATTTTCAGTAAATTCCCGCGCTTTCTCAATTACAGCCAGCAAATCATCTGTAAATGGGTCATCTTCTGAACCGTACTCTAATTCTTGCAATCCATCCCGCAAAATCCGCTTTACGTGAGAGCGAAATGGTGATGTGTCAATTTTACTTTGCCGGGTAGAAGGCGGTTTTGTTACCAGAGTCGGCAAATCTATTAAACTTACAAATTCATCAATATCTTCAATTAATTCTGGCCTATTCTCTACTAATTCTTGCACTAATCGCTGCGTTTGCAGGAGATCAAGGCGATTTAATAACTGTTCCACTGTTGGACGTTCTTCCACCCTCTCTGACTGACGCGAACAAGCCAATAAGGTGGCAACTATGTGTTTACACCAACCATCATAATTATAAGCACAGGTACACAAAGCTGAAGTAATTCCGCCGGCATCAAAACGAATACTGATTTGATAGGGTGTAATTTCATTGCCTTCTACCTCTGCCTGTATCAGATTACCTCGTTTTTTGAGAGCAGCGATCGCTCCCCTGCGGTAATATTCTTCACCACGACTGTAGGATGAAGCGTTGGAGTTGTGTCGTATGATTGCTTCAGAAATTTCTATAATCGACATAGCACCCAAGTTTTTTATTTTTACTTTACGCTTAAACTGCCTTTATTTCCTAGTTTCATCGCTATTAAATAAAAATACTTAGCCCTGGGATGATTTTCGTGCCGATTTGGGCGGTGTGCGGTGTTCGCCAAAGTATTTCTCACTACGATAGCGTAACCATACCCGCAATGCTTCCGGGATTTGCTGTTTTTGTTCTTTGGTTAATGTGTTATAAAGAACTAAAGCACGGTTCCTTTCACCCCGACAAGCCGCATTATTATGAGCATCCCAATAGCTGCGGGCTACTCGAATCCGGCGACAGACTTCTTTGATTAATGTTTCTCCAGTGAGTGGAGGGTCTGGCTTTGCCATAATCAGCGAAATAAATTTATAATGCGATAGCGTTCGCGGAGCGTGTGCTTTGCACTCAGCGCTGCTGCAAAGCAGATCGCCACAATTTAGACTCATTTGAGCAATTACAATTGAAGGTTTAAAAATTGTGACGATTATTGCAGGTTCATAGAGCATTGTAACAATTTTCTAAGGGACTTTCAAAAAATCAATTATCCCAATAAATGTTAGCGTAGCCGTACCACTCCAGACACAGAGGACACCGAGTTAAGAGACTTTGAGAGGCTTCGCCGTGAGCGTCAGCAGCTCGACTGACTTGTACTGAGCCTTGTCGAAGTAGCTTCGCCGAACGTCCGAACGGCTTTTTGCTTTAGTGATTGAGTATTTTTTATTTGGAAGTCCCTAAGCGATCGCCTTCGGCACAGCGCTCCGCGCTATCGCCCGCCCATAAACTTCTTCTAGCACAGATACCAATTCATCTATGTGGGACGAAGTAAATAATCCATCTGGCCCCTGTGGTGTAATGTCGGTAAATGGAGATTCGTAGAGCAGCGCCGCATCCATTACGCCGTGTTCGGTGAGGTAGTCCACAATCATATTTGCAAACTCAATTTGATCCGAGTTAAACTGCTGGACAGATAGAAATTGAGCCAGTTCCTGTTTTGCTACCTCACGGTCTAGCCCCACCAAGGAGCGCACAAACAAACCCAGACCTTGTGATTCTTCCTTTGCCCGGAGAATATCTTCTGTATCACCGACACCACTCTCTGCCAGTATTTTCTCTAGTTCTGACAAATCTGAGGCGGTCAGTTGCTTATTTGTCCGCAGTTTAAAGATGACTAGATGATCTTGATGCGACCGCAAGAAAGCCCGTGCTTTAGCTCGGAATTTCTCAAAGTTATCCGATGCTCTAAAACCAGGTAACTCCACGATGATTTCATCCCCCATCACATCCTCAAAGTCGGTGTAAATCGGTTGGCGGTTCTGTTTCTCAATCAGCTTTACTAGCCCCCGTAATCGTTTGCGTAATACTTCCAGCATTGGCAATGTTACATCTTGCCACCATTCATCGGTTTGTATATCCTGAAGTAGAGGCAATTGTGACTTGACTAAGGGGATAGCTGATTTCTCTTCTAATAACCCAGCAAGTGATTTTACCTGTTCTCGTAAACGCTCAAAGCTAGGTTGCTGCGATAGCGAAGCGCTGCTGC
>NZ_JAYGHH010000086.1:7657-8705 GCF_034931045.1 Nodularia sp. UHCC 0506
CGCAGACGCATTACTGCTAATTGTAATTTCAACACCAGAATATCAAACCGCTTGATTTCTTCGGCTTCTGATGCCAATTGAGAGGGTAAACCGGCTACTTCTTGGCTGAGTGCCGTAAAATCTTGATCTGAGAGCGATCGCCAAGCTTCGGGACTTGTATATTTTTCTACCAATCGCCGCTTGGGACGGACTACGAAGTTTTCGCTATTCATCGCAGCCACTTCTGTGTGCAGGAGATTGGCTACTTGGCGGCGCAATTCGGCATCAGGTTTTGGTTCTTCATTGGCGGCTAGAGATGCTTTTAAATTGCCTCCAACTTCGCTCAAGCTGTCTGTACCAACTTTCTTGTCTAACTCTGCGATTAACTCCAAGCGGGTGGTAAATAACTGCTTACCCAAAGACTTACCGATGGGTGCATCAGTGGTTTCTGGATGATGCTGGAAAAACTCCAGATTTTGGCAATAGTCGAACAGATAGAAAAATTGCTTATCTTGTCCTAAACCAAATAAATCGGCACAGCGACGGGTTCCTCGGACACACTAACTGCGACTAATTCTCCAACAATTCAGTCTGATTCGGCAGCGTCATTCGATTCAATTCAGGAAAAAGCTTTAGTCCAAAGTATCCACCCACTGATTCAGCGTCGGGTAGAGTTAAATATCCCCAGACAACCGATAACTTCCATCAGCCCACTGATTCAGCGTCAGGTAGAGTTAAATATCCCCAGACAACCGATAACATCCATCAGCCCACTGATTCAGCGTCAGGTAAAGTTAAATATCCCCAGACAACCGATAACGTCCATCAGTCCACTGATTCAGCGTCAAATAGATTCCAATAAAAATAGCACTCAGAACAGGCCAGTAATATATAGTAACCCATTTATTCAGCGCTTTATACACAGGGCTGGAGGCAATATTCCCAGTCAAGAAAATACCAGCTTAGAGAGCCGTTTAGCGAGTCAAAAAGGTTCTGGAAGTCCCTTAGATGAGCAGACACGCTCCTTCATGGAACCTCGTTTTGGCAATGATTTTAGCTCTGTACGTGT
>NZ_JAYGHH010000087.1:0-8331 GCF_034931045.1 Nodularia sp. UHCC 0506
GATGACTTATGTAACACATTCACAGCAAGCACTGTTCGGTTCTTTCGTTGACGAACAGACTGTAGCTCAAGCCGAACTCGACACTTACATTGAAGCCCAGGCGCAGACTGTAGCACCAGAAGAATTGATCCCCATTGAAATCAGCTTTTACGATCATGAAATTTACTGTGGTCAAAAGCTTGTAGCTGCGATCGCCCATGATGAAGACTTAACCCAGCCCTGGCTTGTGATGGTCAATGGAGAGGAAATATATCGAGCAAACACCTGGGCGAGAGCGTGGAGATATATCTGCACCCATCACAAAGACGGAAGCTTGCCTGTACATCAACAACAAGAAGCCCCAAACACTACAGATAACGAAATAATGTGTCAGATTTTCAACGAGTGTGAAAAATTTGGCTTTGAACTGCTCGACAACGGCATTTACCACAACGACGTGAAACTCGGTGAAGTAGGCTACACCAACAATCAATGGTGGTTTGTTCGAGCATCAGAGGAAGAACAAGGGAGAATACCGTGTGATTCAGCTTTGGACGGGGTTTGGTGGTTGTCAATGGTTGAAACTGTATCTTGCGAGGAGTTATTAAATAGACCGTTTGACCAATTGACGGATAAAGAATGGCGAATGCTGTTGGAATATGAGCCAGTGCCAAAGAGTCGGGAGTTGGTGGTGGCGTAAAGTACAAAGGCGATTGTCGGTTGTGCAATCGCCTCCAAACTGTAATCGTTAAGAATAATGCCACAAAAACGCATAGGCAGACACAGCCGTATAATAAAACACAGTCATTATTGAAAACATGACCCGCAAACCTCACGACCAATTTGCCAAGCAATTTTTAGAGGAGCTATTGTCACCCTTGGGCAAAGTAGAACCCAACAAGGAAGTAATTGATGAAGCTCGGCAGGTAGATGTTTTGTTTTCACCAGCACCAACAGCCCAAGCACCAAATCTAGGACTATTGGGAAGAATTGCACTGCTGAATACGGCTTTGCTGGAACCTTTTCGCAATCAGCCTAGCAGGACAGAAATACGGAACTGCCTGACAAAGCTGTTCACCGTAATTGCAGATTCGCAACGTAAAGCCAAAAGGGAAGACACGACTATATCAGAGGATGATTTAGCTCGATTGTGGATTTTAGCGCCCTCAGCGTCCCCAGGATTGTTAGAAAGTTTTGGGGCTAAACTAGAGCTAGAAACTTGGTTGCCTGGGGTGTATTTTCTACCTGATGCTTTTAGAACAGCGATACTGGCAATTAACGAGTTGCCTGTAACAGAAGAAACATTATGGTTTAGGCTTCTAGGGAGAGGAAAGGTTCAACAACAAGCAGTCAGTGAATTAGTTGCACTGCCACCAGAAAACCTTCTGCGCCGTAATGTTTTAGAAATAATTTACAGATGGCGCGTCAGTATAATGACACAGCAAAAGTTAACTGAAGATGATCAGGAGTTAATCATGAACTTAACAGAAGCTTATCAAGAAGCCAGGGCTGCTGCTGTACAAGAAGGAGTAGAGCAGGGACAACGCCAAGTTATAGAAAATTTGTTGAAATACAGGTTTGGTTCTGTAGATGAGGAATTGTCGAGAGTTGTTGATAGTTTATTACGGCTACCTCCAGAAGAGTTTACACCTTTTTGTTTGCAATTAACTCGTGAAGAATTGTTAAATAGGTTCTGAATCGCGGGGCAGTAAAGATACTAACAAATTCTGAAGAAATTATCAGTTTAAAAGCGTTTTGTTAATAGCAGAGCGCTTTTTTAATGAATGGAACCCAAGTAATTATCATGATTTTAAAGCCACCTATGCTCATTAAATCTTCTCCCCTCCCTTGTTGGTTAAATGCCCAAAATACAGCCGTAGCAGTTGCGCTGATTAAATTTGGATTTCTTTATGAAGGCGAATTAGAAGGTGACGAAATTGATACCACAGAAGCAGTCACACAAGGTTGGTTAGTTGGCTGTAAATGTTGCGAAAACTCAATAGTTGCGATATTTGACGGCGCTGTATTTTCCTCATCATGTGATGGCGAAAGTGATTCAGAGCTTAGATACAACCAACTCAAAAAGCTGATTAGGGCAACCCTCAGAAGCTACAAGCCTTTTAATCTTTACGAACAATTATAGTTATTTAAAACAGGATCATGATCAACCCTGAAGACTCAAAACAATTACGCCAGCTAATCAAAACTGCTTATCTTGCCCTAGCTGCAATTGATGATTCCCCCCAGTTCAAGAAAATCAATTACTCGCCAGATTTGACCATTGGGGATGCTATTTCAGCACTAGAATACCTGGAATGGGAACTAGGCGATGAAGCCCAGGAACGCTAAAAATAAAGGCAATTCCAGTATTAGGAATTGCCTTACGCATCTATTTTTATCAATCGAATTTGGTTCTTCGGTACTTTTTATGGAGAACCCAGGTCAAAATCATTGAAAGCCTTATTGTGTCGGCATTTCATTGAAATATGGGCATTATAGTTTATAACCCTTGCCCCGTAAGGGTTTTGTGATAATCAATCCTCAACCACCATAAAACAGACGCAAGAGCCTCGAATCCGTGGTGGTTCTGCACCTTTGCATAGCCTCAGATATTCTAATACAGTCATTCAATCACTAATAGATAGTGGGCGAGTAAAAGTATTGAATACTGGTGGTGGATTTTTGTTGGAAATCGTCGAACGTAATTGAAAGGAAGCTACGCTTAAGACTTTTGAGAGATTTGAAAGTGCTTAAATGGAAATAAAAACTATATCTGTAACGTATCATAGAAAATTCAATTTGGGTGACTACGAATCCCTGGAATTAGGCTGTTCACTTTGGGCGCAAATAGACCCAGAAGAAGATGCAGAAGGTGCGACTCAATTTTTATATATGCAGGCTAAAGCTTCAGTTAAAGAAGCTGCTATGCCACTGCTTAAGACATCTACTCATCAGATGAACAAAGCCAAGATGTACAAACAATCTAACAAAAATAATAGTGGCGATAATCTGGAGGATTTCTAACTATGGTGGAAATTAAATTAGGATTAGGGAATCCGCCTGATCCGATTTATCTATATGTAAACCAGGGAGAAGTTCAAGGAGAGCAATATGTCTGGTATAACTATGATATTCCGCAAGACAAGAAAATTCCAGTCAGAGAAAGAGCTTTGACAGGATATATTGCTCAATTAAAGTTTACGACAAAAGAGTACAAAGGTAAGGACAAACTTAAACTAGATATTGTCATCTCTGCGGACGAGATTTATGTGGTTAGAAGTGGGATTGAAACCAATTTCACTAAAACATTTTTATTAGGTGCATCTCAGGTTGATGATTTCTCTAAACCTCTTGTGATTACTAGCACACCTGGGGATGAAAATACGGTTTTCTGCCGACTGTACTATGCCCTAAACAAATCCAGGATTCGTTATGATTGGAATCCTAATGCAGATTGGGCAGGAATTATACAAAGCATTCAATCGAAATTATCTGGCAATCAGGTTTTTGATTTTGAAGAAGAAAGTATTCCCAAGACCAAACCTCAAAATGTAGCACCACATCCACAAGACTTGCGAGTGAAGCAAGTTCGCACTTTGTTCAATTATCCGGTTGATTTGGTCAAAGAATGGCTGCAATCCCAGAATGTTGAACGTCCTAGCCAGCTTCCTTTGAGTGAAGTAGATAAACTGGTGAACATCATCTGCATGGCTTGGGCTGCTGATAAAGTTGATCCCAATCATGCTGCTAGTTCATATCAGCAGCAGGTCATTCGTGGAATGTCGGAAGGACTTGATGAAGTGGCGGCGATTCGGGCTTGGGCAAATTATGTGCTGGGGCAGAGAGCAACAGTAAATTCTAGGTAAAAATTCAGATTTTCAAAAAGCAGCTTTAAACTGCTTTTATTTTTTTCTATGAATAAAATCACACATCAAATTACCCAAACTGAGCATTTAGAATGCATTCAGAAAATCGAAGTAATCACCAGGAAACGACGCGCCATGAAACGACTAAAATCACACAGCTTTGTTAACCAAACTTTGTCGAAATTTGCACTTTATTCAATTGTGACCACCGGATTCTTAGGAGTAGCAGCTTTGGGTTGTTGGGGATTTGAAATTATTGACAATAACTCCAGACCCACAATACTCCGGGAGCATGATTGGCAAGCTCAGAAGAATGTTTGTTTGGGAGGCATGGCGGTAGCATTCTCTGGATTTCTGGGGAGTGCTTTATTGGGTGCTTGTTTGAGTGGGGATGAATCATGAAAAGATTTGCTTTTGGATTTTTGGCAGGCACGGTAATTGCCTTGGGTGTTTCAGCGTACTCCTTTAGTGCTATCGCTAGAAATGAAACAGTTAGGTTTGGGTACTGCCAAGTGTGGCGAACGCAGCAATGGTTCAAAAAGTAAACTTGTGGAAATTAAGCACTCAGTGCTTCTGGCTCTGTATCGGCTATTTCTAGAACCCGACGTAACCAATCTTGAGTCTGTCCCTGTGCAACTCGCTTTTGTTTTTCATCTGACCAAATTTTGTCCCAATGGGCTATCCAACGAGTCAACAGACGAACTAAGTCAACTAACTCCGCAGCCCGGTCAATGTCGTTTGCTTTCACCATGTCAGGAACAGTCCACTCAATAAAGTATCTGCTTTCATTGACAAAAGCTAATATTAATTCCTGGGATGATGTCCCAGTCCACAAGGCATAAATTTCTGATAGGTGATTTGCTAACTGATGTAACCGGGTCGGGACATCATCTTGTATAAAACTTTTTTGCTTTGGTGTCATTTCAATCATAAATTTTCCAGAAACTCCATGATAATTTGAGCTACCCTTTCTCTAATATTAGGGTCTAAAAGTTCCATTGACCGATTTTGCCGAGGACGAAGATTGACCATAGACTCATAGGTGATTTTTCCGGTCACTGGCATGAAGCTGGCAGCCCAAATATCTTGCTGTCTACTACCGTCATCCAGCAACTTTTCTTCACAATCTGCGTGTAAATCACCACCACCAGCTAATACTCGACGTTCAATATCTACGGCAGTTTTAATGTAGAACTTGTGCTGTTGCAGCATTTGCTCAAGCTGTTCACCAGTAGCGCGATCGCGTAATAAAAGAATCATGTGTTCTTTTTTTTAGCTATTTATTCTGAAGCCTGGAAGCAATCGCATCAGCCAAATACTGCTCAAGTTCTTTATCAGATGCCGCCGCTTGATATTTAATTTCGTTCAAGTGTTTGTCCGTATTTCGCATGACATAGGTTTCCAAGGCTGTACTAATACAGGCGCTAATATCTTTCCTAGTGGCCAGAGAAGCAACAATCAGCTGCACATACAACTGAGCAGGCAACTTAGGGACACCAGGACGTTTGTCAATAATCTCACTAATTACCCCACGTTCTTGCAAAGCCTGAATTAATTTGTCTATATCCACTTCTAAATACCCATTGCTACTCCTTAGTAGCTTATCATGCTATTATCCACATAAATCCAAAGTACAAGCCTCCAGTGCATCACCACTGGAGGACTTTGACCCACCACAGATAGAGCCTATGGAGGGCATTCCCATCATGACACGGCGCAAGCTCACAAAGATAGATGAATTCGCTCAAGCTTTCATTAATCAAAATGGTTGTTCAATTTCCCCCGGAGAATACGAGTACGTTTCTACTGGAGCTACATTAATCAGGCAGCATCTAGAAAATTTTTTTCAAGGCACTGGCGCACAACCACCAGAATTAAAAACGGTAAAGAACTGGTTTTATAGCGATTGTCCTGATTGGGCGATCGCAGTTCTTTCCCGTGCATTAATTTCCCGAAACGAGGAAACTCCCTGATAATCAATAAACCTATTGCCCACTTAATGTGGGTAATTTATTGTAGATATATTGAAACACAACTGAAACGTGTTTCACTGCTACTGCAACACTAAGATGCAAGGTTAACAAACAAATAGAAGCATTAAAACCTTTGATTTAGCGTTATGTTTAGTTAATTTTGAAACATGAGATTGCAAAATTAATATTAACTATGCAACATCATGTATCAGTCGCAATATCCAAAATCTCTGTAAGATACTGGCTGTTCTGTAAAATTAGTTAAGCACTCGTTAATCAGGCAGAAACAAAAGTCAAAATCTCGACCGATTGAATGAAAAACAGCAGCATCATGGAATTCTTTGATGCGCCCGAAAGAGAGAAAGTGCGAGCGCAGTTCTTTGATGATTTTTACGAAACCCGCCGAAACTGGGCTGCCTGCTTAGGTGTAGGTAGAGTAACGATTTGGCGATGGGAATCGGAAATAATCAAAATGGTATGGCTGATCCTTCAAGATTACCAATGTGAGCGCATTTATTTGGACAGCTATCAAAGATTCATCCTGACAACGATTTATGCATTGAAACAAGGCTTTGTATTAGGATACAAAGCCAACAACAAAGAAGTGAAAGAATATTTGCAGGAACGGCAAACGCAACTCACTCGCCAACAATTCGATAATTGGATAGCCAAATGATCACCAAAGACCAACTATTTAAGCATTTCACACAATACACTCAAGAACAAATCTTGGATGCCTTACAACAGTTGAGTAAATACGACACTAAGATTAAACCTGATGCAGATAAATTTTCCGATACTGTAATTGAGCAATTAGAACAAGTATTTGAATTGGGAAACCAATCAAAAAACCAGTTAGCTGCACAGGCCACATTTACCAAAGAAGAAATTTTTGGACATTTCAACAGTGCCGGTTATTCCCCAGAACAAATTACTACTGCCCTGAAAAAGCTGAGTGAAAGCGACAAGCAAATTGACCACAATGCCAATGAATTTGGTGAGGGGATTTTGGAGAAGCTGGAAAATACTTTCGCTATACTCCAAGCTGCGATTAATGCTTATGGGGGTGCATTGGATGTTGCTAAAGTCGAGGAATTAGCTACATCTATGGCTAATGAGCAAGCTATAGATATTCATCCTGAAGTATTCCGAGGAGTATTAGAAATTAAATCTGCTGAAGCTGTGGCTAAAGCGGTAATTACTCATGAGTTGACCCAGGATATTTATCAGCAGACTCTGCGGGATTTAGATGCTAAAACTTTAGACCAAGCCAACCAACAAGCCGCAGAGAGAATAGCTTTGATGTCGCTGTTAAATAATCCAGAGACAGTCAAAGAAATTTTGGCGACCTACGGTATTAATAACCAAGCCGCAAAACCCCAGATTATGGAAACTACAACAGCTTGTAGTTTGGATTTTGACCCTGATGCTTTCTTGCAGGAGGTGGGAGCAAAGGAAAAAAAGCCCAAGACTATCCAAGATACGAGGCGGGTAGCTCAGAATTTACTGAGCAAATATCGGCTCAACTCAAGCGGTTTGAAAACAACCAATTCATGAACTACCTCAATCGCCACCCTATGACGGCTGTGTTCTTTTTCTTAGGATGTATTTTCTTGTCTATATCAGCCCCCAATATCAAATCCAATATTTCGACGATGGGGGAAATCCAACAAGCAGTTAGAAAAAATTCCACCCAAGAATGGAAACTGAGAGCTTCACAACAAGCAGCCCAAGCCCAAGCAGAAATTGCTGAACAACGTTATCGGGATGGTTGCGTGATGGTTGTGGCCATGAATAATCCTGATTCGTTCACTTCTTTATCAGAGGGAGAGCCGGTCATTGATCATGTGCGGAATGTGCCTTTACCGATTGGCACAGTTGTCTGTGATGCTAATGGGAATACGGCTGTGATTATTAAAGGAGAAAACCAGCCAGTTACAGGAGAGATCGCTTTCACTGGCAATCAAGAATTAATTGCTAACGTGCGACAAAAATTCAATAAAAATTACGCTCTACCTAACCTTAAATGAGTAACAACCCTAACAATTGCTATCAGCAGCAAGCAAAACAAGCTGCATTAGAACTGGATTTTGGATTGGGCTTGGCTACCAGTGAAGTTGAATGTAGAGATGCTATTAGTGCTGGCTTTGAAGCGATGCCAGAAGCTGATGTCAGCGATGAACCAGAAAATTCCATCTACAACTTCAACGCCATTCTAGACACTATTTCAACCCAATAATTATGACTCAAACAAAAAAGGGCGACCGGAATAATGCCAGGACATTCATGAAAATTCTCTATTGGTTTGCCGTCGCAGTGGGACTTTGGTTTGCGTTTCTCAACATTCAGCCCTATGCGGAAGTTGTGAAAATTGCTACCGAAATTGGCATAGTTAAAGACAATGCTTTACTGCAACTGGTGAACACCATACCCATAATCAACGGTTTTGCGAGAACTATAGGTTTGGCCTTACATTGGTTTGTAGGATTAATTGTCTGGGTAACTATCCAAAC
>NZ_JAYGHH010000088.1:0-1660 GCF_034931045.1 Nodularia sp. UHCC 0506
TTTTCTACTTGACTGTGGCAAAGGTCTCTATTGCTTTCTTTAGCGCAGTTGTACTACTAAAAACCTGAGAATACTCCAGCAAGATATTAATGTTTTGGAGGTCGAGTTCTATGAACTTTATATAAGTTTGTTTTGCTGGTGCAGTGAGTTTGTTAAACCACAATCCAAAGAACAGTCGAACTCAATAACTTCCCAGGGGGGAACGGTTTAATTCATCCTTATAAAATTTCCAATTGGGGAGAAATTTATTCATTAAGGAGACAAAGCGATCGCCATGATAGCGTTCTAACAGATGCACCATTTCATGGACTACAACATATTCTAAGCACTGCGGGTCTTTTTTGGCTAGTTCCAGATTTAACCAGATGCGTTTAGCTTGAATATTGCAAGTACCCCATTTGGTTCTCATCAGTTTTACTCCCCAGTCTTCCACCTTAACCCCCATATTGGGTTCCCACTTAGCGATTAATGGGGGAATCTGTTCTTTTAACTGCTGTCGATACCAGGAAATTATCACCTGTTGGCGTTGCGCTGCATTACTTTCTGGCTTGACATATAGGTTAATGTGTGTATTATCTCTAATTTCTACTTTGGGATAACCAGGAGAGTAGATAACATTGAGTAAATAGTTTTTACCTTGGAAATAATGAGTTTCACCAGAGACAAATTCTCTAGTTGTTTGGCGTTGTTGTGAGGCAAAATTAGCTTGATGCTTTTTAATCCAGCCTAATTTAGAGATGGCGAATAAACGCACAGCATCATCATCAATATGTAAAGGTGTAGCGATACGTACCCGCCCATCTGGTGGATATACTGCTAAATGCAGATTTTTAATATTTTTTCTCGCCACATCAATAATTAATTCACCCACTGTTATTTGATAAGTTTTCATAGTAGTTTCAATCAACGTGAAAATAATAATTATCGGTTAACCTCTCCCCCAACCCCTCTCCTACAAGGAGAGGGGAGATATTTTCCCCCATTCCCTCGCAGGGAAGGGGGGTTAGGGGGGTTAGGTCTTATTACCAGTGAAGGTGTAGATTTGTTTACGAATTACGAATTACGAATTATATTAATACTCGCTTTGGCTTTTGACAATTGCAAAAATGCGCTCTAAATCCTCCGGGGAATCTAGATATTTTCGCATAGCATTTTTCACCTGACGTTCCTTAATAATATTACCTCGCCAACCATCCTTTTTACTGTTGCGAATCGCCTCATCTAAAGCCAAAGCTAAACTTTCATTTTGATTCAGATTATCATAGAGGGCAATTTTAGCGGATGTGTTCAAAGATTCAGGATAATGTGAGGAACTGCTGGGTTGTAAAACTTGTTTACTTAACTCCACAATTTGCTGTAAATAAACTTGATATTCTGAGGCTTTAGCGTTGCGGGCTTGAATTAATTCATCCAGCAACAGCGACATTTTACTAAAATATTTGGGATTCGTTGGTTCCTGTTCAATAATTAATTTGCGTAAGTTGTTTTCGATGGTTTCGGCTACAGCTTTCGGGTTTTCTTTAATATTTGCAGGTAAGGCGTTGACTGCATCTGCACCCCGTTGTACAATTAATTCAACTAGAGTCATATCGTCAAAGGCGGAAATAATTTCGCTCTCTTTTGCGCCGATATAACTATCAATTAAATGACGCATCGCAGG
>NZ_JAYGHH010000088.1:1689-6712 GCF_034931045.1 Nodularia sp. UHCC 0506
GGTTTTTAAATCTTTATAATCATAACTGGCTAGTTTTACCTCCCCCCGTACCTGTTCGTAATGCTTAATTTCTGCTTGAATAACTGCGATTTCGCTGGGGGTATATCCGGCTGATTCCATATCATTGGCGAGATGAGCATAAGCCCGGATGTATGCGGCTACACTTTTATAAAGCGTGTGGCGTTTTTGTTCGTTGTTTTTTAAGTCCGTGGGGTTGGTGGTGTCACCGCAAAAATAGCGAATATAGGCGGGTGTGTCTTGGGGAGGTTCCACCGGTTCGCACAAAATTTTAATTGCTTCTCTGGCGTTGTTGAGGTTTTCTCGACCTTGTTCTAGTCTGTCGGTTAATAAGCCGAGAATATCATCTGCATCATAATCGGCAAAGGCTTCTGAGGTATAATCAGTAACGGATTTTTCTAAACTTTTAAATAGGTCTTTGTAGTCGATAATATAACCATATTCTTTATCGGCACTATCTAAGCGATTGACTCGACAAACGGCTTGAAATAATCCATGATCTTTCATGGTTTTATCTATATATAGATAGGTAGCAGCAGGCGCATCAAATCCTGTTAGCAGTTTATCTACTACTATCAGCAGTTTCATTTGTGCGGGTGATTTGATAAATGTGCTTTTGACTTCTTCCTCAAATTTCTCTGGGGTTTTCCCGTTGAGCATTTTTTGATAAATTTCATATTGTTGAATTTTCTCCGTGGGTTCATCTTCGCCGGTGGTTTCACCTTTAATACTTTTTAAGGAAGCATCATAAGAGGTGATAATGGCGCATTTGCTAAAACCCTTGGCTTGGAATAATTCATAATATTTACAAGCTTCGTAAATGCTTCCAGCTACGAGGATGGCGTTACCTCTGCCGTTTTGCAGGCGGTCTTTGGTGCTAAAGTCAAATAAGATATCATTGACAATTTGACTAATGCGGGATTGGGAACTGAGAACTTTTTGCATGGTTCCCCAGCGTTTTTTGAGTTCGGCTTGCGCGGTTGCAGTTAAGCCTTTGGTTTTAGCAGCAAACCATTGATCTATTTTGGTTTGTGAGGTGATATACTGTTCTACATTGCGAGCTTCATAACGCAAGTCTAAGACTACTTGATCGCTGACGGCTTGGTTAAATTTGTAGGTGTGAATGTAAGCGCCAAATACTTCGTTACTATTGTTTTTGTCTTTTTTTAGTAAGGGTGTACCTGTAAAGCCAATGAATAAAGCCTGGGGGAGAATTTGCTTCATGGCTTTGTGTAAGTCTCCCGACTGGGTGCGGTGACATTCATCGACAAAGACATAAATATCGCCTTTGGCTTGAAAGTCTGCGGGTAAACTGCGTTTTAGTTCGGCGATGTATTTTTTATATTCGCTTTGCTGTTTTTTTGCGTCTTTTTGGCGAAATTTATGGATTAAGGAGCAAAGTAACCAGGGTTTGGTACTATTTAGTTGGGTGATTAAGTCTCTCCCGCTTTTGGTGCGATAGATGTCTTCGTTGACTCCTAAAAAGACGTTTTTAATTTGTCCGTCTAGTTCTTCCCGGTCGGTGATAATTAAGACGCGACCATTAGGGTTATATTCCCTTATCCATTTGGTTAACCACACCATTGTCAGGCTTTTACCACTGCCTTGGGTATGCCATATTATACCTCCTTCCTGGCGCTGGATGTAAGTTTGGGCGGCTTTTACGCCAAAATATTGGTTATGGCGACATAGTTTTTTGATTCCACTGTCAAAAACGATAAAGTCGTGGATGAGTTCTAGAAGTCTCTGTTTTTCACACAGTTGTAAGAGGTGTGTGTCGAGGGAACCTAATTCCCCCTTTTCTGGGAGGGAAGGGGGGACTGGAGAAGTAGAAGAGAGATTTAAATCTATCTCTGTAGGGGAGGGGTGGGGATTTTCTTCTTTCCAGGTGAGGTAATATTGTTCTGCGGTTTCGATGGTTCCATAACGCAGTCCTTCGGTGTTGTTTCCGGCCATGACCAATTGCATGGTATGAAAGAAGGGTTTAATAAAGATGGATTTTTGATTGTCGAGGTTTTGGCGGATACCTTGGGAAACGGAAACGGTGCTGCGTTTGAGTTCGAGAACGCCGAGGGCGATACCGTTAATATATAAAACTATATCTGGGCGTTTGGTGTTTTCTCCTTTTATGGTGACTTCTTCTGCTATGGCGAAGTGATTTTTGTGGGGTTGTTTCCAGTTAATTAGCCAAATGGTTTGGGTGTTTTCTCCTACTTCTTCTTTAATTTTGACTCCATAGCGCAGGAGGCTATAAACGGCTTTGTTGATGTTGTAGAGGTTTTGGTTTTGGTCGCCTGTGTTTTTGTGGAGTTCATTCAAGGCTTTGGTGATGAGGGTGTGGTTGTAGCCTTGGGTGTCGCGCAGGAAGGTGGTTAATAAATCGGTTTCGATGTTGCTGTTATTCGGTCGGTCTTGCCAATTTCCCAAATATTCATAGTTTAACTGGTGCTGGAATAACTGCACGATGCGGTTTTGAGTTTGGCGTTCTAGTTGTCCGACCTGGTTCATTATTGTTCTTGGTTTTGGGAGTCAGATATTGTTTGGCGTTGCTGAATGTCTATGAGGATTTCATCCATTGTTACCTCATCCAGCCATTGGTGACGTTCTTTGGTGTAGTCTCCACTTCCATTGTCAAATTGGCGAATAAATCTGATAGCATCAGGATATCCCAAAGCATCGACTAGGGCTTGAAATCCTTTTCTATATAATTCAATTGGGGTCATTTTCTTCTCCTTCTACAAAATTGGTGGTAACTTCTGCTAACCACATCATTGGATTAGCAACTATTATATTTATGTCATTCTTATAGTTTAATGCTCTTGACAATAGACGGTTATCAGTTGTGAGAAAGATGTCAGCTTTACCTTCAGCACACGCAAGATGAAGCGCATCAAAATTTTTAATATTAAATTTTGTTAATTCTATAGCTCGTCTAGACATTTCTGCGGTAATTAAAATCTTATATTGAGCGATCGCTAATCCTTCTTCTACCTGTTGTCTTCTGGTTACATCTGGGGTTCTAGCAATTTCTGCTTCTAGGGCTGTACTACTGACTAATTCCCATTCTCCAGATCGACAACGGCTGAGAATTTCTAAAATTGCTTCTGTTTCTAGACGAATTGGCAAATGTGTTTGGTCGTCAAATGGACGATTTAAACAGCAAACATCAAGGTATATTTTATATTTTTTAGCCATAGCGTTTAATTATCTTAATTATATTTTAGGCGAGTTTTTCCGGTTAACAGTTCTTGCATCATTCCCTGTTTTAGGGTTTTGTGTTTTTCCAGCTTTTTTTCTAAACCCTCTATTTCTGCGTCCATGTCGGTGAGGATTTGAGCTATGGCTTTTTGTTCTTCTGGGGGAGGAAGGGGAATTTTATATTTCTTTAAATTAGTAGTACTTATAAATGGTTGATCAGTTCCAACTGCGCTCTCTTCGACAAACTTCTTAATAAACTTAGATAACAGATAAAAAGCATATTTTTTATTATAAGTTTGATTTAAAAATATAATTTTCCCAACTCGTTGGTACAGAATAGCTGGAATATCTGTATTTTTTGCAATTGCAATTTTTAGCTTTCCATTAGTGATTGGTCTATTCAGAGCCAATAAAATATCATTTTCTTCAATAACTAAATCTTTATGTTTTTCAGCATAGTCTTGTGGCAGATGAGCAATAGATTCCCACTTTATACTTCCATACGAAACGTTATCTATTCTTAATAGCTTGACTCCATGATTTTTATATTCAGCCTTCTTAAAGCCCAAGCCAGAAATAATACTCAGATTATCCCTATAACTTACAATATTCCAATCTTCAGGAATTTCTCCGATTTCAGTTTGCTTATAGCTGTAACCTTCACCAAAACCGGGGAGGCGTTTTTTGCCGGTGAGGAGTTGCTGCATTGTCCCCTGTTTGATGTTACGCTTTTTGGTGATGAGTTGATCTATGGCTGTAATCAGTGCATCAACATCACTTAAGGATTGTGCGATCGCTTTCTGTTCAGCAAGCGGGGGAAGAACAAAAGGAAGTTCTTTCTGCTTGGTAATTCCTATATAAGAACGTGTTCCTCCACCAGAAAAATTTTGTAAAATTGTTTGGAATTTTCTACTTTCAAAAAAGTATCGAATAAATAAGTTTGTAATTTTATTACTATCTTTAACTCTGTAGTATGTTACCTGTGGAGTAAGCATTATATAAGGAGTAAAAATCTTACCAACAATAGTTACATTCCCTACAGTACCTTTATGGGTAAGCAATACATCACCCGCCAAAGAAAATCCTTTTTGCAAATTGTCAGCTTGTTCTTTTTTGATAAAGTGACAATTGTTTAAGTCTAAAATTCCATCATGAATGCTATTTGCCATTATGAACGGAATTCCATAACTCACATAATCTTTGCCTTTTGGATGGATATTACCATGATTGCCATCTAAAGGTTTTTCAATAATATTATTATCTACTAATTGATTAATAGAACAAATAACCCAATCTTCAGGAATCACACCCAACTCAGTTTTTTTATAGCCATGTGGTATATCCATCACCAAACCAACCCCATACTTTGCAAATGCGCCTCAACCCGACGAGACAACACCTCAACCTCATTATTCAACTGGGGTAAAGGCGTATCATACCGTTCCGATAACTCCTTAATTCTTTGAGTTAACCGTTGAGAAATCCGATCCATTTCCGAATTAATCGCACCTCGCAAAGTCGCCATCCACTTATCATCAATCACCAGGGTTTTAATTTCATCCGAACTTAACTGCTTATATTTCTCTAAAACCTTGTCATCCAGTGCTTCAGTTGCGGCTTTGATTTGTTTAATAACTTCCGCCTCTTGCTCAATTAACTTTAAATAAACCTTTAACACCTTTAACTCATCCGCAAAAGTCCGCTCATTTTTAATCAATTTCAGGCGATTATTCAGACTTGCCTTAGAAATTTTACCATTATCCCCCGTGACTTCCTCCAGCAAACCCTCCTCACCGCCATATTCCTC
>NZ_JAYGHH010000088.1:6737-7865 GCF_034931045.1 Nodularia sp. UHCC 0506
GTTCCTCCTGCTGGCGGACAATTTCATCTTTCGTAGTTTCTAACTCTGCAATAGCTGCTTGTTCCTCTTGAAAATAGCGGTTAATCATCAACTCCTGGGGAATCAGTTCGCAGATATAACCCGTAATTGCACCTTTTTTATTCGTCACCGCCCTCAGTTCCGCCTTCCAGCCATCCTCAACCAAAATATAAACATCGTCCCGCATAGTTTCCACCCAATAAGTCATCAGGTGCTGGTAAACATCATATTTATCAATCAGACTTTTACCTGTAAATCCTTGCAGCAAATCCTCCGCCAGCTGGTAAATAATCGCCTTGGGTTTATCTCCCGGTTGCATAGCTTTCAGCAAAGGGGTGTGTTTTTCTTGCCACGTCTCAAACACCCCTTGAATTTCTTTCCCATAACTGATAAATTCAGCATGAGAAAAAATCACCGTTTTCACTTCTGATCCTGGAATTTTCAGCCGGAAGTATCCGGGAATATCCGCCACATCAAATAAATCTGCTTGTAGGGTCGGGTAAACTTGCCAATAATCGCTCAAAGCTGCGACATCTCGCTGAGGTATCCCCCCCAATAAATGCGCCTGAATATCTTCTGTTTCCTGACTGTCGATATAACGGGGAATATTCAAATTATAGTCGTTAGCCGCTATTTCCTCTATGGGAACCAGGCGGGAATACTTCGCCACTTCTAGCTGTTTATTGAAGACATCGACAATTTTATGAATATCTTGCTCCCGCAATCGGTTTTTATTGCCGTCTTTGACAAATCCTTTGCTCGCATCAATCATGAAAATAGCAGAGCGATTCTCAGTATTTCCCTTGTCTAAGACAATAATACAGGCAGGAATACCAGTTCCATAAAACAAGTTTGGCGGTAGTCCAATAATCCCTTTAACTATGCCTTTTTTCAAGAGATTTTGGCGAATTTCCGCCTCGGCATTTCCCCGAAACAGCACGCCATGCGGTAAAATAATCGCCCCTTTGCCGTTATCTTGCAAAGACCTGACAATATGCAGCAAAAAAGCATAGTCCCCATTTTTAGCCGGTGGAATACCATAGCCGTTAAAGCGTTGAAACTCATCCTCTGCGGGGTTAAGTCCATTACTCCAAGCCTTAGAGGAAACTT
>NZ_JAYGHH010000089.1:0-7038 GCF_034931045.1 Nodularia sp. UHCC 0506
TAACGGCTAATTTCCTGAGCCAGTTTTTCATCCTTTAGTTTTTTCTCTCCAGCAGTGCTGATATCGAGAAACATCTGTGTATCTGTCTTCGGGAATATTACTGTGTGCCTACAGTTTGGTCAATTTACAGCTTCAAGGTGATTTTTAATTTATCAGATAAAATTTATCACATAGCAACATTTATGTCTTAAGATAGATGCTTTTTGATTGTATATGTATATTAAATATTAAATGTATTTCATACTACGTTTAACTAACGGGGAGCATCCCACTTTGGCAAATATATCTTTTCTGTCTAACGGTGTAATCAGGCTCTTACGGCTTAATGAAATATGTATCTTCCCAGTTGGGATGCTTCCAACTAAAGCAAAAGTTGCTACCTTATTTCAATTAACTACTTAAATATCCGTTTGGGAAGGTATAAGCTTGAGAAAGGCCTAGTTTACTAGGTTCACGGTATACAAGAAGAGAGTTGGTTAGGACATGACATTTACAGCACTTTTTGTAACGGTTTGGTACAAAACGAAATCCTATAACCCTTATTCCATAAACCTTTTAAATATTTAGGTGTGGTACTTTGAAAAAAAATGCTGTAGTAAGGTTAAACGTACAAAAATTTTCCTAGTTTGTACACTTTTCTGGCATTGATTTTTCTAGCTTAACTTTAAAAGTTTTGGCAGTAATAACTTGATATTTACATTAGTTAAATCAGCTATATAAACAAAAATTTGATTTTTCCTTTTAAATCTTTTATTGTGTATAAAATTGCATTGCAAAATTGTCTAAAAATTTTAAACAAGTGACCCATGAATCTTATAACTTACATCATGTATTTGGCAAGTTCTGGAGCTACTGCATATTACACTTCCTCTCAAATACGTGATCCTAAAACTCGCCTCAATGTCCTTGCTGGATTACAAAAATCAGAAGCCAGTTCCGTTAAATTTCTTTCCGCACTTAGTGAACGTGCATTTAATGAAGGGGATAATTGGTTAGCAGAAAAATTAAAGAAACACGCATCAGATGAAGTTCGGCACAGCCAAATTTTTGCCCATGCCCTCAAACAAATCGACAACAGAACTAAAGATATAACTTCAACTGAAAAGCAGCCCACTGAAAGTACACAGCATCAAGGAACTCCTTTCTTTGCATTATACTTTCATGGCTATTCGCAGGAAGATTTGCAACCTGCAGTCATTGATTGGAATGTATTTGCAGCCAGCACCTATATTTTAGAAATTGATGCTGGTAAAGACTTTAAACGCATGGCTAACGTATTACCAGATAATGAACAAAGCTCTCGTAACCTCAAACAAGGATTGTTGAATATTGCTCAAGACGAAACTGGTCATGCTGCTTATCTTTATGAAGCTATGATGCGTCAAATGCCTCCTATAAAAGTACAAAACCTTGTAGATGAATGGCGTACCCGTAAAGTGGATGCGATATTTAAATTAGCTAGTGAAATTTTTCAAGGCGTTAAATAATACGAACTCATTGATTTTGATTTAAATCAGCCATGAAAAGTAGATATCTTCAAACTTTAAGCACTACTACTATAGTCTCAGGTTTTTTGATTTGGTCAAATATTTCTCAAGCTCAAATAAAACCAGATAGCACTTTACCAAAAAATACTAGAATCAGGTTAGAAGAAAACATAAAAATTATTGAAGGTGGGACTAGAGCAGGTAGGAATTTATTTCACAGTATGCAACACTTTTCAGTTCCCACTGGAACTACAGCCTACTTTAATAATCCTTTAGATATTCAAAATATTATCACTAGGATAACTGGAAGTTCCATTTCTAATATTGATGGGTTAATTCGGACAAATGGTATAAGTAATTTATTTTTAATGAATCCTAATGGAATTGTTTTAGGTAAAAATGCCAGCCTGAATATCGGTGGTTCATTTGTTGGTACTACAGCGAGTAGTATCAATTTTGCAGATGGATTTCAATTTAGTCCAATTAATCCAACTCCTAAAGAAATACTAACTATTAATATACCTACTGGATTAAGTTTTCATGGAGAAAATGGAGCCATAAATATTAAAAATACAGGACATAATCTGAAAAATGAGGATTTTATATTTCCTCTTAATCCCAATAGATTTTCTAACGCTTGGCAAGTAAATTTTAATAAAAGTTTAGCTTTTATCGGAGGAGAAATTGTATTAGACGGAGGAATTATTAGTACAAACAGTGGGAAAATTGAACTAGGAAGTGTTGATATAGGGGAAGTTCATCTAAATTTAGATAAAAATAATTTTATATTTAAATATGATCATGTTGTAAATTTCCAAAATATAAAATTTTTAGAAAACAGTTTGGCTTATGTTAGTAGCCTAGAAGGTAAAGGAAACACTATTAATATTCAGGGTAATAAAATCCAAATTTTAGATGGTTCACTGGTATTTAGCCAAAATCATGGTTACAAACAAGATGGAAAAATTTCTATAAATGCTACTGAAATTCTGACAGTTAAAGGTGCATCACAATTTGGTATTAGTGGTATTTACACTAGCAATTTCGGGAATACACCAGGAGAGAACATTGAAATTAATTCAAAACAAGTTGATATTGAAGGAGCGCAAATCGCAGCCAATACTTTTAGTAATTTTTCAAGTGGCAACATAGTAATCAACCCTACTGAATTATTAAGAGTTGCTGGTAGTAATCCATCTCCAGGTAATTCTAATGGTTATGGTGGAATTAATACTTTCAGTTATATTAATTTTGGAGATGGTGGAAATCTTACAGGAAATACAAAAAAAATAACCTTAGAAAACCGAGGAAATATTAGTACAATTTCTAGTTCTTTTGGCAATGCTGGACAGATCAATTTAACAGCAAAGAATATAAGTCTAAAAGATGGAAGTAGTTTAGGTTCCACAACTTTCAATATGGGACAAGGTGGTGATGTACTGGTAAATGCCAGCAATTTCATAGAAATTATTGGTAGGTCTACTTCTGTCGGTCCTAGTACAATTAACGTTGCTACTTTCGGTAGTGGTGATGCTGCTAAATTAGAAATCAATACCTCAAACCTCTTTATTAGAGATGGTGCTGCTATATCTACAAATACCGTTTCTTTTGGAAATGCTGGTCAACTTACTATTAATGCCTCTGAGAGTCTAGAAATCTCTGGAAAAAATGTAGATTCAAATTTAGCTAGTTCTATAAGCTCATCCGCAAATATTCTAGATGATAGTTTAAGAATCAGGTTTAGCAGAGTACCACTAATTCCTACTGGGGATGCTGGAGAATTAATAATTACCACCGGAGATTTATATGTTCAAGATTTCGCTCAAATTAGTGTCAGAAATGATGGTTCTGGAAATGCCGGAATACTTCAAATTGATGCTGACTCTATAAATATCAGTAAACAAGGAGGTATTACCGCAACAACTGCTGTCGGACAAGGAGGCGATATTTTGTTGCAATCAAAAGATGTCCGCTTAAACAATAGTATTATTTCTGCTACTGCTGGTCAGACAGGTACAACTGGTGATGGTGGTAATATTAATATTAATACCGATACATTATTAGCATTAGAAAATAGCAACATCACAGCTAATGCTTTTGAAGGCAGAGGAGGAAATATTCAGATCAACACTCAAGGATTTTTTCTGTCCCCTGATAGCCGAGTTACGGCCAGCTCAGAACGAGGAGTTGACGGAACTATTGAGATTAATACTTCTTCCATTGATTTCACTAAGGCTGCTTTAATACCATCAGTAGTTGAAGTTCCCCAAGTTACCAATGTTTGTGCGGCTTATTCACAGGGACAATCCGGAGAATTGGTCATCAAGCCAGCAACTGTTCCTCAAAATCCTGGCAATTTTAACAGTCTTTCTGGCTGGGAAGATAAAGAAGATTACCAGCCAGAAACTGAAAAATTGTCAGATAAAACAGATCAAAAATTGGTTGAAGCCCAAGGCTGGAAAACTAACCCAGATGGCACAATCAGTTTTACAAGCACGCCTAATGATGTGGTGCCTTACGGTTCTTCAACTCCCCCTCCTTGTGTGAATTCTTCTCAATCTCAAACAATTAATTCATCTATTGAAAGCGGTTATGGGCTTCTCCACACCCAATCCCCTTTTTAATTTTTTCTATGCTCAAAATCAAAATCCAGTACATTTTTGCAACTACTTTTATCTTTGCATCGCAACCACTACTAGCACAAGAACGAATCCCCACATTTCCTCAACAACCACCTTCGGTTTCTCCCTTAACGCCAGAAGAGGAAATCAAACTAGTTCCTCTATCTCCCCCACCTTTGCCACCTGAAATTACTGGTGAGAATATACAAGCCATCAAGGTAAAACGCTTTGTTTTTAAAGGCAACACAGTCTTCTCCAATCAAAGGCTTGAAGAATTACTTGCACCTTTTATTGGCAAAGAAATTACTTTTTCAGATTTGCTGCCAGCTCGTGCAGAGATTACTAAACTGTACGTAGACAATGGATACATTAGTTCTGGGGCATATCTGCCCATCACAGAAAACCAAGCAATTGACCCCAATCAAGCCGTAATTACCATTGGAATTGTTGAGGGAAAACTGGATAAAATTGACGTTGTAGGCACTTCAAGGTTAAAAAATTATATTCGTTCTCGCTTACCCAGCACTTCAACGGTACTGAATAGCGATCGCTTACTGGAAGATTTGCAACTATTACAACAAGATCCCTTGATTGAGTCGATTACAGCCGAACTGATCGAAGGCACTCGCTTACAACGACCTGTTTTGACAGTAACGGTTAAAGAGCGTGAACCATTCAAGGTGGAAGCTATTTTGGATAATTCTCGCTCTCCAGCCGTGGGCAGTTTTCAACGCCGAGTCGAGTTAACCCATGCTAATTTGCTGGGCTTAGGCGATAGCTTTAGTGTTGGCTACAGAAATACAGAGGGCAGCAAGACGATAACCACCAGCTACACTGTGCCGATCAATCCACAAAACGGCACTCTGCAATTCTTTTACGCCAACACTTCATCCACGATTATTGAACGCCCCTTCACTAACTTGGATATTCTTTCTGATGCTCGTGCTTACGAAGTGACTTTCCGCCAGCCACTGCTACAACGAGCTACGGCTAATTCCAACCAAGAATTTGCACTGGCTTTAACAGCTTCGAGACTAGAAAGTGAATCGTCCTTGCTCAACACTCCTTTCCCATTGAGTATTGGGGCTGATGCTACCGGACGGACAAGAATTTCTGCCGTGAGGTTTTCCCAAGAATGGATAGACCGTAGCCGTCAACAAGTGTTATATGTTCGTTCACAATTTAGCTTGGGTATTGATGCTTTTAATGCAACTATTAATGATTCTGAACCTGATAGTCGTTTTTTTGCTTGGAGGGGACAAGCTACTTGGGTAAGACGGTTATCAGCGAACACTCTGCAACTCAGGGCAGATATGCAATTGGCTGACAGACCGCTTCTTCCCTTAGAACAAATTGGACTGGGGGGCGCAAATTCTGTGCGTGGCTATCGCCAGGATACGTTTTTGACTGACAACAGACTTCTACTATCAGCCGAATTCTACATTCCTGTATGGCAAGAAGAAACCGGGATTTTACAACTCATTCCTTTTCTTGATCTAGGTACTGCCTGGAATCATAGTAATAGCACAAATAATACATCAGTCACAACAGGTACTCTGGGGTCTTTTGGACTTGGCTTGCAGTACCAATTGGGCAATCGCTTCAATGCCCGTCTTGATTTAGGAATTCCCTTATTTTCTGTTAATACAAATTCCGACGCAAAAACATGGCAAGAAAATGGTGTTTATTTTTCTCTCGGCTATCAACTTTAAAATATTTATTTTTCGGTATATTTCTATCATTGCTGATAATTTTTTCTCCAAATCAAACAATTGCGGCTCCCACCCCAGGACAATTGAACCAAAGGGGATTTACTCAACTACATCAAGGACTGACATCAGCAGCATTACAGACTTGGGAATCAGCTTACCGTGCTTACAAAAAACTGAATGACACCGAAGGAATGACAGGTAGCCTGATTAATCAAAGTTTGGCATTACAAGCTAATGCTTCATATTCTCGTGCTTGCCAAACTTTAATTCAGGCTTTGAAGATGGAAAATTGGGTTTGTCAACCAATTCATTTGCAACGTTTTTCCCAGACGGAATATCAAGAACGTTTAGATCAAGCGTTACAAAACCAACCCTTACAAAACGTCCAAGTTGTGGGACTTCGGAATCTTGGGGATGTACTGCGGCAACTGGGAAACCCAGAGGCATCTTCTCTGGTGCTAAACAAGGCTTGGGACATAGCGCAAGATATTGGATTGGAATCACCTAATTTATTACTGAGTTTAGCTCATACAGAACGCTCACTTTTTGAACAAGCTCAAAGCAGATATGACTTCATCGATGAACCCGTATCTAAACAAGAAGCACTGAATACAGCCCAAGATAAACTTATGGCGGCTCTGGAACTTTATCAACAAATAAATACCATTCCGGCACAGTTAAATCAACTAAAATTGTTATTAGAATTTAGTGATCCCAACCCACAATTAATTCAATTTTTAGTTCAAACTTTATTAACCAACCATCATCAATTTTCAGAATTACCCACCATAGAAGCTATCTATGCTCGAATTCAACTAGCTCAATCCCTGATCAAAATCAATGATAAATTACCAACAGCACTGGCACTAAGTCAAAAATCTTTATCATTAGCTGATAAATTGGAAAACCAGAGAGCAAAATCCTTGGCTTTGGGAACTCTTGCCAATGTTTACATTCATTTGGGTCAAGAGTCTGAATCAATCAAATATCTGAGCCAAGCTATGGGAATTGCTCAATCAGTCGAAGCTTGGGATATTGCTTATGAATGGCAGTGGCAATTAGGTCAATTGTACAACAAAAGTAATCGTATCCAGGAGGCAATCCAAGCATATACGGCTGCTGTTCACAGTCTAGAACTTGTTCGCGGCAGTATTTTATCAATTAACCCAGAAATTCAATTTGCTTTTAAAGACAAAGTTGAACCCGTATACCAAGAAT
>NZ_JAYGHH010000090.1:0-6416 GCF_034931045.1 Nodularia sp. UHCC 0506
TCCCAGGATATAAAATCAATTCCCAATTGTATGTAGGTTCCAGAACCAGAGTCTATCGAGGCATTCGAGAGCAAGAAGCAGTTCCCGTTGTCATTAAAGTTTTGGCATCTGAACATCCCAGCTTGAACGAATTACTGCTATTTCGTCACCAGTATACTATTAGCAAAAATCTCAATATTCCCGGTATCATTCATCCTTTATCATTAGAAGCATATAGAAATGGTTATATTTTGGTGATGGAAGATCGGGGAGAAATTTCTTTACGAGAATACATTCAACCCAGTAATATCTCAGTTGTTGAATTTTTAATGATCGCCATCCAATTAACCAATATTCTCCACGATTTACACCAAAACGGTGTTATTCACAAAGATATCAAGCCTGCAAACATCCTGATTCATCCCCAAACAAAAGAAGTTAAACTAATCGATTTTAGTATCGCCTCTCTGTTACCTAAAGAAACTCAAGAAATTAAAAATCCTAATATTTTGCAAGGAACCCTCGCTTACATTTCACCAGAACAAACAGGTAGAATGAATCGAGGGATAGATTACCGTAGCGATTTTTATTCTTTAGGTGTGACATTTTATGAATTATTAACAGGAGAATTACCATTTAAATCTGATGACCCAATGGAATTGGTACATTGTCATATTGCTAAAATGCCTAGAGAATTAGGGAACAAGGAAAAAATACCACAGGTGCTTTCAGATATTGTCATGAAGTTGATGGCAAAAAATGCTGAAGATAGATATCAGAATGCTTTGGGCTTAAAGTACGATTTAGAAGAATGTTTATATCAACTGAAAAAAACTGGTAAGGTTAGAGACTTTGAAATTGGTCAGAGGGATGTATGCGATCGCTTTCTCATTCCCGAAAAACTTTATGGGCGAGAAACAGAAGTTACAACCTTGCTCACCGCTTTTGAACGGGTCGCCAATGGTAATTCTGAAATGATGTTGGTGGCAGGATTTTCTGGAATTGGTAAAACTGCTGTAGTCAATGAAATTCATAAGCCAATTACTCATAAGCAAGGATATTTTATTAAAGGTAAATTTGACCAATTAAATCGCAATATTCCCCTATCTGCCTTTGTACAAGCTCTGCGAGATTTAATGAGACAATTGTTGTCGGAAAATGACACACAATTAGCGCAGTGGAAAACCAAAATTCTTGAAGTTTTAGGCGATAATGGACAAGTTTTGATTGAAATGATTCCTGAACTGGAACAAATTATTGGTAAGCAACCTCCTGTGCCAGAATTATTAGGAACTGCGACCCAAAATCGTTTTAATTTATTGTTTCAAAATTTTATTGCCGTCTTAACAACAAAAGAACATCCCTTAGTGATATTTATAGATGACTTACAGTGGGTAGATTTGGCTTCTCTACAGTTAATTAAACTACTAATACAAGATAGTAGCTATCTGCTGTTGTTGGGAGCTTATCGAAATAATGAAATACAAGCGACACATCCATTTACCTTGATGGTAGAGGAAATTAAAAAAGCTGGAAAAACTGTTAATACAATTACCCTTTCACCTCTGACATTAAGTGATACGAATCAGTTAGTTGCTGACACCTTACATTGTACAATTGAGCTATCTCTTCCACTGACAGAATTAATTAATCGCAAGACCCAAGGCAATCCATTTTTTATCACGCAGTTTCTTAAAGTATTACATGAAGATGGCAAGATTAAGTTTAATCTTGCCCAAGGCTATTGGGAATGTGATATTGGCCAAATCAATGCCCTGTCCTTGACTGATGATGTAGTAAAGTTTATGGGGCAGCAGTTACAAAAATTGCCTAGAGAAACCAAAGAGGTACTGAAGTTAGCAGCTTGTATTGGGAGTCAGTTTGATTTAGCAACTTTGGCAATTATTTGGGAAAAATCACCAGCAGATACGGCAGTGGTTTTGTGGAAAGCCTTACAGGAAGGGTTGATTCTGCCACAAAGTCAAGTGTATAAATTTTACTTAAACCACGATGAGGCAGATGGGAATACTGCTAACAGCAAAAATGTAGCCTATCGGTTTCTACATGATCGCGTCCAACAAGCTGCCTATTCCCTGATTCCAGAGAACCGAAAACAAGCAACTCATCTGAAAATTGGTCAATTACTCCAAAACAACTTATCCGAGAGCGAAAAAGAAGAAAAGCTGTTTGATATTGTCGGGCATTTAAATTTAGGTAAGGATTTAATTACTAAACAAAGAGAACAGGAAGCTTTAGCTCAACTTAACTTATGGGCTGGGCGGAAAGCTAGAAATGCTACTGCCCATAATATATCCAAAGTTTATTTACAAATCGGGATCGATCTTCTCACCAGTAACTGTTGGGAAAAACAATATGAATTAACCCTGAATCTTTATGTAGCAGCTACCGAGTCTGCCTATTTGAATGGTGAATTGGAAGACATGGAACAAAAGGTAACTCAGGTTTTACAATCAGCCCAAACCATTGTAGACAAAGTGAAGATTTATGAGATTCAAATTAGCGCACTGACAGCCCAAAGCCGGATGTTAGAAGCGATCGCTGTCGGAAAAAATGCCCTAGTACAGTTGGGAATTGAATTCTCATCAGAACTTGACGAAGCCTTAACTAACAAAACACTAAAAACCCTTGCCAGTCAACTCCAAGACAAACAAATTGAGGAACTGATTAATCTACCTGTAATGAGCAATCCTCAGACAATGGCAGCGATGCAACTGTTGGCAATGTTGTTTCCAGCTATTTTTCAAGGAAATCCTGCTTTGATGCCTCTAGTTTGCTCCATAATGGTCAATCTGTCACTCCAATTCGGTAATGCACTCACATCAACCACTGGGTATGTAGGTTATGGTATGGTGTTATGTGCTTTTTTGGGAGAAGTAGAAAAGGGTTATAGCTTTGGACAATTAGCATTGAGCTTACTCGATCAGTTTAATGCACGAGAATTTAAGTCCTTAACTTTACTTTGGTTTATCATTTTTCTCCAGCACCGTCAAGAAGCACTGAGGGCAACAATCCCAATGACAAAAGAGGGCTATCTCGCTGGCATGGAAACTGGTGATTTTCTAAGTGCTGGCTATAATATTGTTAATTATTTTGGTAATAATTTTTACTCTGGAGTGACTCTGGACGATTGGGAACCAGAAATAGAAAATTACTGTGCCATCTTAGCCCAGGCGAAACAATATTCTCCTGTGGTTTACTTAAATATGATGCAACAGGTGGTGCATAATTTGAGAGAAATTGTTAGTCAACCGGATTTATTCAGCGAAACTGCCTACGATGAAAAGCTGATGCTTCCTAAGCACCATCAAGATAATGATCTGACTGCCCTTGCTGATATCTATATTTACAAACTAATGCTTGCCTATTTATTTGGCAACTATAACCATGCTTTAGACTACATTGCCCAAGTTCAACTCTATTTGATGGCAGTGACAGGATTGGCTATTACTCAGCTTTTCCATTTCTATGCGGGATTAACCTACTTGGCAGTATACTCTACCCAGTCAGAAATTGAGCAAGCTCAGACTCTTACCTTGATAGAAACCCATCAAAATATCTTGGATCAATGGGCATATCATGCACCAATGAATTACCAACATAAAGTTGACTTAGTTGAGTCCGAAAAATTCCGGATTTTAGGGGAAAATTATCAAGCAGGTGATTGGTATGATCGGGCAATTGCTGGGGCCAAAGCCAACGGTTACATTCAAGAAGAAGCCCTCGCCAACGAATTGGCAGCTAAATTTTACCTTGCCTGGGGCAAAGATAAAGTTGCCTCTAGCTATATGCAACAAGCCTACTACTGCTACGCCCATTGGGGTGCAAAAGCGAAAGTTGCCCATTTAGAACAGCAATATCCCCAAATGCTAGCAGCTATTCTCCAACCGACTAACTTTGCTATTACACCTGAAACTACCATTAGCTCAACATTGATGAGGAGCGTCAATGGCACCAATGGCAGCCAAAATTTATGGTTAGATTTGCCAGCCGTGATGAAAGCTGCACAAGTAATTTCTCAAGAAATTGAACTAGAGAAACTGTTGACAATTTTGATGCAGATTGCCATCGCTAATGCCGGCGCACAAACCAGTCATTTAATTATTCGCCAAGATGAACAATGGTTAATAGTCGCTCAAGCTGATCAACAAAAGGTAACGTTCTTAGAAGTTCCCTTAGAAAAATACCAAGAAATTCCCCAAAATTTGATTTATGCAGTTGCACGAACTCAAGAGACAGCAGTATTTGAAAATTTGAGTACAGCAGTGCAATTTGCAAGCGATCGCTACATCATGACTCATCAGCCTAAATCAGTTTTGTGTACTCCCATTAGTCACCAAGGAAAACTCATCGGTGTTTTGTACTTAGAGAATAACTTAACCTTGGGTGCTTTTACCAGCGATCGCATAGAGATTCTCCAACTTCTAACTACCCAAGCAGCCATCTCCATAGAAAATGCTCGTTTGCATCAACAAACCGAAAACTATTCCCATATCCTAGAAGCCGAGGTAGAACGAAAAACGCAAGCTCTTAACCAAAAAGCTCAAGATTTAGAGGCAGCTTTGCAACAATTGAAACAAACTCAAGGACAATTAATTCATAGCGAAAAAATGTCATCATTAGGTCAATTGGTAGCTGGTATTGCTCACGAAATCAACAATCCAGTTAATTTTATTAAGGGCAATCTTATTCATACAGAAAACTATATCGCAGACATGATGAGTTTGCTGACACTTTATGAACAGGAATATCCCCAACCTAGTCTAGCTATTCAAGATAAGCGGGAAAACATCGACATCGATTTTTTGTTTGAGGATGCCAATCAAATCTTAGAATCTATGAAGATGGGTAGCGATCGCATCAGCAAAATTGTCTTAAGTTTACGCAACTTTTCTCGTTTAGATGAAGCCGAAATCAAAGCTGTAGATTTACATAGTGGTCTTGAAAGCACGTTGTTAATTTTGCAACATCGCTTGCCAGCGTCTGAAAATCAACCCGAATTGCACGTCATCAAGGAGTATGGCAACCTACCTCTGGTGACTTGCTATCCTAGTCAGTTGAATCAAGTCTTCCTGAATATTATTAACAATGCCATTGATGCGATTCGAGATAATCCCGAAAGAAGCAAAAACCCGGAAATTCGGATTCGCACTGAAGTAGTAGACAGTAAAAAGTTACGAATTGCGATCGCCAATACAGATAGTACAATTCCTATGAGTCTTCAAAACCGTATCTTTGAACCTTTTTTTACAACAAAACCCATTGGTCGAGGTGCAGGTTTGGGGTTATTTGTCAGCTATTCGATTATCCAACAACATCACGGCACTTTGACGGTACGTTCTGAACCCACTGAGGGAACTGAATTTGAGATTGTTCTTCCCATTTATTGAACAATTTTTCATTTCTAGTTTGAGATTCACACCATGCCTTGACGGGGCGATAAGCATAATCACTGTACGTTCGCTGATTTTGAGTTAGTAAAAGGAATTAATTGCTTGATCGGTAAGGGTTAAGACGATTTTTCAAGCAAAGGTATGATGAGAGAGGATTTGAGGGTAATGTGAAGTGAGGATTGTGTTGGGATGGGGTGTATCGATGAGCGAGACAGAAGTAAAAATTAGCTCCGAACGGATAGATGATATTCCATTGATAGTGGAATGGCTCAAACAAATTGAAATAGCCAAATATATTGACCAAAAATTGAAAAAACCGCACGGAAATCACCAAGGAATGAGCTATGGGCAGTTGAGTGTATTATTGCTAACATATATAATCACTCAATCAGACCATCGATTGTGTGCAGTGGAAGCGTGGGTAGAAACACACCGAAGAATATTGGAATTAACAACGGGATGGTCAATAGAAAAGAAAGATGCCAGCGATGATAGATTGGCAAGGGTAGTAGAAGAATTAGGAAAGCAATCACAAGCAAGGCAGGAAATAGAAATTCAATTAGGAAGACAGATAATAAGAGCCTACGAATTACCAACAAAAATAGTACGCACGGACACAACAAGTTTCAGTGTAAACCACAGAAATCAAAGCGATACAGAAGAGAATCTACTGCGTTATGGCTATTCCAAAGATAAACGTCCGTCCAGACTTATTGCAATATCGTCAGTTGTTAGCAACGCTTGACCCAATGGGAATGCCGTTAGTTAGTACCACCCTCGAAGGAAATGGAGCCGATGACCCGTTATATTTCCCTACCTGGCAAAAGATACAAAAAGTAATTGGACACAAAAATTTTGTTTTCATTGCTGACTGTAAAGCAGGTTCTATAGCAACCCGTGCCAACATCGCTGCAAATCGAGGCATTTACTGTGTTCCCTTACCTCAGAGTGGACAAAACCCCCAATTCCTCAAACAATGGGTACTGGAACCACCATCGGAAAGTATTGATATTCGTTTGCCTCAAC
>NZ_JAYGHH010000091.1:0-6369 GCF_034931045.1 Nodularia sp. UHCC 0506
GTGGATGAATTGCTGAAAGTCGAGGATACAGTACCGGGATTTTACCATCTGTTATCTGAAGCGGTCTTACCTATGGAAGAGGTTATGTTTTCCTAGCGATGGCGTACCCGCCCGCCGTAGGCGATCGCATTTGACGGCTCCCAAGAAAAATATTCAGCGTCCAGCACCGGGGCTGTCTCTCATCTGGCGAAAATTCCGGCGGACAGCTAGAACCCTATCAGGGAGCGTGTTTTCTTCCCAAAAATGAGGGCAAAATAGGACAGTCTCGGACAAAATGAGGACAAAATGAGTACACCCAGGACAGAAAATAACTGAGGTCATCGACTTAGCCGCATTGGTTCCCAGTGGGGTAGATGTGGTTTGATTCTTCACAGCGCGGTTTTTGTCCAGTCTTACACTTGACATTTTATGATTGTCAAGTACGCTACTGGACAAGCCAAGATGAAAAACCAAGACACCGAACTGATTAAAATCGCTAGTCTACAAGCCAGATACGGGTTAGAGTCAAGACAAGCGGTATACGACCGAATAAACGGACTGGACATAAAACCAGTGGCACGGGGTAAAATCACCCCACAGCAGTTAGAGTTACTGGACAAACTTGACAAGCATATTAGGGGTGGGGGTGCGATAGCTAATTTTCCTATTCAGCCAGAGTTTGAAGTACCCGCACTGGAAAAACTTGACAATCAACTAGACAAACTTGACAACGAACTAGACAACAGCGAAAACCTAACCGCTATCAGTCTTATGGCTGGTTTGGTTGAGAAAATGATGGGGTATATGGGGAATAAGCGGTCTGCTTTGTCTGAGTATGAGGAATTAGAAAAAGCTGTAACTTATAAGTGGATACTGAGTACAGGCAAGGTTAAAGAATTGATTGGTGTTACTCCCAGGGTGGGTAAAGATGAAATGACCTTTGTGTGGGGTAGCTTTACTTTCACCAAAGCTGGGAAGCTGGGTAATCAGATGGGGTGGTTGGTTAGTAAAAATTTTAAATAGAGGTTTTACTTTATAAACTAAGTTTAAGCTAATTCAAAATTGGTAATTATACTTTTAATAGTTTTTATACATTGCTCAAATGTAGGACATTCATCTTCTGTAGCGTAAGACATTCCTGTTACAAATTGTTGGTATTCATCATTATAAATAGGATCTGACTCTAACTCATACAACATTTTTGGTAAAAATTCTACTGTGGGTATTGCTAAAGATTGAATTTTTCCTCTATTTTCTTTAAAGTCCTCTTGCATAAAGTCGGAAACCAAGCTTGAGAAGTCTTGGTAATCTTCAATTGTTTGATTTAATGCTGTTAAATCATATAAATGGCGAATAAGAGATGGATCATCCTGTTCGCTTTCTCGATTTCTAGTCAAAACTCGCCAAGTTAAAGCACTTAATTTTTCTGCTGCTGTTTCTAAAGGCGAAATACAAGCAATTAATGGGACTTCTGGTGATTGTTCCATTGCTTGAGATATAAAAGATATTAAAGTTTTTTCTTCAACAGGTAAGACAGGTGAAATAAAATTAATATCTAATTTTATATAAGGACGAAGCGCAATAGATTGGTCAAATTTTCGTTTGTAAGAAATGTTGCAGCTAAATTGGCGATTGTTATTACGCGCTTTTACTTCATCCAATGACCAATCTAAGCTGCTATTACGAATTACGTCTAAAATTTGTTCTTTATACAGACTGCGTTGTTGCCGATTATGTTTTGAAACTGGCAAAATAACCTTAAAATCAAGGTCTTCTGAAAAACGCTTAATTAACGCAAATCCTTTAGATAAGCTAGTTCCACCTGCAAACACTAATTTTATACCAAGCTTATCAACAGTAATCAAGGCAGCTATTATTCTCATAGCATACCAATCCTTTTCAACAAAGGAAGGATCAACACCCAGATCACTGGCAATAATTTCTAATAAGCTTGGATCAATAGATGCACTCACAAAATGTAGATTAAGCGACGTATTCAAAGGTTACAAATTTACCATCATAGCCAAAATTAAGGTCAACAGGTTTTTTAACCCCAATGACACGTCCGGTTGGGACTTGGGTTGTCCGCCCTTCGTTATAAGCTTTGTCATAGCTTGACGGTACGACTTCTATGTTTAAGTATCCCAAAAACTCAGTTGCTAATTCACGTAATGCTTTGCGAGGCACTATACGTTTTGATAAAGGAGAAATAACTGCTTTGGCATAAAGATTCTCACCCATTGCAATGATTTTGCCTTTATTTTCTAACTCATTAAGACTACGCCCAATAACTTGGCTATCACTAGCGATGTCTTGGAAATCCTCACTCAAAAAGACATCACGGGTGCTATCGTCGATTTTACGAGCTATCGCGTCTTCTATTGTGTTAAGGGTTTTCATCTTTTTTACTCTCTTGTTACGGAGAAAATCTTGGTTACTTCTAATACAGCTTTGAGTGGTTTTGAGTGGGTTTGAGTAAGTTGGAATGGGTTCGAGGGTCATACCACTCAACACCACAAATTAAATTACATATAATTCAACTTTAGGTGAAAAACTGTATTTTCGCAAATTTTTAGTGAGTAACTAAAAACCCCGTTATAACCTTTATATATGTTTAAACCCGTCTAATCTTGGTTCAAATCCTGGGGTGTAGACTCCGGTGTAGAGATGTCGGTAAAATTCCATTTACCGACTTCACCAGCAGGTGACAGCATCGACAAAGCAGCAGCCGCCCCCAACACCTGCTGATCACTCACCTCTAAATATCTCTGTAACTGTTCTAAATTCCTATGCCCTGACAATTCCTGAATTACCCTTAACGGGATGCCAGCGTTACTCATCTGGGTTAAGGCAGTACGCCGGAAGCTGTGCGTACTCACTCCTATAATTCCTACTTGTTCGCAAGCTTTCCTTAAAATACGCGCTGCTGAGTCATGGCTGATATGTCCGTTGCTACGACCGGGAAACAGGTAAACATTCCCAGCTAGTCGGGAATAATCAGACAATAACCGCCGCAAGTCTTCAATCACTGGGATAGACCTTGTGGCCAGTTTGCCTTTAGTGTTTGACTTCCTGATCACGAATTGCGCTCTAACTTCACCCTTGGGGGTGTAGATGTCTTGAGTTTGCAGCGTTACACATTCTCGGATTCTACAGGCACTAAACAGGCACACACCAAACAGCATTCTATCCCGGTCATTGTTCAATCCGTGGGTAAAAATTAACTGTATCTCTTGCTGTGTAATAACTTTGGCGCGTCCGTGCCTGTTGATTTTCATGGCTTGACTGTAAACCCTGTGATCTACAGCCTACAACGGTTGAGAACTGTTTGAGTTTTAATCTGACTATTAAAAATTTCCAAAACTTAGTCAAGGTAAATGCAGTTCAAGAAAAATTAATTTTGGCGGAAAAACTTACCAAAGTTTATGGCGTAGCGTGCGGTAGTTTTTTTGGGATTTTAGAGATTTCAATCTTGGGGAGAAATTGGGAATTATTGGGAATGTTTGGGAGCCGTGGGGAATCACTGGGAAGATTGGGGAAATATTGGGAGTTTTCAGTTTGATGAGAATTGTGTCAATAAACCTGCTGAATATTTTCTACTTTGGGAAATTTTGGGGAAGATTGAAAAACCGTTGGGAATTACTGGGAGAATCTGGGGAGACTTTGGTTACTGTTGGGGAAAGTTGGGAGAAAGAGGGACACTAACTTTCTTCTACTAGTTTTCATTTGCAAGTGTAATCTTTCCGCTAACTAATTCCCCGCAAGGGGACTGAAACAGTTACAGGCTCATCTCAAGGGGCTAGTACAGTACGGCTTAAATAAATAGACCATTAAATAGCCAAGACTTTACCCTTATATGTCCACTTAAAAGGTTTAGCCATTGTTTTATTAAAGTAGTCAATAAAATTGAGAATTCGAGCTTTCAAATCATCCTGACTGGTGAAACTGGCTCTTTTTAGTAGTTTACGAACTAAAATACTGAACCAAACTTCAATTTGATTGAGCCAAGAGGAATGTTTTGGGGTGTAATGGAAAACGATTTTATGTGTTGGGTCTTTCAAAAAAGCAGATGTCGCCTCACCGCATCCGGCACAGTGCAATTACTGCCGCTCTTGATGCCACCTATGGGAACGTGCGGAAAGTGCAAAAACTCAGCCGTCACCGCCAGCTGGATACATTTTATCTATGCCAATCAGAATGTTACTAGCAGGTCACAAAGTCCTTATCGCAAGTTTCTGCATGGCTGCTCATTTGACCCCGTTAAGTATTGAGATGAAAGTTAAATTGAACACGTTGCATACTGTAATTTCCTTTCTGATTTACGCCGGAATGAAAGCATGTATCAAAGTTTTGAGGAATTGTTGGAAGGAGTATCTTATTAGTTAGTTTTCTGTGTTACTCCTGTTATTAATTTTGTTGATCGCATTGGCAGCAAAATGACAAACTATGCGTTCTTGATCTCCCAATGCTTTTGTGAGAGCCGGAATTGCTGATTGAGCAACAGAACCAAATTCACCTAAAGCTTCAGCAGCACGAAAGCGAACGCTTCTATCTTCATCTTCTAAACTTAGAATGAGGGCAAGTAAACTCTTTTGGTCTGTTACTCCGATTCTACCCAATGCGAAAGCCGCACATTGGCGAACAGTTGCCTCACTATCTTGCAAGACTTGAACAAGGGCATCAGTAGCCTGTTTCGCTTCTGCCCCCATTTCTCCCAGGGCGGCGGCGGCATTTAAACGAACACCGTGATACTCGTCCTGCAAAGCTTTCACAAGGTAAGGAACAGCTTCTCGCGCGACTAATCCCAGGTTTCTCAAAGCAGCAGCAGCATTATTACGAACACTGATATTTTCATCCTGCAAAGCACTCATGAGTGCTGTAATAGTAGGGGAGGTAGCTGTTTCAATTTGGGACAAGCCCAGAGTAGCACCTATACGAACGTCCGCATTTTGATCCTGTAAACATTTGGTGAGAGCAGCAACTACATGTTCTTCTAGTGATGGAATATGCCCAAGAGCCTCAGCAGCCATTCTCCGTACACCTGCGTCCTGATCTTCCAAAGCTTCTAATAATGCAGGAACTGCTTCTTGTGCTTTTGATCCAAGCCGCGCTAGAGCATACGTACTTCGTTTGCGAATGGCTGTTTCTTCATTCTTTAGATTTTCAATTAAGGATAAAATTTCTGCATCGATAGACATCTGCGCTTATTTAGATATTTACTACTTACTTTGTATTTTAAATAATAAAGCAAGTAAACAAGGCTAATTTAATAGCTGTTTATGCCATTGAGCTTCAAATGCTTGACAGAAATCATCTACGTGGCAAAACATCTAAAATAAACACAGGGCAGGATGCTGGATTTTTCGTTATTTTCAGCTTACTACATATCTCTTTCTTTATCCCGAACTTAAGTTATTATATAGCAATCCGAATTGAAACGTGAGAAAATACAAAAATTAAAACAATCTATTTTATAGATTTTTCAGCGATTTTACCTCTCACAAATGATTCCAGATTGCTATATGCAATTCTAAGTAAATATGCTGCCTATAGCAAGTGATGAGTTGCTCTCCGGTTTATACTATGTATGTTACGGCTACGTTCGTAATAGAACTTTAGGCTCAAAGCAGCTAGGCTAATCATAATTAGCCCCATAACCAAATTTGGTTCAGGTATTTTATTGGGGTTCTCGTCGATCAGAATAAAAGCAAGTTCATGATTTTCTTGGTCTGCCAAAATTCGTGCACCTGTCATCAAACGGATCACCTGGCCGTATGCAGGCTGCATTGATTGAAATTCAAATGGCGATGGAAAGGTTCCAAAATTGTTGGTCAGTCTAGTCTCATAGAAAAGTGCATAATATCCTACTCCTCCAGTACATTGAGCTTGATTTCCAAAGTTAAAGGTGTAAAAGTCGCTAAGACCTGAAATTATTCCTGGTGTTCCAAAACCACAAGGGAAATCTACATTTGGATTAGGAAATGTAAAAGGATTGAAGTATAGTAATGGGTTATTAGTTTCTATTGTTACAGAACCAGTACCTTGTTGTACAACAGCAGTGGTTATTCCTCTGACGGTTCCTACCTGATTATCAATTAGTAATAGGTCTGGGAAAAAATCAACGTTCTGAAAAGTTTCAGCACGCACTTCAGAAGTAATGCTTAGTGGAAAGAAAATACTGATTACGGTTGCGATAACACGTAAGTAATCCAGCTTTCTTTGTATAAAATTACATTTCATGCACTAATCTCCTATTAACAATCCCCTGGTTTTAAACCGCATCCCACAGGGTAAAAAGTTGGGGGCGGTTTCTTAGCAATTTATCAAAGTGCTATGGGAACTGCTGTTTTTTTCTTTCTCAATTTTGGCTGAAAAAACTTACCAAAGTTT
>NZ_JAYGHH010000092.1:0-5691 GCF_034931045.1 Nodularia sp. UHCC 0506
GGCACTGTTACCCGTCCACTGTAATTGGCATCAGCTTTCAAATAAAGTTGCCAAAGATATTGAGTACCGTTTACACTATCAGGAATTGCCCCCGGTTCATCAGTAAATTCCCAACTGTTTTGATCAATTTCCGCCCCAACTACCGATAGCCCAATGACATCTGCTAATCCTTTTAATTGCCGAACAATTGCAGTCCGACAAGCCCAAGGACAAGCCCAAGAAATATATAAATGATAGCGTCCCGGTTCAGCCTTAAAACCACTAGATCCATCTGCTGTAATCTGATCACGGTAAGTTGTTGATGGGCGAATAAATTTACCTTGTGAATCTTCTTGATCCCGTCTTGATATCCACTTACCATCTTTGAGAATTCCCAAACCCATATATTACTCCTGTACAATTATCAGTGATCAGTAAATAAAAATTATTGGATAAAACTCGCTGACTAAGTAGGTAGGAAAAAACCAAACTATATTACAAAAAGTAAACAGGGCAAAAATCAAATGACGACCCCCACCACTTAATTAAATCTGCCTGATAACTGTTCACTACGCACTGATTTAGAGAAGTCCACAAAAAAGTTGATCCAAATTTCTGCAACTAAAATGACCTTTCCTCTCCCTGCTCCCTGCTCCCCTGCTCTCAAAACGACGGTATATTTTTTTATTTGGAAGTCTCTTACCCCTTTCTAATCATTGCTATTCATAATTTTTGGGACTTTGAAAAACTCGCCTTCTTGTTCAGGCGCACTATTCAGGATGGCTTCTCGCTCAGGATATGGTTGTAACTCATCTTTTCGAGTCACATTACTAACATCAATTGCTCGTGTAGTCGGCAGCACATCACTAACATCAACCTCATTCAACTGTTCGATATAATCCAGAATACTTCCCAGTTGGGTAGTGAATTTCTCTTCTTCTTCTGGTGTTAATTCTAAACGAGCCAAAAGAGCCACTTTGTGAACTTGTTCCCGGTCAATCATAGTTTCTCAATACTTGATTTTCATTCTTGTGGTCAATTTGATACATAAACCAAAACAACCCCCTCCTGGCTGGCGGGTTATTCCCTACAGTCAGGGCTTATTGGGATTGGGTTGCACTGCGCTTAATCCAACCTATGAATATTTAAAAGAATACGTCAATTTGCATCCTTCCAGTGGTTTTCAGCCAGTTTTGGGCTTCTATGTAGTTATTCGGAGCCATGCGAATAGCTCTAATCCAATAATCTGCGGCTTGGTCAAACAATGCTTCGCCAGCATCATTATCCCCAGCTTCTTTAGCCTTTTCGCCTTGATAATGGTAAATCACAGCAATATTATTTAAGGCTTGGGGTAAACGTGGATTCAATTCAATTGCTTGGTGATACATTTTTAAAGCTGTATCATGATCACCATTACTGGCATAGATTAGCCCCATATTATAGTGGATATAACTGCGATCGTTAGTATCTTCCTCTAGGGTGAGCGCTTCTTCGTAATAGTCTAAGGCTTCTGCATATTCTCCTTCCGCCTGTGCTGACATTCCATCGCGGTAATACACAAATGCTTCTTTAGATTTTTTGTTGGCTGGCAGAAGTTTTAGGATGAGATCCGCCATTACTGTAAAGGATTTGTCAACAAAATTATCGTTTTTTTGAGTTCTTGGCATATTTGTTTCTATGGTTTTAAAAGATATTCTCCAGAAGTGATTTCTCTTCACCCAGAGGGATGATACATTCAGAACTATTCTGTCGAGAGTTGTTCACCAAGTTACTAACTGGGTAAGCAGTCATGGCTTGATCGGTATATGGACACAATAGCGGCTGTAGTGCTTCAGGTGTTTGCATTTGGGGATTTAACCACAAATCGTAATCTTGTGGGTCCACAATCACTGGCATCCGATCATGAATTGGTTGGACTAATTCATTAGCTGCCGTTGTTAAAATTGTACAAGATATAATTTCCTCATTGTCAGGCTTTCCCGGTAAAGGTTGCCATCTTTCCCACAACCCCGCAAAGCCGAAAGGCTGTCCATCCGGGAGATGAAAGTAAAACGGCTGTTTTTTACTATTGTGCCGTTTCCACTCATAAAAACCATCAGCAAGCACTAAACAGCGTCTTTGCTTGAATGCTGACCGAAAAGCTGGTTTTTCCGCAACTGTTTCTGCCCTAGCATTGATTAGCTTCACACCAATTTTAGGATCTTTCGCCCACGAGGGTATTAATCCCCAACGTAACTGCTGAAATTCACGCTGATTAGTTTGAGGATTATGTAGCACTGTTGCCACCTTTTGCGTAGGTGCAATGTTATATTGAGCAGCTAAATCTGGAATTTTCTCTACATGAAAAAATTCGGCTAACCTCGCTGATGACTGAGTTAAAGTAAATCTTCCGCACATACTCTTATTTTTTCATACTGAATAAAAATCAAATTTCTAATACAAGGAAGCAATAATATGATTGTTTTTATTATTTTTTGTTTTCACGATTTATTTACCTTATACGCATATACTGAAAATAAATAAAAATTATCCTGTTTTAAAAAGTTTAGTTTGTAATATATTGTATTTTAACCCCTCACCAAACATCAACATTCATTATTATATTTTCTGACATGAAAACATTAAAATTGTATGATTTCTTACCATCAGGCAACAGTTATAAGATCAGACTTTTACTGACACAAATGGGTATGCCTTTTGAAAGAATAGACATTAATATTTTGAAAGGTGAAACTCGTACACCAGATTTTTTAAGTAAGAATACTAATGGTAAAATTCCAGTTTTGGAAGTTGATACTGGAAAATATTTGGCAGAATCAAATGCCATCTTAGTATATTTAAGTGAAGGCACAGAATTTTTACCATATGATCGCTTTTTAAGAGCGCAAGTTTTGCAATGGTTATTTTTTGAACAATATAGCCATGAACCTTTTATCGCTACATCAAGATTTTGGATCTCTATTTTAGGTAAAGCTGAGGAATATCGCCCAGCTATAGAACAAAAGCGTGAACCGGGTTATGCAGCATTAAAGATTATGGAAAATCATTTAATGACTCATAATTTTTTTGTCAGTGAACATTATACAATCGCTGACATTGCCTTGTTTGCCTATACCCATGTGGCTGATGAGGGTGGATTTGACTTAACTAAATTCCCTGCAATCCAAGGTTGGATTGAACGAGTTAAATCTCAGCCTAGATATATCAAGATTACACAAGAGAAAAATTTTGCTGAATAAATACTTGTGTATTCTTCTATTAGTTTTGGTAAAATAGTACACATGGGTTTTGAAATTTTAAATGTCTGTGTCAATTTCAATCAGCTTTTGCCGAGAGGATAAACCAGATTTAATTTTAATATGAGATTTGGGTACATTAAATTTATCTGCTAATAATTTAATTAACTCTTCATTTGCTTTTCCATCCACTGGGGGAGATTTTAACCTGACAGTCAAACTACCATCAGTGTGTTCTTCAATTTTTTGTTCTTTGGAATTAGGTTTAACTTTAACTCTTCTTCGCATACAGCGTTTTCGGCTATTAGGCAATACAGTTTTCTCCTTGTTCCTCTCCTATCATAGCTTTCAGCCTTGAGAATGTATCTCATATCTCATAACTGCCGGAAGTGCTGTATCTTATTTGTTGGGATTTGGGGATATTTTTTAGGCTAAAAATACAGTAAAATTTCAGCCTGATTTTCAAACTTTCTCTAAGGATATCTTCGACTACCAGCACCGACTACACCAATTTTGTGCCGATAGGAAAGTTCAGCCCCAAACCAACCAGTGATACTAGTTAGTGTACCTATAACCAGAGAGAGAAAGAATCCCCAAGGTAATATTCTTGACTCAGGATTTCCTAGACGTACAATCAAGTTAAGGGCTGTCAAGGCTAAAATTATTACATTCAGAATCAAATGCGTCCAGCCGGCGGTGCGTTTGCGAACACGTTCAATCCTTAAAAAGTCACTCATTCCCGTAATGGCGGCGATGATACCTGCTAAAAGTCCCAGTCCAATTAACCATAGGGACGCTCTAGCCCAGAAAAAATCATGGGTTAACCAATAGCCGCAGTCGCTTCCTAATGCACCAGCTAAGAAGGCAATGGGAAAAATCATGGTGAGGGGGTGTAAAGGATGTCCGGCGATCGCCACTGTGCTGGGTACACCGCTATCCTGATATTCTCTGTCGTCACTGTCAATAATTGGTGGGATATTTGGAAATGGTGTGGAGTTGGATTCTGTTCTTGTCGTTTCCATGATTTAGTATCCTATTTTAACTAAAGAAATTTCATTCAAATCAACTTTAATTTGCCAATTTCTATGTTTATTTTTTGAGAAGTTGCTTGGATTTTTTCACCCATCAACATTAATTTTATTTCTGGATTCAATGCTTGCTTTCTTCATCTCAGATGTTCTTGAATTATTGCTGAGGTTTTTTTAATTATCCTGGAGTCAATTTATAAAAATAGCATAGATATTTTATCTGCCTGGCGATGGAGTCGAATTTATACAGTTATATTCCGCAAAGTAGAAATATTAAATTTTGGTTAGTAAATAATCTGTATATTCTATCTGGAGTTACGCCAGCGATCATTCAAAAGAAAGATGGAATCTACCTAAATTGTATGTCACGCTAAAACAGAATAATCATCCGAACACTTTTCTAGAGGAGAACTAAGCATGGTCACTACATTAGATGATACAAAACGAAATGCTATTGCTGCAAAATTGGCAGATATGAAATTAATTCAACAGTTGCTGATCGAAAATGAGCAAATGTTTTTGAGAGAATCAACTGATGCAGAAATCTCTGATCGCCTCCGCAAGATGCTAGAGGATGACCAAAAAAATCAAGGCGTTTTGGAAACTGCAATTGTTCAGTATGGTATCCAAAAAGAACCAGAACAAACAGTCCAAGAAATGTATAATAAAATCTGCCAATTGATGCAAGGCTCTCAATTGAGTTTTTATGAAAAAATATTTCAACATGAATTGTTAAAACATCAACAAGTAATGTCTGGTGTGGTAATTCACAAGGCTGCTCAAAAGGTTGGTGCTGATGTAATGGCGGCAATTAGTTCCTTAAATACTGTTAACTTTGAAAATCGCGCTCACCAAGAGCAACTTAAAGGCTTTTTAGAAGTTCTGGGTGTTCGTGAACTGACTGGACAAGATGCAGATCATGGGATTTGGGGACGAGTTCAAGATGCGATCGCGGCTTTTAGTGGTGCAGTAGGTAGCGCTGTTACCCAAAGCAGTGACAAAAAGGATATGAATATTCAGGATGTGATTCGCATAGATCACAATAAAGTCAATATTCTGTTTACCGAATTGCTACAAAGTAATGATCCGCAAAAGATTCAAGAATATTTTGGTCAAATCTACAAAGATTTAACAGCTCATGCTGAAGCTGAAGAGGAAGTTGTCTACCCCAGAGTGCGTTCTTTCTATGGTGAGAGGGACACTCAAGAGCTTTATGACGAACAAGCCAAAATGAAACAGCTGTTAGAAGAAATTCGTGCTATCAATCCTTCTGCTGCTGAATTTAAAGATAGAGTCAGAAATTTGATGGATATTGTTGGCGGTCATATTCGTCAAGAAGAAAGCAAAATGTTTGCTGCTATTCGTAATAATTTGAGTACTGAACAAACTGAACAACTAGCGACACAATTTAAAGCCGCTAAGAGCAGAATTCAAGAAAGATTAGGAGG
>NZ_JAYGHH010000093.1:0-3320 GCF_034931045.1 Nodularia sp. UHCC 0506
AAAACCTGGCATCGAGCTATTTTTGCAGAGGGCTACCCCTAAACTATCGTCGCCGCAGCAGCGTTTCACCTCTGAGTTCGGGAAGGGATCAGTGTGGTTCCACCGCGCCATAGACACCAGGAAAGAGTGTAATTACTAATTCGTAATTCGTAATTCGTAGTTAAAGAATTAGAAATAACGAATTAAACAGTAACCCTGAAGGCTGCACAGTAACGCGATCCCAAATGTTTTCATAACTAGCAATTGATAATTACGAATTACGAATTACGAACTACGAATTATGTTTGAGGTCAAGCCCTCGGTCTGTTAGTACACCTCAGCTTCATACATTGCTGTACTTCCACTTAGAGCCTATAAACGGGTGTTCTGCCCGTGACCTTACCTACTTATGTAGTGAGAGCACTCATCTTGAGGTGGGCTTCCCACTTAGATGCTTTCAGCGGTTATCCGCTCCGCACTTGGCTACCCAGCGTTTACCGTTGGTACGATAACTGGTACACCAGCGGTGCGTCCTTCCCGGTCCTCTCGTACTAAGGAAGGCTCCTCTCAATGCTCTTACGCCTGCACCGGATATGGACCGAACTGTCTCACGACGTTCTGAACCCAGCTCACGTACCGCTTTAATGGGCGAACAGCCCAACCCTTGGGACGTACTTCCGCCCCAGGTTGCGATGAGCCGACATCGAGGTGCCAAACCTCCCCGTCGATGTGGACTCTTGGGGGAGATCAGCCTGTTATCCCTAGAGTAACTTTTATCCGTTGAGCGACGGCCATTCCATTCTGCGCCGTCGGATCACTAAGGCCGACTTTCGTCCCTGCTTGAGTTGTATCTCTCGCAGTCAAGCTCTCTTTTGCCTTTACACTCGCCGCACGGTTTCCAAGCGTGCTGAGAGAACCTTTGCGCGCCTCCGTTACTTTTTAGGAGGCGACCGCCCCAGTCAAACTGCCCACCTGAAACTGTTCCCTGACCGGCTTACGGTCATGGGTTAGAATTCTAGCTTCGCCAGAGTGGTATCTCACCGTTAGCTCCATATTCCCCACAAGGAATACTTCTTCGCTTCCCACCTATCCTGCGCAAGCGAAGCCCGAACACAATTCCAGGCTACAGTAAAGCTTCATAGGGTCTTTCTGTCCAGGTGCAGGCAGTCCGTATCTTCACAGACATTCCTATTTCGCCGAGTCTCTCTCTGAGACACCATCCAGATCGTTACGCCTTTCGTGCGGGTCGGAACTTACCCGACAAGGAATTTCGCTACCTTAGGACCGTTATAGTTACGGCCGCCGTTCACCGGGGCTTCGGTCGTCAGCTTTAGGGCGAACCCCTGACCAACTTCCTTAACCTTCCGGCACTGGGCAGGCGTCAGCCCCCATACGTCCTCTTTCGAGTTGGCGGAGACCTGTGTTTTTGGTAAACAGTCGCCTGGATCTCTTCACTGCGACCCACTTCTTAGGTGGGCACCCCTTCTTCCGAAGTTACGGGGCCATTTTGCCGAGTTCCTTAGAGAGAGTTATCTCGCGCCCCTTGGTATTCTCAACCTCCCTACCTGTGTCGGTTTCGGGTACGGGTATTATGCTTTCATCACATATCGAGCTTTTCTTGACACTATCCTTCACCACTCGGAGTTCGTAAACTCCTCCCAAACCAATCAGGGTATGGCTATCTTTCATGCGTCCCTCGCTATGCTCCCACATAATAGTCAGGGATTATTCACCCTGTGTCCATCGACTACGCCCTTCGACCTCGCCTTAGGACCCGACTAACCCTCCGTGGACGAACCTGGCGGAGGAACCCTTAGGGTTTCGGGGCATTGGATTCTCACCAATGTTTGCGCTACTCAAGCCGACATTCTCACTTCCGTTTCGTCCACAGCTGCTCGCCGCTACTGCTTCTACCTATTACGGAACGCTCCCCTACCGATTAATACTAGATTAATCCCACAGCTTCGGTACATCACTTAGCCCCGTTCATTTTCGGCGCAGGATCGCTTGACTAGTGAGCTATTACGCACTCTTTTAAGGTTGGCTGCTTCTAGGCAAACCTCCTAGTTGTCTCTGCAATCCCACCTCCTTTATCACTTAGTGATGATTTGGGGACCTTAGCTGGTGGTCTGGGCTGTTTCCCTCTTGACAATGAAGCTTATCCCCCACTGTCTCACTGGCAATGTGTTCTCTGGGTATTCTGAGTTTGTCTCGATTTGGTACCGGTCTCCCAGCCCGCACCGAAACAGTGCTTTACCCCCCAGATTTATTCATTACCGCTGCGCCTAAACACATTTCGGGGAGAACCAGCTAGCTCCTGGTTCGATTGGCATTTCACCCCTAACCACAGCTCATCCGCTGATTTTTCAACATCAGTCGGTTCGGACCTCCACTTGGTGTTACCCAAGCTTCATCCTGGCCATGGTTAGATCACCAGGGTTCGGGTCTATAAACACTGATCTATCGCCCTTTTCAGACTCGGTTTCCCTTTGGCTCCGGCATTCTCGCCTTAACCTACCAGTGCCTATAAGTCGCCGGCTCATTCTTCAACAGGCACGCGGTCATCCGTTGAATCGGACTCCCACTGCTTGTAGGCTTACGGTTTCATGTTCTATTTCACTCCCCTTCCGGGGTTCTTTTCACCTTTCCCTCGCGGTACTGGTTCACTATCGGTCACACAGTAGTATTTAGCCTTACGAGATGGTCCTCGCTGATTCACATGGGATTCCTCGTGCCCCATGCTACTCGGGATTCAGCTACTATCCTTGAGTTTTCGACTACAGGACTTTCACCTTCTTTGGTACAGTATTTAGCTGTTTCGTCTAACCGCTAGATTCGATATTGCTGTCCCACTACCCCACAAGATAAATCTTTTGGTTTAGGCTCTTCCCCTTTCGCTCACCACTACTTAGGGAATCTCTTTTGATTTCTCTTCCTCCAGCTACTTAGATGTTTCAGTTCGCTGGGTTGGCTCTTTCCTGTCTATATATTCAACAGGTAGTTTTTAGGGTTGCCCCATTCGGAAATCTCCGGCTCAATGCTTGCTTCCAACTCCCCGGAGTATATCGTCGGTAACCACGTCCTTCTTCGCCTCTGTGTGCCTAGGTATCCACCGTAAGCCCTTATTAGCTTGACCACAATACATTTGGTTTTTTTCTGCAAACTTTTCTTCGTTCTGATACTTTCATCCTCAGTCTTGAGTTTTCACTCAGCACTCAGCACTCAGCACTCAGCACTCTGATTCGTCTGCCTGCTTTTTTTCGCGTTACTATGCAGTTTTCAAGGTTCTGGCTGGATAACTACCCAGCAGTTCGATTGTATGAAACAATCAATTGCTGAAT
>NZ_JAYGHH010000093.1:3485-4711 GCF_034931045.1 Nodularia sp. UHCC 0506
CGACCTAGGAATGACCAACTCAGTATCTATTCACTATTTGTTTTCGATGTTTGAGTGGATTCGGTCTCCCTAAAAGGAGGTGATCCAGCCACACCTTCCGGTACGGCTACCTTGTTACGACTTCACCCCAGTCACCAGTCCTGCCTTCGGCATCCCCCTCTCCTAAAAGTTGGGGTAACGACTTCGGGCGTGACCAGCTTCCATGGTGTGACGGGCGGTGTGTACAAGGCCCGGGAACGAATTCACTGCAGTATGCTGACCTGCAATTACTAGCGATTCCTACTTCACGCAGGCGAGTTGCAGCCTGCGATCTGAACTGAGCTACGGTTTCTGAGATTTGCATCACATTGCTGTGTAGCTGCCCTTTGTCCGTAGCATTGTAGTACGTGTGTAGCCCAAGACGTAAGGGGCATGCTGACTTGACGTCATCCCCACCTTCCTCCGGTTTGTCACCGGCAGTCTCTCTAGAGTGCCCATCTTAATGCTGGCAACTAAAAACGAGGGTTGCGCTCGTTGCGGGACTTAACCCAACATCTCACGACACGAGCTGACGACAGCCATGCACCACCTGTGTTCGCGCTCCCGAAGGCACTCCCGCCTTTCAGCAGGATTCGCGACATGTCAAGTCTTGGTAAGGTTCTTCGCGTTGCATCGAATTAAACCACATACTCCACCGCTTGTGCGGGCCCCCGTCAATTCCTTTGAGTTTCACACTTGCGTGCGTACTCCCCAGGCGGGATACTTAACGCGTTAGCTCCGGCACGGCTCGGGTCGATACAAGCCACGCCTAGTATCCATCGTTTACGGCTAGGACTACTGGGGTATCTAATCCCATTCGCTCCCCTAGCTTTCGTCCCTCAGTGTCAGTTGCGGCCTAGTAGAGCGCCTTCGCCACTGGTGTTCTTCCTGATATCTACGCATTTCACCGCTACACCAGGAATTCCCTCTACCCCGAACGCACTCTAGCTGTGTAGTTTCCACTGCTTTTATCTAGTTGAGCTAGATTCTTTAACAGCAGACTTACACGGCCACCTGCGGACCCTTTACGCCCAATCATTCCGGATAACGCTTGCATCCTCCGTATTACCGCGGCTGCTGGCACGGAGTTAGCCGATGCTTATTCCTCAGGTACCGTCATTTTTTTCTTCCCTGAGAAAAGAGGTTTACAACCCAAGAGCCTTCCTCCCTCACGCGGTATTGCTCCGTCAGGCTTTCGCCCATTGCGG
>NZ_JAYGHH010000094.1:0-4582 GCF_034931045.1 Nodularia sp. UHCC 0506
AAAATATCTAAAAATACATTACATTTGCCATAAATTCCGGCATTGAGAACAAGAAAAAACTTCCCTAAGAGTATTTACTCCTGGATTAATTTTGTAAACTACCAGAGCGATCGCTCACTCATATATTAAATTTTACAAATCATACCGTGCTGCAATTAGCAAGACTCTTGAGCAAATCAACCCTTTACATGAGATGCTGGTTGATGATTGGAGAGTATTTGCAGATGTCTGTTATTTCTAGTATCACTGTTACCGTTCCCGCCACTACAGCTAACTTGGGGCCTGGTTTTGACTGTATTGGTGCAGCCTTAACGCTGTACAACAAATTCAAATTCACTCGCTTAGATGAGGGTGGATTAATTATTGCTGTCACAGGTGCAGAAGCTGAAAAAGTACAAACTGATGAAAGTAATCTGCTCTATCAGGCTTTTCTCAAGTTATATCAATATATAGGACAGATACCGCCATCGGTAAGAATGGAAATCCAGCTTGGTGTACCCTTGGCGAGAGGTTTGGGTAGTTCAGCGACAGCCATTGTCGGGGGTTTAGTCGGTGCGAATCAACTGGCGGGTGCGCCTTTGAGTCAGTTACAGGTGATGGAATTAGCGATCGCAATGGAAGGACATCCTGATAATGTAGTTCCAGCGCTGTTGGGAGGATGTCGCCTCGCTGCTACCAGTGCTGATAATTGGGCGATTTGCGATATTCTTTGGGATGAAGATATTGTCCCAGTGGTAGCTATTCCAGATTTTGAGCTTTCCACCAGTGAAGCACGGCAAGTTTTACCCACCCAAGTCACTCGTGCAGATGCAATTTTTAATACAGCACATTTGGGGTTATTGTTGCGCGGTTTGCAAACAGGTAAGGGAGAATGGTTAAGCACAGCTTTACAAGATAAGTTGCATCAACCATATCGCCAAGCTTTGATTCCTGGTTACGATGCTGTAAAAGCAGCTGCAATCAAAGCCGGTGCCTATGGCATGGTAATTAGTGGTGCAGGGCCGACACTGTTAGCTTTAGTAGATCAGTTGCATTCTCAAGCTGTAGAAGCGGCAATGTTATCAGCTTGGCAAGAAACCGGAATTACAGCCATAGTGCGATCGCTTTCTCTGGATACCCAAGGTGCAAGCCATAGCACAAGTCAAAAGTGAAATACTTGCTGTGAATTGGTTTGAGATTTTTGTCATGTCCTCAGCGCCCTGTCTGTTGCTCTACCAAGGATAAACCGTAATGATTAACCAAATTCATACAGAAATTACCATTCTCAACTCACAGATTCAGGCACTCCAGCAAGAACGGGCGACGCTAACTATTAATAATGTATTATCTGGCAAGAATGATTCACCTTCAGCAATGGTGGAAGCTTGTCGCCGCCAAGCCAGAGAAAATCCCCAATTATCTGTAGAACTCAAGGGTATAGACGATGCGATCGCCGCACTGGAAATACAGCGACAATACAAACAAGCACAATTAGAACATTGGCAAAAAGAATCCCCACAACTTACCCAAGACCAGGAGTTAGAAGCAGCTAGAGAAGTAGCTCAGGTTCATGCCCAACGCATTAATCAATTAGCGGCGGAACTGTCCACAGAAATCCGTCTGTTGAAATCTTCTGCTGATTATTTGAGTCCCATGTATTGGCAGGTGTACTACAAGCCCTTTATTACAGGGTTTAAGACTATCTCAGTGCCTTATGTGCGTTCAGATGGCGAAGTCTGGTCAATTGTGAATCGAATTGTCTGAAATCGACCATATTTATCTAAAACGCTACATATCATAACTTTAATTGGTGACTTTAGTCACCTTTTTTTATATTATTTTGTATTGACGTTGCAAAAGTTTACATTTAGAATAGTTTTGACAGGAATTGATGAGTATTTATTCCTATAATTTTCTCAAAAAGTAGTTATTAGGGATAAATAACATTTACAAAACTACAAATTCCTTCATATAATGAAATCATAACCAAAAAGGTAAATCGATTGTCAGAACTAATGAATGCTATTGAATTTCCTTGGCTGTCAGCCATAATTTTATTACCCCTGGTGGCTGCCTTAGCCATCCCTTTAATCCCAGACAAAGAAGGAAAAACCGTTCGGTGGTATGGTTTGGGAGTAGCGATCGCCGATTTTGCCCTGATAATTTATGCCTTTTGGTATAGCTACGACTTCCAAAACCCCACACTGCAACTCGTAGAAAACTATGCCTGGGTTCCACAGTTGGGTTTAAACTGGTCTGTCGGTGTTGATGGTTTATCGATGCCCTTACTTTTGTTAACCGGCTTAATTAACACACTAGCAATCTTCGCGGCATGGAAAGTCACCACTAAGCCGCGATTGTTTTATGCGTTAATGTTGGTGATGTACAGCGCCCAGATAGGCGTATTTGTCGCCCAAGACTTGCTGTTATTCTTCTTAATGTGGGAAATCGAGTTAGTACCTGTGTATTTGCTAATTTCCATCTGGGGAGGAGCAAAACGCCGTTACGCAGCTACTAAATTTATTCTCTATACAGCCGCAGCATCAATATTTATCTTGGTAGCTGGCTTTGCAATGGCATTCTCAGGAGATACAGTCACCTTCGACATGGCAACTCTGGGAATGAAGCAATACCCCAAAGCTTTAGAACTGTTAACTTATGCCGGTTTCTTAATTGCCTTCGGTGTGAAGATGCCCATCTTCCCCTTACACACCTGGCTACCTGATGCCCACGGTGAAGCATCTGCACCTGGTTCTATGATTTTGGCTGGTGTATTGTTAAAAATGGGTGGTTATGCACTCATCCGCTTCAACGTTGAAATGTTACCTAATGCCCATGTTTACTTTGCACCAGTCCTAGCAGTATTAGGTGTAGTAAATATTGTCTACGGTGCTTGCTGCGCCTTTGCCCAAACCAACCTCAAACGCCGCTTGGCTTACTCTTCAATTGCCCACATGGGATTTGTCTTAATCGGTATTGCCTCTTATACAGAGATTGGGATTAGCGGTGCTGTATTACAGATGGTTTCCCACGGCTTGATTGCCGCTAGTTTGTTCTTCTTGTCTGGTGTAACTTACGAACGTACCCACACCTTAATGATGGACAAAATGGGCGGTATGGCTAAAGTAATGCCTAGAACCTTTGCAGTGTTTACAATTGGGGCAATGGCTTCTCTCGCTTTACCCGGAATGAGTGGTTTTGTGGGTGAGTTGATGGTGTTCCTCGGTATCGCCTCCAGCGATGTTTACAGTTCCAGCTTCAAAATTGTAGTCATCGTGTTGTCGGCGGTTGGTGTAATTTTAACTCCAATTTACTTACTGTCTATGCTGCGCCAAGTGTTCTACGGCGAACAAAACGCAGAATTACATCTAGACACTGTAGTTGCTGATATCAAACCTCGTGAATTGTTTATCACCGCTTGTTTGATCATTCCCATCATCGGTATCGGTTTCTATCCCAAGTTAGTTACGCAGACTTATGATGTGAAGGCAGTAGAATTAGCAGCCCACGCCCGTCAAGTTCTACCAGTTTTCGCTCGTCAGCAACCCGCAAGTCTGTACTCGACTATCTTCACTGCACCAACCTTAGCTTCATCTCAAGTTGATACTTTAGTTAATATCTCAGAGTAAATATAAGTCCTAAAACGATAGTGCTGTAAGTTAATTCTAAATATGAGGGGAATATAAGGGTGGTTTTTTAACCATCCTTATTAGTTATTATTTGTATGCTGCCGAAGAAAGAACAAACGCAGGTCGAGTATTCCAGACGAGTGCTGCGAGTGCAGGAGTACATTGCCCACCATCTTGCTGAAAAGCTATCGCCAGTGCAATTGTCTAAAGTGGCAAACTTGTCACCTCACCATTTTCATCGAGTTTTTCGTGGTGTCACAGGCGAATCTATTCTTGAGTATGTTAGACGCTTAAAGTTGGAACGAGCTGCCCGGAGATTGCGCGTTACAGTGACCGATGTAGCAGCACAAACTAGATGGCGCAAAGATATTAAAAGTGTGAGGGTGCAACTATCAGGTGATGCTTGGACTGAAGAAACAACCACTGGTACAGTCATTGATTTCCAAGTTCGTCATCAACAGCCGAACACCCAGTTTGAGATTCAGTTTATTTCTCGTCAAGGATTCAGTGGTACTTGGGTAGGAATTTTTGTTGCATCTCCTAGCGGAACGATGGTAGAATTCAGCGAAACTATTTATATTCAAAGTCCCATCTTGCGGATAATATCAAGAATTTTTTCTTTTCCGGATCGGTTAATTGATACATACCTGATGGAACTAAAAGCGGCGGTTGAGAAATCATGAGCAGTGATTAAATAGCTGCTGAATAGGCTTCATCTAGCCACGTATCAAGCACAAATATGCAGTTTTAATTCACTAGCAGAAAGATTAGCAGTTTTAGTGGAATTGCGATCGCATGAAGGATACATGGCCCAGAGTCAAACCTTAGAAGATGGTTCTTTCCTCTTAATTGAAAATCACTGTCCCATTTGTGCTGCGGCTACAGCTTGTACAGGGTTATGTGAGCAAGAATTAATAATTTTCCAATCTGTTCTCGGAGAAAATGTCAAGGTAGAAAGAGAAGAACACATCATT
>NZ_JAYGHH010000095.1:0-3237 GCF_034931045.1 Nodularia sp. UHCC 0506
AAAGTGGCGAATGACAGTGCCTCAATGGGGGATTTACACAATACAACTTTTTCAATTTCGCCTTTTGGTTCTCCTCCCAGTTTTAAATGAAACCACCCTTCAGTTCGTTTACTTCCTGTCACATATCCCTCAAAGCTGTTATCTTCCCCTTGTGTCACATTTAAAAATGCACCAGTGGTTTCACCATCCAAATTCCGCATTAAGAACACGGCGTTTTGTTGCTTGTCAGCGTAAATTAAACCCTGATCATGAACGGCTTGGATAAAACTGGGTAATAATTCTCGCTTCTCGGTAAGATAGTTTTCAACTTTATGCCATTGTTGGTTATCCAGTGCTGGGGGTACAAATTTGGGTCTGGGTTCCAACTGTGCAAATTCAGTGGCGATTTTTTGAGTTTTGGCGATAACTGCCCTCTGTAACCCTCTTTCACCAAAACTATCATGCAGCCATTTGTAAGCTTGCTGATCATTACACTGGTTAACGTGCATTACTAATTCAATTGCGCTACTACCGTTGAACAGACGAGGGGAAGCATTTGAGGATAGGGTATTATTGGAAAATAATTCTTTCTCTTCCTGCTGCACCTCTGCCCCAACTCCCCCTGCTTTGATTGGAGCAAACTCATAAAATTTGGAACCATTGATATTGATGATGTGTCCGTGACCTTTCCATATCCCCGGCTGTTGATGGTCACTGTCTAAGCCCAACTGCCAAGCTACATCCTCCAGGGGCAAGTCACTGAGTTTTTCTGTCTGCTGCCGCAAAACCAAGTTTTCTGATTCGAGTTGTTTGATTCTGGTTTCTTGCTGTTGCCTGATCCTTTCACTAGCTAAAGCATTTTGAACGGCTCGTTGTTCATGTTCAATGGCGCGTTGACGATCCGCTAACTGATGGTCAAGTGTTTGTATAACTGGGTCAGCTTTGATTCGAGTATAGAATCGCTGTGCTGTTTCTCCCAATATGGGTTCTAATCGTTGCAGTTCTAAAGTCAAGGGTTTGCTGTTAACTGCTTGGTAATATTCTTTGATTTTGGTGTGGCTGGCTTTACTGCCTTTGACTCCTCGTTCAATACCCAATGGCGCTAGTGCAACCGCATAACTATCCTGCAATTTGGATAATTTGATTCTGCACTCTTTGGCTGACCCCCCAAACATTTCATTGTGGCTGAGTTGTTTGGTTTTATCGTTGACTGGAACGATGTAAGCGTGAATGTGGGGGGTGGCTTCATCTAAGTGCAATTCTGCCCTGACGCATTTATGACTGTAATTGGAAATTAACCAATTCTTTGAGGTGTTAGCAAAGTCTAGCATCCGGTGATCATCCCACTCTCCTGCTAGTGATGGGTCATGAGGTCGAAAATATTCGGGGCTGGCACTCAAAAACATTTCACTACACAACACGGCATTTTTGCGGGGCTTGTGTTTTGTGCTGCTGGCTATTTTGGTTTTGACTATTTCCTCTAAAGGATGGTCGTTGTCCCCAATCAATCTGATATTTGTTTTTTCTGGGTCGGCATTGGTAGTTTCTTGAAGTCTGGCTGTATGGGCTTCACTACCCCCTACGTTGCCAAAAGATTTCAGCTTCCCTACTCGTAAAATTGCTAACCCTGCCATCTGTTCTCAGTTGTATATTTAGCCCGGATTTTATGCCATTAAGGGTAATTATGGTTTGTCTCTGGGCGAGTGTCAATATCGGTATCCACTCCCCCATAATTTTTCATTCCGTACTCACTACGTAACTAGAAAATTTTAGCTCAGATTGATGCGGTCGTGGGGTAGCGCGTCTCCTGCTACTAATTGATAAAAACTATCTCTCAAAATTATATCAAATTGGCTGAATTATTGTTCATTTAGCGGCTCTCAAGGATAACTAATTTATCAATTTTTGCCCTGATTTCATCTTGTCAATAATTTTGAGCTAATGATAATAAATAAGCTGTTCTGGGGTTAATTTTCATCTGAAAATACTATCAAAAATGCCAGGGCGACTGCTTGCTGAACACTGGCTCTTTTAACGTAATCATCAGGGTTTTCGGCTGTTTTAGTCTCAATAAGTTTGGTTTAATGACAATAATCAGAGGTTTTCGGATTCACTCAATTTTCTTCCAGGACTGATACCACTCTTTTGTAACTATTTGTATTATTAACACCTACAAAATGTTTTTTGAGCCGTTTTTTGAATTACTTTTGCAACATCAATGTATTATAGTTTTTTCGTCAAAGTTACCTCAAAGTTACCTAGTGAAAATGGCAAAAAGTGCCTCAAAGTAGCTCTGTGTATGAATTAGAGGGCTATTTGACTCAAAACCAGTAGGTGACAGTTGGGCGTAATTTGACCAATTTTGACTGCTAATAGCAGTCGAGTCACGTTTTTTGGTTCACCTGGATTTTTGCAGTCCAACTGCTTTTAACTGCTAATAGCAGCAAGTAATGCAATTTTTGTGTCATATTATGGCTATTGGGCAGCAGTTGGGCATTTGTAGTTCAAGCTACTTTTTCTGTACTTAGTTTCTACTTTAATCCTACGTTGTTTGTGGTGTTTTTATGAGTAATGCCAAGCAAGAAATTCTTTCTATTAAACGAGACAGTGACAGCATCGATGGTAAGGTGTTGAATTTTTTGAAGACCTCCCCTATCTCTCCTGGGTCTACTCTGTCTGATGTGGTGATGGTTACTCTCAAAGCTCATTGGCTTCCTTTGGTTTTGTACTCACAAGGTGTGCGCGGTGAACAATTGCGTGTGCCAACTCTTTGGGCGCTGCATCAATTAGAAGCTCAAATTAATCTCATTCGCCGCATTTGTGGTATTGATCCTAACTACTGATTTGATAATGAGGCGATCGCGCTAGAGGCGGGGCAAGCGATCGCAATTTGATTGTTGCGATCGCCATCAAGTGGTTACTCACATCCCACGCCTGATTCCCAATTGGCAGGGAGCAACCCTTGAGGGGGCGACTAAAAAATTTTCCCTCGACTTGATTTTGAATCATCTTCTCTAATTTCTATTTTGAATGGTGGAAGAGAATTGTCAGGCCAATTCAAACAAATCCTCGTTTCTATGCCACCCGCACCAGTTTGACCAATACCCGCACCAATACCCGCACCAGTTCTCAGCCTGAAACAACGCTATATCAAGCTTTGACGCAGTACCCGCACCAAGCGCACCAGTTTTGAGGGGTTCTACTCACTTTTGTGAATATAGAAATTTATTTTTTTTATTTTTTTTCTTTGTCATTGTT
>NZ_JAYGHH010000095.1:3279-3840 GCF_034931045.1 Nodularia sp. UHCC 0506
CATTTCCTGGAAAAAGTGATGCGGGTGGTGCGGGTGGTGCGGCTAAGAAGGCTGGAATGTAGCCATAGTCAGGGCTGTAGCACTAGAGCGTTTTTTGAAGTGGTGCGGGTAGTGGTGCGGGGTAGTACAAAACTGGTGCGGGTACGTCATAAAAAATACCCCACAAATGATTGTGGGGTGTCTGTATGGGTGGCGATTCGCTAGAAAATAATATTTTTAAACAGCACAATACAGCGCTGAAACTCTGGCTGTTTTTTACTGGTTTGTTCTCAGCAAAAAACTAGCGCTTTTTAGCACTGCTTTTTTCTTGTTTCCCTGACTCGTCTTTCCTGGGGTCAAATCAATTCAAAATTATTTCTATTCTTCATTTTGAATTTTGCATTTTGCATTTTGAATTCAAAAAAGGTCGGGGATTGTTCACCATGCACTGCCGTGTTCTCAACCGCCTTGATGGTTATTCGACCGTTCGAGGTTTTGCTTTCCCCTTTTCCGTGGGCAATTACACGGTCAGTCTTTGGCTCACTGTACGCATTGAGTGTGCAACTACAATCTCAACTATTC
>NZ_JAYGHH010000095.1:3883-4477 GCF_034931045.1 Nodularia sp. UHCC 0506
TCCCATATTTTTAGATTTTTTAATTCTCGCCAAATAGCGATTAGTCAAAAACTTCTATGTCTAAAAACTAAAGTGACTTTAGAAATGCTTTTCTAGTCCAGCTTGTTTTAGAACCCCATTGGCTGTGTGACGAGATTTCATACAGCCATCTACAACAAAGGAAGTTTGGGTGATAGGACTATACCAAATCTCATGATCTCCTTTACCTTGTCTTTTGAAGTAGCATCCAGCGTTTTCTAAAATACGTTTTACTTCAGGGGTAAAGGATACGCTCATTTAACAACCTACTCCAATAGGTTGCTGAAAATGACTGGTTAAATCCAAAACCACAGGTTTTTTACCAAACGAACTAGCTTGATTTAATTCCATGAGTTCTGGAATCATCATCTCTAATTTTTTTGTCAGCTGTTCTATGGTTTCAGCCTCTGTTACTAATCCGGGTAAGTTTGAAGCATCAGCAACCCAAACACTTGCCTCTGCATCCCAGAAAGCTTGAACTTTTATAGTGATTGTTGGTTCCATGCAGCAAACTCCGTGGTTAACACTACCTGAGCCTATTTTGCGTTATATTAATCTGTTTCGCAATCGTGACCA
>NZ_JAYGHH010000096.1:0-3885 GCF_034931045.1 Nodularia sp. UHCC 0506
CAAGCTGGGTGTTTTATATAACGTATGAAATAATGCAGTATTGATAAGCTAAAAACAGGGCTAAAACCAGTGTTTTGAGGGTAACTTTTAGTATCTTAAATTACTAAACCAGATGAAGTTCTAGAGGGGAATTTATTAATATTATCGCCAGCGATGAAAATAAATTGTGATGTCATGCCTATACAAGCCGAGTGGAATTGTTCAGGGATGCGTGGGGAATTTTGGGAGTGTTGGCGATAGCGAAGCGCTCCGTAGGAATCGCCTGGGGAAGTTTCCAAAATTATCTGTGTAGGTGTTCAGATGTTGTCATGCCTATACAAGATGTTTGTGTGATGGCAGTAGGGAAATGCTGCTATCTATGCACAAGGTATTATGTTTGGGATACCGATAATGCAGACATAAGATGAAAGATTCTGTCATGCCTATACAAGACGACTCGTGCTAATAAGAATAAACGCAAGTATCCCCATGCCTATACAAGAGGGTTGCGCTAGTCCTTGTTAGCATTCCTTGTTAGCATTCCTTGTTCTCATGAGAACAAGGAATGTTAGTAAGGACTAGCTTAACCCTCTTGTATATAGATGTGGATACTTGCACTTATTCACCCTGTAACTAATCATCTTGTATAGGGATAACGGCATCTCTGCGTTATCGGCATCTTATACATATCACCTTGTATAGGTATGATAGCATCTTTCTTGTTATGTCTGCATTGTCGGCATCTCATCACAAACACCTTGTATAGGCATATCAGTATCTCGATATCTCAGATATAATACCTTGTGCATAGATAGCAGCATTTGCCTACTCCCACCATAAATACCTTGTGTATGGATAACAGATTTTCCCCACTGCCATCACACAAACACCTTGTATAGGCATAACGCCGCCGCCAACAATTCTAAATTCTCCCCAAGAGGCGATCGCCACTTCACCCAAAATATTCCCGCATCCCTGCACAATTCCCATCAGCTTGTATAGGCATAGCAACATCTGAACACTCACACAGATATTTTTGGAAACTTCCCCAGGTACGATCGCCTACGGCGGGGCTTTGCCCATCGCCAACAATTCCAAATTCCTCAACTCCCCAGGTTATCGCCGCCGCCGCCAACATACTGAGGAATTGACCCCCAACTCCTCCCCACTCCCCACTACCATCTCAGTACAGTTCACCCCAAAAATCTAGTCACACACACCCGTTTTTACCCCAAAATGGCTTGTGTGTGACTTGGCAAGCTTTGACCACCAAAAATCGTTGCAATGCTTGTGCAGAAGGGCTTTAGGTCTAGTCACACACAAACCCATTTCCTTATAATAATTAAGCTTGTGTGTGACTAGATTTTTCATATCCTTCTGGCTTTAATTTCTTAAGACTGGGGAGGGTGGCTAACTGTGCCAATTACTACAAGCTGATATTTTGAGAAGGGTGGCGATATGGGGATTCCCATAGCTTCTACAATCCCCAATATTCCCAAAAATAACCCCATTGCTGAGGCTTGTGGCACTGATGCAACTTATTACATGAGTTGTGGCGATTGGGGGCGGTTGGGTGCGATGCCTTCGGCGAGCGGAGCTATCGCGCGTCTGGTTAATTCCTCAATTCCCGCATCCCTGCACAATTCCCATCGGCTTGTATAGGCATAGAAACATCTCAACACCTACACAGATATTTTTGGAAACTTCCCTACTCCCCAGCGCTAAACCCCTATACTTTCAGCAATACTTTATTTATACATGGTTTTGTATATTTGCGTATATTTATAGGCGGGACAATGGATTGATTTTATCTAACAATTAAAAATCGATTGACCCTGTTTTTTGGCTTTCTAGGTAAGGGTTTGGGCGATTCACTTGGAAAAAATTTTTTGGTCAAAAACTAGAATTGTATGAATTATCATTCAGTTGTTTTTAAAACAAAAATCGCGCGGAGCGCTGTGCCGTGGGTGGCGATCGCTAACTAACACCATTTGCAGGGAGTTAGCGATCGCCTTCGGCGGGGCTTTGCCCATCGCACTACTCAAAGGATCGCTCTTGGGGATTACTCTACATCTTCCCCACTGGGAACCAATGCGGTTAAATCTATCACCTCAGTTAGCTTTGTCCCTGGCTTGCGATTGTCATAGGGGTTTAACTCATGCTTGGCGTTATGGTCATCTAGTCTTTGCTGGCATCCCTTCAGAATTTCCTTGACGGTCGCTGGCTTACTTCCTGTCAGGGATTGTATGGCAGTTTGGTTTATGTGCCATTTTTGGCTTTTCTCAGTGCAATTATTATTATGATTTTCCAGGGCATATATAGCACGGCGGGTCAATTCCTCAGCACGGTTCGGGTGAGTCTTATAAACCCTGTTGCTTAACAAGTCTTGAGTTGAAACTGTGGTCAAGTCGTCGTTAGACATTTTCGCCTTGCCCACGACAATAGAAGAATAAACAGCACAAGATTTTTGCACAAACTCAGCTAATGATATTCCAGTGTGCGCGATCGCTTCCTCTACCATTTTCTGCGTATCAGGGTCTAGCTCTAGCTGTGCAATGTTCATAATTTTTGCTGTAGGTGCGGGTGCGATTGTCTCAACTTGCTGCTGTTCTTTCCACTGTTGCCGGGCATCGTCGCCTACAGCGTCATATTCATCTGTGGTCAGGGTGAAAAACTGAAAAAATAAATGCTCGTACCTGGGAACATTGCCTTTACCAGAATTGGTGAAATATTGCCCTTTATGCTCTTGTTTTTTAGTTGCTGGGAACACAGCCCTTACTGCTTTGCGAACATCAGTCATAGGCTTTTTACGGCTGTTGATGTTATCCGGGTAAGCTTCTCTAATGCTTTCTACAGTGCTTTGGGCTAATTCCTTGATAGTCGCTTCATCCGTTACGCCTTGAAGCAATTTGGCTAATTCTTCCCCTGCTGATTGCCATCTACTCATATAATTTACTCATCAAGTATGTTTGTTATCCCTATACTAAACACCTTGCAGATATTTTGTCAAGACATCTAGTATAGGGATTTGTTTATATCTGGGTAAGTGTTCCTTGTTTAATCTCATACCGCTTGTAACTGTCAATTGTCTTCTCATCATTGTCAATTAAAACCGTCTTGGCATAATCGAGAAAATCAAAACCATCCCTACCAGCATTTACCACGCAAGCCCTAAAGTAAGCTGCTCTAAATTTGTGATAAGTGCGTTCATCTTCTGGAAAAATATCAAACTGTTTACAGTGTTGGTTAAGTGTTTTCGAGAACCGTCTGTTTACCCGTTCCGGGTCTTCATTGCTATCAAAGCGTTTACCTTTGTCGCCCAACCACTGCAAGCCAAAAACCACTAAATCAGCATTAACCAAAGTGGGGATATCAAAAGCCACATCTCTGATAAACACAGCTTTGTCAGCTATTTTCACCTTTCTATCCTTGCCTTTGAGATGACCTCGGAAGCTGACAGTATAATCATCGACACGCTCAAAACTAGCTGATAAATGTACTTCTGCCATTCTCCTACCAGTTGCCAGTGCAATACTGCATGATACGTCCATCCAGTTTGCATCCTCACCATTTTTAATATCTGTAAGTGTGTTATGAGAAAATTTAAGCGAGTTAGTTAAATCAATTTGTATCCGGTTTTCTGGCTCACGCCTAACATCAACACGCTGACGATAATCAGTATTCTGCTTTTCCTTGTAGCTGGCGAACTGGTAGGAAAGGGCATTCCCAAAATGAGTGATGATTGTGCAAACAGGGTGATATAGTGCGGAGTCCTTAAGCTGTGTTTTAGCAGCAGTTTTTAAACTTTTCTTGAGTGCGGTAATTTGTCTCAATGCAGTGCTGTAAGTTTTTAATTCCTCTGGTTTATCATCTGGGTAATTAATCTTTAAATTCTTGGCTTCTACT
>NZ_JAYGHH010000097.1:0-3799 GCF_034931045.1 Nodularia sp. UHCC 0506
TTAACGGGTGACAAGGTGGCTAAACAGCTTGTTTGATAAGGGATAGAGCCTGAAAATCACGTTGGAAAAAGAGGCGTTTATGAGGCTTGAGAGCGATTAAGTTCAGAGCTAAATCAGCCCATAATTCCATGCCATACATCCATAGTTGTCCGTAGAGGGCAAAGCTGAAATCCTTAACGGGTGACAACATAGCTAGACAGCTTGTTGAATAAGGGGTAGAGCCTGAAGTCCACGCTGAAAATAGAGGCGTTTGTGAGGCTTGAGCGCCATCCAATACGGTTCGGATCAGATTGATAATTGACATTATTCTCAAAACTAGAACATAATAATCAAATATTGAGGATTCTAAAAATTTAGATTTTTGATCAACCGAACCAGATTGTCTTCTCACTAATCACTTACCTATCTTGTTAGTAGACCAAAACACCTTTTAAAGCTTGAATTGTATGAAAAATCAAAATTCCCAAGTCCATGAAACAGTTATTTCTTTAATCAATTTTATCTGTCAAAAATATCCTGATGAAATTGCAATGATTATAGAAGACCAGCAGTTGACTTACGGCGAGTTACAGCAACGAGCAGAACAGTTATTTCAATATTTAGTAGCACAGAATAGGCTGAAAAATAATGCTTTAGTTGGACTGTGTATAGAACCTTCTTTTGAAATGGTTATTGCGATCTATGCCATTTTAAAAGCGGGTGCAGCTTTTGTTCCTCTTGATCCAGACTTACCTCGCCAGCGACTTAGTTACATGATTGCTGATGCTAAATTAACCACGATTCTGACACAAAAAAAGTTTGCTTTTGATATCGAGCCAGCGATTCAACAGAGTAATTGGGATGGGCAAATGTGTTTTTTGGACACTCCTGTTGTCTGGCAATCGTTAACTACATTCTCTGCATCACCTTCAGTAGTGAAGCCTGAGCAACTAGCTTACATTATTTATACCTCTGGCTCTACAGGTGTACCAAAGGGGGTAATGCTTACCCATCAAGGTTTACTAAATCTTGCTCAGGCTAGTGGTGATATTTTTAATATCAAACAAGGCTTGCGTTTACTTCAGTTTGCATCTATCAGTTTTGATGCAGCAATCTGGGAATTATTTACAGCATTATGTAGTGGGGCAACTTTGGTACTGGGTGCAAGAGAGCAAATGCTTCCTGGGCAACTTTTAGCAAATTTCATGGTTAGACAAAAAGTGCAATGGGTAACATTACCTCCTTCTGTACTTGCTACGCTAACACCTTTCCGTCATCAGTTGCTTGATTTACAAATAGTAGTCGCAGCGGGTGAAGCTTGTCCCATATCGCTTGCCAAAGAATGGATTTCACCCTGTACCCGCTTTTTCAATGCCTATGGGCCAACAGAAATAACTGTTTGCTGCACAATTTACGAGTTTAAGCCACAGGATGTAAATTTACCTATTGGTTATGCGTTACCAAATGTGGAACTCTACATTCTAGATGAAGAATTTCAGTTTTGTAATCGTGGTGAAAAGGGTGAGTTATATGTAGGTGGTATGGGGGTAAGCAGAGGTTATCTAGATAAACCTGAGACTACAAATACTCGTTTTCTAAATAACCCTTTTGGTGTGGGCAAAATATATAAAACTGGTGATATCGTTTACGAAGATCCGTATCAGCCTGGACTATTACACTATGCTGGTAGGCTAGATAATCAGGTCAAAATTCGCGGCAAGCGTATAGAAATAGAAGCAATTGAAATGATACTTGCCCAACATCCTGGCGTACAGATGAACGTAGTCAAAGCAATTAGAACTACACGAATAAAAAGTAATGATGGGCTATTGATGCTTGTCGCATATATCGTTCCCAAAGCCGGACAGTTTTTGATAGAAAAGCATTTGCAATACTTTGCCGCCGAACAATTTCCAGATTACATGGTGCCTACGCGGTTTATTTTCGTGGATGAATTGGCTTTGTTACCTAATCGCAGTAAAGTAGACCGAAATGCTTTACCAGAATTTCTTCAAACACCATCATTTGCGACTGATACGACAGACAACTCTCTCAAAATTGCGATAATTTTTGATGAAGCTTTAGAATTACCTAGTAGAACTTGTAAACCTCACACTAATTTTTTTGAGATGGGCGGCAGTTCACTGTGTATAGCTCATGTCTTGTATGCACTCGAACGTGATTTTGGGGTTACTCTTCCTTCTCGCTTAGTTTATGAATATCCTACACCATCTGTTTTAGCAAAATTTTTAGAGCAGTTTAAATTCAAATGTGAAACTCTAACTAGTGATAAATATATTGACTTACAAGCAGAAGCTCGACTTTCTTCAGATTTAAATACATCTATTTGGCAACAACCACCAGAAGCTAAATATCGCTGTGCATTAATTACAGGTGCAACAGGTTTTTTGGGCGCACACTTGCTTTATGAACTACTCATAAAAAGCAGCTACGATAAAATTTATTGCTTGGTAAGGGCAGAGGGGGAAACAGCAGCAAACGCTAGGCTGCGTGAAACCTTCATCCAATATCGGCTACCAACAGCAAAACTAGACCAGGTAAATGTCATTGCTGGTAATATCCAAGAACCACAGTTGCAACTGCCAACATCATTATTTAACAAATTGGGTGAAGAAGTTGACGTAATCTATCATTTAGCTGCTGACACTAATTACATCAAACCTTATTCACTAATTAAAAAATCTAATTTAGACGGGACTGCAAATATTCTTTCTTTAAGCGCACATTGTCGTCACAAAATACTGCATTACGTATCTACTCCGTCTGTTTATGGAGCAGTAACTTCATTACTTGATATTAATGAAGTTTCGGAAGATTTTGATATTGATTTAAGCTTACCAATTATGTCCATAGAGTACGGCTATGTACAGTCAAAATGGGCTGCCGAGCGCATCGTTAGATCAGCAAGAGAAAAAGGATTAGCAGTTTCTATTTACCGTCCTGGTTTTATTTCTGGACATAGGCAAACAGGAATTGCTAACCTTAACGACACCTTCTACCGCTTTATTGGAGGTTGTATTGAGATGGGTATGTATCCAGATTGTCCTGAAAAATATTGGATTCCTGTTCCTGTAGACTATGTTGCTGCCGTCATCGCTCATATTTCCTCAGATGCAAAATACATAGGTGGCAATTACAACATTGTTGTTCCGAGAGAACAGGAATTAAGTAATGTAGAAATATTTGAGTACTTGAATGAATTGGGCTATCATCTACAAAAAATTTCACTAAAAAACTGGTTGAATGCTCTCTCTACTTTGTCAACAACTAATCCCTTATATCCATTGATATCTTTCTTCCAAGAGAAAGTATATCAAAACCGCAGTACTATACTTGAAGTACATCATCGTACTGCTATCTGCCAAGTAAATAATACCCTCAATAGTATACAAAGTTCCGGTATTTTTTGTCCCAAAATTGACAAGAAGCTCATCAGACAATACTTGCCCAACTTTGATAAAAATTTATCGACCAAGAAACTTTTCTGATTAACTCTGTGCCGAAACAGTAAAGTTATAGGTTTAAGGCCCTAGTACAACACGGCGTAAATAAACCAAGTACCGAAGAGCCAAAACTTTACCCTTATATGTCCACTTGAAAGGTTTAGCCATTGTTTGATTAAAGTAGTCAATAAAAGCGAGAATTCTAGTTTTGAGGTCATCCTGACTTTTGAAGCTGGCACGTTTGAGTAACTTCCGGACTAAAATACTGAACCAAATCTCAATTTGGTTCAGCCAAGAAGAATGTTTGGGTGTGTAATTTCGTATCCCCTCAATATTTCGGGGTTAAGAGTTATTAC
>NZ_JAYGHH010000098.1:0-3604 GCF_034931045.1 Nodularia sp. UHCC 0506
AAGATCCCAGCCACACCTCCACCATTGGCATCCGTAACATCCGTTGAAGTTTAGTTAAAGAAATTTCACCTTGAACTTGTGTCAGATAGTGAGCGATCGCACTCTGCCATTTTTGCACATCTTCATCACTAGCCAAATTATGAACATCCTCTAAACTCGTCACCTCTTCCAACATCGCCAACACTTGCGCCTTCTCCACAGGTGCTACCATTGAATCACCTAAATCAGATGTAGGGGTAAAGTGATGCGGTCTATGTGGTTGAAACGTCTGTGGTACAGGGGTTTCAATCAAATCATCCAAATCTAACTGCATCGTCGTTCGCACTAATCCCGCAAAAATATCGGTACTGATAACTGGTCCATCTGGACTATTGCGATCGCCTCCGGCGGGGCGTAGCCCATCGCGTACATCCTGCAACAGTGACTCAGCACGAACGTTGAGAATATCTGCAATTTGAGTAAAAGCCAGTGCTGCATTTGATAACTGTGCTTCTAAAGGTAAATCATGCAATTCTGCATCCAAACAATCCCAAACTGCATCAAGTGAAGATGTCGGCGGAGCCTCTGACATCTCATCCAAGATATCCCAGATTGATAACTGACGATATTTGGTCATCTCTATGATTCAGGGTGCAATGGACAGGGACGGACTGGACAATGGTTGGGGCTAACCTCAAACATATCCTTATATTGATAGAGTGAGACATTATATTGTTGAGCAAATGCCTGTAACACTTGGTCAGTATAGGTGCGGATCTTGCCAGCCGTTAACCCAAAACAGTGAATTGGTTCTAGCCGACAAATAGGTTTTTGTCCCAGCCACAGTTCTGCACCCAAGGCGTGTAATGGTTTATCTCCCGGTTCCTTATATAGATATAGCACCGCAAAATACGTTGCCGGTGGCGCAACTGTAATTTCTTCAATTTCTGCTGAATTATTATCAGTTCGGCGACGATAGAAGGAACGGCGATTATGGCAGACTTTCGGATTCCAACATCCGTCCCCTTCTGTTCCATGCAGTACCTTTGCTTTAGAAGTTGGTAATTTAGCGCATAACTGACACTTAGGATCTAACGGCTTTGGCATCGTTTACTCTACTTCGGTTTCTTCGCCAATTGCCCGATAATAAGCAGAAATCGCCGCTTCCTGTTCACTACGGAGTGTATACCGTCGAAATGCTCTCTCGCTTTGATGTCCCGTCAGCTTTCGAGCATGGGTAGGGTCAATACCCAAAAGTAATAAATCAGTCGCATAGGTATGACGAAAAGAGTGAGGATGCAAACCTTCAACTTCAGCCATTTCCCCTATTTTTTCGATAGCAAAGTAAATTCCGTGATAACTCAAGCGCTGTCCTTGATATGAAGCATGGTGTGAAATCATTAATGGGCTGAGGCTATTTAATTGTTCACCGAGTTCTTCGCGCGATCGCAAATACTCCGTTACAGCTTCTCGGCTTTGTTTTCGCAACGGTACTAAGCGTGGTTCATTAGTTTTCGTATCTGGTAAAAACAGCACCTTCCCATCAAAAGACCCAACATTTAACAGTACAACTTCCCCAGCCCGGAGTCCATGACTGAGAATGTGAACCATCGCTGTATCCCGTTGTTTTGTTTCTCCCAGAAACTCCAACGCTGACCATACCCGTTGCATTTGTTCTGGCGTTAAACTTTGAGCAGGTGGTAGGGGGATTTTTTCTAATTTTATCCCTAGTGTGGGATTAGTAGCAATAATCTCAGGATAGGTATAACACATCCACTTAAAAAAGCTTTTGAGAGCCGCAATTCCCGCATTCATGCTGCTTTTAGCCAGAGGTTTACCAGTATCAGTACGGACATCATCCCGCAGGTACTCTTTATACTGCCCAAAATGACGTGGACGCATCTCGTGATAGTGCAGTTCTGTCCAAGCCAAAAACCGCTTCAATTCCCGTTCGTAGAGCTTACGGCTGTTAGGTGCAAGGTTATTGCTGCGTAAAAACTCCTGTACCTTCACAAAACGAATATCAGTAGGTGCGGTTATCCTTTTTGATTTGCTACTCAATTTTGTGGAAGTATGAGCAGATGCGGCATTGTCATTTTCCAGTAGAATGAGTTTAATCGGTGGTAACGAATCTTTTTCTAAACTATCAGGCGATGGCATTTATTGACTTCCAAATTAAATATTAGACACCAGCTTCAGTAAATGCTTGGTTCAAAGCATCAATCAAATCCAAGCGTTCTGACCATTCTGCCAGGTACATATAATCCAAACTTTCTGCTTGCAACTTCAGTATCCCCAAGACATCGCGCCACTGTTTTTCTGATTGACTCTCCCTACCCCAGCGTAACTTTTGTAAAATTGTATCTTCTGGGGAAGCCACCCAAAACGCAGGTATGCCTTCTAAATCGATGAGCCTGCGACGTGCCATCTGAGACACTGCAAACGGCGAAACATCAGTGATATATAAATCTGCATTCGCAATAGTTTCGGTATGGGTGATATTCAGCATTCGTTCACTGCCTTGCTTTAAACCCTCAACCGCACCTGCTGGGCAATAGTATCCCGCACCTTCAAGTGTCGCCACCAACAAATCGATTTGGTCAGATTGGACTGAAATTACCAAATCTAAATCACGAGTGGAACGAGGTTCACCGTGCAGCGAAGATGCAACACCACCACTTACATAGTAAGGAATATTCGTGGACTCAAAAATTTGGTGTAATTCTGCTGCCAACGAGATTGAATCCTGAATCCACATATTTTCATCATTACCTTGGGGGTGAAAATCAAGAGAATATTTTTCTGCTAATACAGCACGGGTAAAAACACGACGAATTTCCTCCACAGATGCGCCACGATGTCGGGATTTAATTCCTACAAGGCAAAGTTTCTTCACTCCACGCTCATGAACAACCAACATTTCTAAGCGTTGTTTGAGCGAAAGTTGTCGTAGGCGAGCAAACAGATATTTATCTGCCTCAATGTTCGTATCACTGGCCTGTGGCTGGTAATTCAGTTTTGAAGCAGAGGCCAGGGAACTTTTAGCCCGGAGCAAGGGGGATAATTCCGATGGAGATTCAACCCCACCTGTTGCCCTAACTTCCGCCTGCGTCTTCGTTGAACCTCTTCCCCTAATTAAATCGGCGTTTGCGGACATACAACCTCTAATACCAATTCAAAATTCAAAATTCAAAATTCAAAATTCAAAATTCAAAATTAAGAAAGCCAGACATAACAAGGCTTCGGTGATGGATATCTGTCGCATTCTTTTTTCAAAGTGGTATAACTTCCGAATCAACCCTATGGTCTCATGAAAATCATACAGTAAAAGAGGGTACAACACAAAATAATCGTTCATTAGTCCCCAAGCACAGATGCAAAGGAGATTACCGACCCAAACTAGAGAAGGAAGTAATTAAAATTATTGAGACTTGCATTCAGGCAATTTATTTAAATAACTCTAGACCCGATATTGCAGATGTACATGATGAAATTCTCCGCCAAATTACTCAAGAAAATCATACTCGTGCGGTTATTGGCCAAAAAAACTTAGAAATTCCACATCGCTCAACTATCTACAGATTTGTATCTAAATTAGATCCATTTGTGATAGCTGCGAAACGTT
>NZ_JAYGHH010000099.1:0-3014 GCF_034931045.1 Nodularia sp. UHCC 0506
ATAATTCACAATTGCCACCGACTAATAATGAAGCAGAACGGGCTTTACGACATGCGGTCATTGCCCGACGCATTAGCTATGGTACTCGTACCACTGAGGGGAGTTTAGCTTATTGCTCTATGTTGAGTGTTATTGAAACTTGTCGTTTGAGAAAAGTTGACCCTTGGAGTTATATTGCTCAAGTTCTCACTCAAGCTCGTCGGGGTATAAAACATCCTCCCATTCCTGTTGCTTCTTAATACCTTTTTAGTGGGGGAGTGTGAACAGTTACGCGAACACCTGTTCTCTTCTACCATGTCATGGTGTCCTGTGGTAATTTTTATTCTGGAAATCACCTAAAATACAGCCTTTGTTGCAAAAAACCCGATTGTGAGATGGAAGTGCTAAATGTCGGTAGTATAAACCGGAGAGTGAGAATTTAAAAGAACTGAGTCAGACTCACATTTTATAATGAATAAAGATTTAATGTAAGAAAGGAAGTATAACTTTGATTTTCCAAATTCCCCAAGAATTTCTGAGAGTGTTATTGGCTGAACACGATGTGTCAGATATACAAATGGAAGCTTTGTTTTTAGCTTTAGAAGGTCAGTCAAATGCTTTGATTGCAAAGCGTTTGGGCATCAGTGATGTGGCTGTCAGAAAAAGACTCGGTGAAGTTTATCGCAAATTTAATATTATTGGCAGTGGACCTGGTAAGTTATCTGAATTAAAGCAAATTTTTGTATCTTTATATGAAGCTCAGGAAGCATCGAATATATCCTCTACACCAGTTAATCTTGGGGAAGAACGCTTTCAGGTACGTCAAGATTGGGGTGAAGCACCAGAGGTGACTCTTTTTTACGGGCGGACTCAAGAACTAGCTACCTTAAAGCAATGGATTGTTAAAGACAAGTGCCGACTAGTAGTAATTCTTGGGATGATGGGTGGCATTGGCAAAAGCATTCTGTCAGTGCAGTTGGCTAAACAAATTCAGAATGAGTTTGAATGTGTCATTTGGCGATCGCTCCACTATGCTCCACCCATCCAAGAATTATTAACTGACCTACTCCAATCTCTGTTGCACCAAGAAGAAATCAACATCCCACAAGATGTTAGTGGGCAAATCTCTTTACTGATTGAGTATCTATCCCAACACCGTTGTCTATTGGTACTAAATGATTTAGAGACTGTTCTGCCAAGTAGCCAGTTAGCTCGACATTATCCCAAGGAATATGAGGGGTATGGAGAATTATTAAGACGCTTAGGGGAATCAAATCATAATAGCTGCTTGGTGTTGACCAGTCGAGAAAAATCTATAGAAATTGTTGATTTCACTGGAGACACACTGCCTATAAGGGAATTACTTTTGAGTGGTTTGCGTCTGGAAGATGCCAAAAATTTTATTTTTCCGATTAAAACTTTTGCAATTTCTGAGCAAAATTTATTAGAGTTAATTGAATTGTATCAAGGTAATCCTTTAGCTTTAGAAATAGCTTTCAAAACTATTAACAAAACATTTAAAAGTGACTTTAATAATTTTTCAAAACGCAATTTATCTTTAATCAATAATATTCTCAATGAATTTTTACAATCTTTTGAGAATATTTCTGATTTGGAAAAAAATATTATTTACTCTTTAGCAGTCAACCACCAGGCAGTATCTCTTGCAGATTTACAAGCAAGTTTAGTCTTTGCGATAGATTTGTCAGAATTGGATGCCTCGTTGAATTTACTCTTACAGCAATCACTTATTGTTCAAGAAGATCATGCAATGGTTGCTAAATTTACTTTAAACAATAGAGTAAAGAAATACATTACTAATCAATTTATTGCTAAGTCTTTAAACCAGATAGGTCATCAACAATACCTGGAAGGTGATTTTATTAGCGCCAAGTTTTCTTTAGTGTGGTCACTCAGATTTAATCCGGATCTTGCAGCCGCTCATTATAACTTGGGGTCAACTTATGAAAAGCTGCAAGAATTGGAGCGTGCGTGTTTCCACTATGAAATGGCTAAACATTATAAAACTCGTGCTGCTGATGCAGCTATCAATAATTTAGCACGATTGGAAATTATTAATGGAAACAGTGCTACTGCTATTGACTTGCTCTTATTCAGTTTAGAGCGTGTACAGGATGCTTTAGTGAAATATGCCTTGCACAAAAACCTTGGATGGGCATATCTTCAACAGAATCAATACATTAATGCTCAAGATTACCTTGGCAAGGCAATTGAATTAGATAGTTCCCGTCCCGATGCCTATTATTTATTGGCACAAGTGCAGGAAGCTTTAGAAGATAAGAAAAGTGCTTTTAGTCTATGGGAACAAGGTCTTAAAAATGACTCTAGAGACAAGAAACAAAAAAAAGCTCCTTGGAGAGTACCTGAATTAGATGTCTGGCAGTCTCAAGCTTATCAGCGCCTTAATTCAGTTGATAAGTAGCATAGGCTGAGAAATCACTTCGCAGATTTGGGGGAACAATAGGGTCTTGTTCAAATAAGGTAATATTCGCTGTTTGAGACTGTAAATTGGATAATTTCATCATATTGAAGAACGCCTAAGATTAGCTGAAAATGTTGAAAGGAGAAGGAACTCTGTCACCTCACTAAAGGAATAGTCTTAATGGTTTATTGGGAACCAATTTAGGTAAATATGAAGCTATATGCCTTTTGGGAGTAAATAAATACCAAGGTGTAGAAGCAAAAAAGCAGCTAAATAAGTAACTAAGGGATGTGGATTAAATAAAGTACAAAAGTTGTGGCAGGGGATAGTAGACTAAAGAAGTGGTTATTAGGAGGCAATATCGTGATAGAAATCTACTCTCCAATGCTAGAAAAGCAGATGCAAGATTACTATGAATCTCTATCGGAGAAAGACCGTAGGCGGTATGCAGCAATTGAAGCAAAAAAGCTTGGGTACGGGGGGATTGGATACATAAGTAAATTGTTGGGATGTAACTACAGAACAATCAATAGAGGGATAGAGGATCTTGAACAGCAGAGTAAAACCAGCAGTTTGAGAATTCGCCGTCCAC
>NZ_JAYGHH010000100.1:0-1400 GCF_034931045.1 Nodularia sp. UHCC 0506
AGAATATAATAAAGTTTGGAAAGGTAAAAAGTGTTTACACAGTAGTATAATTGTACTGTAAGAAATATTTAGTTTTGGTGTTAGTGCTTCTAATGATAGATGGTAAAGCAATTTCTATTTCCTTATTTACAGGTGCATTTGGTCTAGACTTGGGTATGGAAAAAGCAGGATTTCATACAGTAAGTGTCGTAGAAAAAGACCGTGATGCTACAAAAACAATTCTTCTGAATAGACCTTATCTTACAGAAAGTGCTGTTCCTAGAGAAATAGAAAAAGTTAGTTCCCAAAACCTACTTGAAGAAGGGGGGAGAGTTTTAAATTTAGGTCGCGCTTTACAACCTGGTGAAGTAGACTTAGTAACAGGTGGTCCACCTTGTCAGCCATTTAGTACAGCCGGAAAAAGAGGTTCAGTCATGGACCCTCGCGGTAGTTTATTCATGGACTTTATCCGCATAGTTAAAGAAGTCCAGCCCCGTTTTTTTTTGATGGAGAATGTCAAAGGTTTACTTTCTGCTTCTCTTCGCCACAGGCCAATTAATCAACGAAGAAAAAATTACCCACCTTTAGAAGCTGACGAAATGGCTGGTGCGGCTTTGACTGTGGTATTAGCCGAAATGAAAGAACTAGGATATAACGTAGTTTATAACCTTTTAGAAGCAGCAGATTATGGCGTTCCACAAAATAGACAGCGTGTAGTATTTATTGGTTCTAGAGATGGGGAACCTGCTACGTTTCCTATTCCTAAATATTGCAAAGATGGTCAAAATTTACCTAAGTGGCGGACTTTAAGAGATGCTTTAACAGGTTTAGTTGATGCAAAACCAGAATTTATAAGTTATTCAGAAAGTCGTTTAAAGTATTTAAGATTATTGGAAGCTGGGCAAAATTGGAGACATTTACCAGAAGAATTAAAAAAAGAGGCTATGGGAGGTGCTTATGAATCGGGAGGCGGAAAAGTTGGTTTTTATAGAAGATTATCCTGGGATAAACCTTCTCCGACAATAACCACAAGTCCACACCAAAAAGCTACAGATATGTGTCATCCTGTAGAGTTACGTTCTTTAACTGTAAGTGAATCTGCAAAAATTCAAACTTTTCCCGATGATTGGATTTTTTATGGTTCAATAAGTTCCAAGTATAAGCAAATTGGTAACGCAGTTCCGGTATTACTTGCAAAAGAGATTGGTGATTATCTTTTTAGCTTAATTCAAGGAAACAAACCAAAAGGGAAAGAAATAGCTGAACAACTCTCTCTTTTTTCGCTATAGAATTGAAACTTTTTATTTTGTAGCTAATTCAGCAAAGGCTTGATCAATTCGCTGTAACATAATTCTTACGTGGGTTTCCAAAATTTTCATATTTTATACCAATACTATTCCAAAAATTTTTACCAGCAATAC
>NZ_JAYGHH010000100.1:1425-2368 GCF_034931045.1 Nodularia sp. UHCC 0506
GTTAAATGTCCAGTCACCCAAATCAAAAGCTGATACAAATAATGGGTTATCATGAATACTTAATTCTTTTTTAGCTCTATTCTTTTGTGAACCTGTCAGTGTTCCCTTTAAAGTTTTTAGTTGTGCAAATTGAACTTTTTCTTCTGCAAAAATAATAATATCTATTCCCTTAATTTTAATTTCAAAGTCAAATTCAGGAACAATTACATAAGGACTAATATCAGCTATTTGTTCCCAGAGTATGCCCATTTTGGTGCTAAGGCTTCTTGTCACTGAGTTGCTAGTAACTAGCAATTTAGCTCCACAGAGTTCAAAAAGATTGCGTGGGTTAGGATGATGCTCAAGTATTGCACTTTTATTTTCAAAATCTGTTTTTAACCACGCAATAAAATTATCTCCAAACTTCTCAGTTTTACTAGCAATTAACTGAGATTGTCTATCTAATTCTAAAACTGTTCCGTTCTGCTTATCTTGTAAGATTTGATATTGAAAGTAAGCAGGTGCTATTGAGGAAATTATTTTTCCGTATTTGTATGCTATATGTAAATCTTCATCTGCGATGTGAGTCACATCAACTAATAAAGCATGATGTAAGATTAAAGCTTTCCGTTCTGGGATAGAAAGTGGGATTAAAGTTTCAGCAAGTAATTCAGTAGACATCAAAGCTATTTTTAACTCTTAGGGCTTTATTTTTGTTACCCAAAATTATGCACCATATTGTAACCTCTACTGAAGTTTTATTTGCTGGGTGGTGTAAAAGTTTTGTGAGTACAAAATTACTATGCAATTACGTTTCTACGCTCTCTGAGGCATCGAAGCATAAAATAAAAACAGAACCATTCATAAAACGGATATGCTAAAAACACTTTGCGCTACCGTTTGGGAAGGAAAGATCGAACTGCTGGAGTCAGCACATTTACCGGAAGGAACAATAGTGCTAGTG
>NZ_JAYGHH010000101.1:0-2343 GCF_034931045.1 Nodularia sp. UHCC 0506
AAGTTCTTCTAGAGACGCTGCTATTTAAGCATTGCCAACGCCCCCATCAGTTACCAATAATCAACAGGGGAGTCACACTCTCTAAATTTTGACAAAAGTTTATTTCAGTCTGGTTCTCAATCCCATCTGAAACATTGATAATTGTTCCCTGTTTACTGTTTTAACTCCCGTTTGCCAAAAAGAGGTTTTAGGAAAATGACACAATCACAACCAACAATTACCCCCAAATTAGAAGATCCCAAGTTTGGTTTTAATGAATATGCTGAACGCTTAAATGGTCGAGCAGCAATGATTGGCTTTTTATTGATGGTGGCGATTGAGTATTTCACTAATCAAGGTGTGCTATCATGGCTAGGCCTGAAATAGTGCTACTAACAAGCATAAAGCTTGAAGTTGTAAGCTAGTAATTAGAAGTGTTTGAACCAGCTGGAACAACTAGCTGGTTTTGAACGTGAAAATATCTAAGAGCAAACTTCCTTACACAAGCCGTTTATGACGCAGATGCACACACAAAAGTGTTGGTATTATTTTAAACTTGCTGGCAAATAACACCTGCAAGAAGATGAACAACTACACTTTTTCTGTACTGTAGAAAATTTCAGTGCTTTAGATGCATATCGTTAAAATAGCAGTTAATGTGTGAGGTATTCTCGGTAATCTGGAAAAACTAAGCCGTGATGAATGCTGTATTACCTCGTTTTTTAAAGTCAGCCTACAGAAAAGACCCAATAATCAGCGTATTGATGACAGTAGGCGTGGTTGATTCCCTAATTGGAGGACTGAATGATAGTTGGTCATTATTTGCTGTTGGTTTGGGGACAGCAGGGGTCAGCCTAGCTTTTAAGTTATGGCGAATCCAGCAACGGCAACCCCTGGCAGATGAGCCTGTAGTACAACATTACTTACCTCCCCAATCATCTAGTACTACTCTGCCAATTCTGACTATTTCTAAGAAAAAACCACGGCGATGAGAAGTGGGGAGAGTGCTGAGTGCTGAGTGAAGAGTAAAGAAGACGAAATCTATACCAAAAGTGAGGCAAAAAAGTGAGGCGTGAGGTAAGCACTGGGGAAAATTATGTATTGCGCCCGTACATAATTATGGCATTTATGGCGGCGATCGCTTTGCCGATAACTCTCTGGCAAGGGTCAAATATTCCGGCTGTTAACGCTGCTGTGCAATTAAGACCAAACTCTCAAGTCAAAACTGCGAGCAACCCCCAACTGCTTCACACCTTCTTAGGACATAGAGGAAGCGTTAAATCTTTGGCCTTTAGTCCCAATAGCAAACTTTTGGTCAGTGGTGGTGGTAGTGACAATGATGGCATAATCCAATTGTGGAACCCCGTAACAGGCGAAAGGTCGGGACGGATTAGAAAAGCACACACAACTGGGGTGCAGTCTTTAGCAATTTCACCAGATGGTCAAACTTTAATTAGCTGTAGCAGCGACAATAGAATTAATATTTGGAATCTGAAAAATAATAAGTTTAGTCGTTCTTTTGTGGGACATAGCAGTAATGTCATGTCTTTGGCTGTATCACCCGATAGTCGAATTCTGGTTAGTGGTGCTTTAGACGGGATTCGGATGTGGGATTTGTTCCAACAGCGACCATTAGCTACTTTGGTACGCTTTGATAATTCTATACATACACTAGCAATGAGTCCTGATGGTCAGACTATAGCTAGTGGCGATAATAAGGGTGTAATTAAACTGTGGAACTTGAATACTGGTGAATTAGTCAGTGAATTTACTGGGCATTCCCAGACAGTGACTACCCTAGCGTTTACGCCAGATGGTTCAAATTTCATCACAGCCAGCCGCGATCGCACTATTAAAATTTGGAGTCAAAATTCTAACGAGCCAGTACGCACCCTCACAGGACATAATAATTGGGTGAATGCGATCGCCATCAATCCCGATGGACAAACCTTAGCCAGTGCCGGCAGAGATGGCGTAAAAATGTGGAATTTAACTACAGGAGAGTTACAAAGTACACTGGCAGGGACTTCAGACTGGGTAAGTGCGATCGCCTTTAGTCCAGATGGGCAAACCCTAGCCAGTGGTAGCTTCGATGGCAAAGTGACTATTTGGGCGATGCCTACTAGCGGCAATTAGCTCACAGGATTAGATCCCCGACTTCTTTGAGAAGTCGGGGATCTGAACCCTCGCCAGAGAACAGAAAAAGCTCAAAATCGCTCAAATAGCCACTCATCGCCAATAATCGCCTCTAACCGTTGCTTGAGTTGCGGTATAAAATATTCAGGGTCATTCAACCGTTGCTGCACAATCCAAGTATCAAATGCTTCCTGCCTCTCAATCCCTTGAGCAGCAGCCGCACCGGAT
>NZ_JAYGHH010000102.1:0-2034 GCF_034931045.1 Nodularia sp. UHCC 0506
GAAAACGTATGACATTGTAATCATAATAAGTTAGTGGAATGGACAGTTGAATTTCATGATGATTTTGAGCCGGAGTTTGGTAGATTGCCTACAGAGGTGCAAGATGAGTTACTTGCTACAGCAGAGTTATTAGAAAAATTCGGCTCACAGCTAAAACGCCCTCACGTTGACACCCTCAATGGCTCAGAGTACAGCAACATGAAAGAATTACGTTTTTTGGCTCATGGTGGTGTTTGGCGTGTAGCATTTGCTTTTGACCCAAAAAGAAAAGCAATCTTGTTGGTAGCAGGTGATAAGTCGGGTGTTAGCCAAAAACGTTTTTATAAACAACTCATCAAAAAAGCTGATGCACGGTACAAGGATCATCTTTTAAAATTAAAAGAGGAAGGTTAAGTACACAATGGGTAAAAGTTTGAGAGAAAAAATCAAGGAACTACCAATAGAACGTCAAAACAAAATTGAAAAACGCGCTCAAGAATTAATTGCTCTAGAATTGACTAGACAAAAACTTAGACTAGAGAAACTTAAACTTAGAAAAGTCAGAATTATTAACCAAAAAAAAGTAATTATACTTAGGAAGGTTAATGATAATGTGTTGTTTTAATATAAAAAACTCATTTACACTCTTGAAGTGTCAAAAGTGATGTGATTATTTTTGCTTTGGTGTACACAGTGGTATAGAAATTTCGTCAAACTAATTTTAAACCGTAACTAAAAAATAACCTCTAATAAAAATAATGGGTGAGGCTAAAAGGCGTAAGCAATTACTAGGAGAGCCACAATACAAAACTCAGGCGATCGCTAAAAATTTAATAGGGAGCTTAAATCGTTCCCCTCTCCTAAAAACAATTATTTTTACATTTTTAGCAGAAGCTTTAACATACGAATTGCCGCCTGATTTGATGCCTAGAATTGCGGTGGAAAAAGCGACTAATTGGGTAAATAAGAATAGCGATATAGTTCACCATGCACAACAAAAATCAGGTTGTTTTACGCCTACAGATGAAGCCACAAGAAAGCTAGTTGAAATACTAATAGTTATATCTACAGCAGTACCAAAGGCATCATCGAAAACAGATTTTTCGCAGTTTGACCCCTATAACCCTAAAGATATTTGCAAAGCGTTAACCATTATCCTACAGGGAATCTCTATTGGCAAACAACTCAACTTGATGTGAAAATGAAAAGAACATTATTTTAGTGAATTGAGATATGGACGTATAACATTATGTACTCGACAAATTTTAGCGTAATCCCATAGTTCATCAATTGAGCATCTTCTTTCTCTCCAACATTCTCGTAGTGCTTCAAGCGCCACATCTAGACCAATTTTATTGCGAAATTTAAAACAATCCACAACTGTTTTTGCCAAAGAATATACTCGTACATTCACACCTTCTATTAGATGTTCTTCAACACCTTCACAGAGGGATTTACCAGACATATAAACAATTTTTAGAGGTAAAAGATTGTCTTTTGGGGGACGGTGCTTGTGAGGTATAGCAAGCCATACTTCAAAAGGTGCTTGAGTAGTTAGCCCATAAAAACTAAGTGCTGATAGAAGACAAATTACTCCACTAGGAACTCGTTTAGCAGTTTCAGCCAAGGTATGACCTTCTGTAATTTCAGCTTCTGCAAAAGTGTAAATACCACGGGCTGAACGTATCAGTAGTCCTTGCTGTTCCAGGCGTTTGAGATATTGTCTGTGAATACCTTGTGCTTCTATATCTTTAGCTCTAATTATGCCTTTTTCACGGGCATAATCTAGCACCTGTTGTGTTTTTGACATAATCTATACGCTTGACGGCAATACAGCCTGGGGTTCAAATGTGATAAAGTGTTAGTAGTAGTTAACAATTACCCACAATTTATCACAAATTTTTCTGTAACGCATCGTTAAAACTAAAAAAGGGAATTGACAACCGTAAGACGGGACAGAAATTAGCTGCACTGCTTCCTGATGGGATGGCTTAAGTGTTGTTGTGTTGTTTAAGCTATGACCGCCAGAAAATTTTAGTTACTGAAATTGTATTA
>NZ_JAYGHH010000103.1:0-2034 GCF_034931045.1 Nodularia sp. UHCC 0506
TGCCAAACTGCCGAAGAAATAATTTTAGCCTCTATGTCATCTAAATAAAAAGTATAAACAGCCTCTCCTGACACTTCACAACGCAACGGTTCAATAATTTTTGTAAAGGGATTCCAAACAGCTGTAACCGTCCGTTTGGCTTTTTTTCTTTGCAACTCACACTGAATATGTACAGTAGGTAAATGAATAATCATCGCACTATGTAACCAAGCCTCTACACTCATCGCATAACGCTCTTGGATATCCCACAATTTTCGCTCTAATTCCCGGTTAGTAGCCTCAATTCGTGCTAATTCCTTATCCTTTTCATCCCCTACTAACTGTTTCACCACAATTTTTTGGTGAATTTCCGAGCTAATAGTATTGTAATAAGCCTTGAGTCGTTCTTCATCCCTGGTTTTTGCTCTGCTTAACTTAGCCTGCCAATTTTCTAAAGAATGATCAATTAAGATTGCACCTTGATGTTCAATTAATTGCAATAAATCCTCGAAAGGAATAGATAATGGTGTATGCTCCACAGAAATTCGGTCAGCTTCCCAAAATAAAGCGTCACCAATTTCTATAGGTGTTACTCCTGTGAGTTCATTGATAATAAACGAAACTAACCCAATTCTTTTTTCCTCCGCATTGGCTGTATAAGCAACATTACACAAAATATAACGAGTAATTTCTGGTTTAGCCTCAATAAAACGAATTAAGCCATTTTGTGGCACAAGTTTTTCCAATAAAAGTTTCTCAAAGCCTGTATTCTTCAAATGTCCATCAAATTTAACACCCAAGTTAGTAATTTGCCCTCTCACAGTTAATAAGTCTGACAACTTATTTAAAACTTCTGAATGATAAGTTACAAAAACACTTTCAGGAACATCAGCTTTCGTGGTAAAAGTAACTTCTTCTGGGAGAGAAAGCACCGCAGCTAAATTTTCAGTTAACAAGGCATTCAAAATAGATTCACTAGCAGGTTCTGCTATCCCATCATGCAAAGCCACAATTTTTTCTAAAGTAGTAAGAATAGGATCTGATAACATAAAAATTGCATACCTCAAGCTTCAAAATCTTCACCAAAAATCTGCTCATCTAAATCTTGAATTTGCTGATACTGGTTTTTGGCTTGTAATAAATTATCGGCCAATTGTTCAAAGGCGGTATCTAGTGCCGCAGGTTTTTGATGTTTTAACCAGATGTCCATGACAACTTCACTAAAGTCAAACTCATCATCCACATTGCCAATAATTGACTCAATTTCTCCTACCACTAATTCAAACATATTAATTTTGTCATGTAGTATCCGCAGAATGTATTCTTCAATACTGTCCTTTAAACAAAAGTTAAAAATAAACACATCCTGGGTTTGTCCAATGCGATGGATACGACCGATGCGCTGTTCAATTTTCATCGGGTTCCAGGGGAGGTCATAATTAACGATCGCATTGGCAAACTGAATATTACGACCCTCTCCACCTGTTTCCGATGCTAACAGCACAGAAACATGATCCCGAAAGGAAGCGATCGCCGCATCTTTGTCTTTGAGGGACATCCCACCTTGGAATTCCGCAAAGGGTATATTTGCCGCTTCTAGAGTTTTAGCTAAATAAGCACTTGTGGCTTTATGCGTGCTGAAAACCAAAGTTTTCTGACGAGATTTTGATAGCATCTCCACCAATACCTTGGCCTTTTCCACCTGCTTAACCTGAGATGCACGTTTTGCTAAAGTCTTTAATTCCTCATCAGGTAGGCGTTTACTCAGTTGCTTGAGTGAATCAGCCAAAGCACCGGGAGAAGAACCAGCCCGCATCAGTAAATTTGTGCGAGAGAGTTTGTCCAGCTTATCCTCGTGCGATCGCAGATATGCACTTAAATCTTGGTAAAGCTTCTGTTCACCAGCAGCAGGGTTAACAGTGATTGTCGTAGCAAAACGTTTCGGTAGTTTAACATCGACTAAGGCACGGGTATTTCGTACCATCACTTCTCGCATCAAAGAACGCAGCTTTTCGGGATTTTTGGGAACGCGGCCATTTTTGGAATCAACATATT